>JBLHOS010000007.1:0-58446 GCA_047623825.1 Paracoccaceae bacterium | reverse complement strand
TGGCCGTCATCCTCGATCTGTATTCCCGGCGCGTCATTGGTTGGGCTATCAGCAACCGGATGAAACGCGACTTGGCGGTCCGAACACTGGATATGGCGGTGGCCCTACGGCAACCACCGAAGGGCTGTATTCATCATACGGATCGTGGGTCGCAATACTGTTCACATGACTATCAGAAGTGTCTTTCGAAGCATGGATTCAAAGTATCCCCCTCTCATGCATGTAAACATGCACTGCCGGGGCAGTGGATGAGCGGAAAAGGAAATTGCTACGATAATTCCCCTCTCGGCAGATTTACTTTGTAAATCGCCTGTCAGGCAATGCATGGTGGAAACGTTCTTCAAATCCATCAAGGCAGAGCTGATCTGGCGGAGCCGCTGGGAAACCAGACGCCAAGCCGAGGGCGCGATATTCCAATATATCAATGGGTTCTATAATCCACGACGGCGGCATTCGTCGTTAGGTGGCAAAAGCCCCTTGGCCTTCGAACGAAAGGCTGCCTAAATGAATTGAGAGGCCAGAACGCAAGCGCGACAAGACCAAATGGCCTCAGGTCTGATCTTTAGCCTAAGTGCGGTGATCATGGGTGAGATCAGTTTTGCCCAAGGCGAAGTTCAGTAATCAAACTTCCCCAACTATGATGTGCTGCGGATCCATCAGGTCCCACAGATTGAGGTGAAAATTCTGGAAACACAGGACTAGATCGGCGGCATCGAAGAGCTGGGCACCCCACCCTCTATGCCGGCACTTACTAATACAATATTCGATCTGATGGAGCAGCATGCCCATGATTTGCCCCTCAATAAGCTTTTTAATTTCGCGGCTTAGTCAGCGGTCATTCCAGCCATTTGGCGTAGTCAGACGCCAACAGATGGCTCGGCGCGACGTCTTCCTCGACATCGGAAAAGCGGCCAATCGGTTCACGGAACCAATTGTCGGTTTCATCATCGTTGACTGTTGAGACTTCCCCGATCAGCACATCGCCACCTTCGCCCCAAAACTTGTGCCAGTCGCCCGGCATCAATGTCACACTTTCACCCGGCGCCAACATTAAGACCTCACCCGGTTTGAAATCACGCTGGATCCCGTCACACCAGACGGTGCCGCCCGCATTGGCGTCAAAACTGCCCTCTTGCTCAGAGCCAAACAGCTCTATCGCAAGGGTCGCCCCGCCGCGATTGATGATATCTTCGGCTTTCACGTAGTGCGAATGCATGGGGCTGATCTGATTGTGGCGCGAAATCATAATCTTCTCGGCGTAACACATGCCACCACCCCGCTTCAGGTCGTCTTGGCGACCATTGCGGACGGTAAACAGGAATAGGCCCATATCATCAAAATTACCCAGCCCATAATCGGTGATATCCCAACCAAGACGTGCGTCAATCACCGCATCTATCCGGCTGCGCTCTGCCTTCATCTGGTCGGGCGACCAATACGCAAATGGCGGTAAAATAAACCCAAACGACCGGATAAAGGCATCAGCCTCTGCCATGATTTCATTGATCTCAGACCGTTTCATATGCCTTTCCTCCTTGGGCGCGTGTTGCGTTATAAAGGACCTCAGAGGCGTGCAATTTGCAAGTGCGCGATCTGTGTCATCATCAGATTGCCATGAAGAATCTTTGGTGGCGTGCTGGCTGGGCCGTTCAGGATGCTTCGTCCAGAACGCCGCGTGCAATCTGATCGGCCTCGATCGACTCAAACAGCGCCTTGAAGTTCCCCTCACCAAAGCCATCGTCTCCCTTGCGCTGGATAAACTCAAAGAAGATGGGGCCGATCACGGTCTTAGAGAAGATCTGTAGCAAAATCCGGGTCTCTCCGCCATCCACGACACCCTCACCATCGATCAAGATGCCGTATTTCTGCATCCGGTCCAGCGGTTCGGTATGGCCTTCGACACGCTGATGGCTCAGCTCATAATACTTGGCAGGTGGGGCGGGCATAAAGCGGATGCCACGCTCAGCAATCTCATCAACCGCAGCATAAAGATCCCGCGCACCAACGGCGATATGCTGGATCCCTTCGCCGTTATATCGTTTCAGATATTCAACGATCTGACCCTTTTCACCCCGGTCTTCATTGATCGGAATTCGGATCCGCTCACACGGGGATGTCAGGGCACGCGACAGAAGGCCAGTGAATTTGCCTTCAATGTCAAAAAACCGGATCTCACGAAAGTTGAAGATGTCGCAGTAGAACCGAAACCAGACGTCCATGTTTCCCTTTTGGACGTTATGCGTCAGGTGGTCGAGATAGTGGAACCCGACGCCTTCGGGATGTGCGTCATGAACCCAGTCGAACTCAGTATTGTAGGGGCTGGTGTCGTAATATTGGTCAATGAAATAGATTAAGCTTCCGCCGATCCCAACAATTGCCGGGACGTCCATCGTTTTGTCCGCAGCCTCATAGGGCGTGGCGCCTTTGGAAACCGCATGGCGAAATGCATGATCTGCGTTCACCACCCGCCAGCCCATTGACGGCGCACAGGGGCCATGTTCGGCAACAAACCGCGTGGCGTGGCAATCAAGCTGGGAATTGATCACATAGGTGATATCGCCCTGCTGCCACAACTCGATCGCCTTGGTCTTGTGAGTCGCGGTGTGCGTGTAACCCATCTTGGTAAATAGATCGCGCAGCTGCTGCGGTTCGGGGTGCGAAAACTCAACAAACTCAAAGCCGTCAGTCCCAGCGGGATTTTGGTCAGAGATCGTTGCGCGCGGCGCATCGTGCGGGAAAGGGCCCATCGGTTCGCTCCTGCTGAAAGGGACATCAAAAGCACTATACCGCATTCATAATACATTATTTGCGCATTGATCTGGGCTTTTTACCCATATTACGCAATAATCCCGCAATTAATCTCATTTTCATGCGGAGATTTTGCGAATGCTGGATGATACCGACCGCCGATTACTGATCGCACTTCAGCGTGACGCACATCTGACGGCATTGGAATTGGGTGAGGCGTTGAACCTGTCGCCCAGTCAGGCGGGACGAAGACGGCAACGGCTGGAGGCCGAAAAAATTCTGGTTGGCAGTCATGCGCAGATTGACCCGAATGCCGTTGGGTTGGGCGTTCAGGCCTTTGTTCAGGTTCAGATGGCCACCCACTCATCTGACGCCGCCGTCAGCTTTGCACGTCTTGTCAGTGCCACACCAGCGATCACGGCCGCCTTCACATTGACCGGTGAGGCTGATTACCTGCTAAGGGTCTGGTGCCGCGACTTGGCGGGGTTGCACCAATTGATCCATGGTCTACTTTTACCACATCCGGTTGTTGCCCGGGTCCAATCCCAAATTGTTATGGACCAGATGAAAGCCGACTCTCCCCTGCCCTTGTAAAGGGGCCGACCCAAGGACCACCGATGGACGGAATTTTGCTTCAGGCGACAATCTATCTGGGCGCGATGGTCATCGCCGTCCCACTCTCTGTTCGCTGTGGCCTTGGATCGGTTTTGGGGTACTTGATTGCGGGCATCATGATCGGGCCAGTCCTTGGCTTGGTCGGTACGGAAACCCAAGACCTGCAACATTTTGCCGAATTTGGCGTTGTTCTGATGCTGTTTGTCATTGGACTGGAACTTGATCCACGCACCTTGTGGGACATGCGTCAAAAACTGATCGGTCTGGGTGGATTTCAGGTCACGCTGACCACGTTGGCCGTTTGTGCAGGTGCAATGATACTAGGTCTGAATTGGCAAATGGGATTGGCGGTTGGACTGATCTTCGCGTTGTCCTCAACTGCTATCGTATTGCAAACACTCAGTGAAAAGGGACTAACAAAGACAGGTGGCGGGCGGTCTGCCTTTTCGGTGTTGCTGACACAGGATATCGCTGTGATTCCGATTTTGGCGCTTTTGCCTCTGCTGGCGATGTCCGAGATCGCAGAGCTCGTCACCCAAGGCGCTGCCTATATCACAGATGACCACAGCGAAAATGCGTCGATGTCTCTGGTTGATGGCCTGCCCGGTTGGGGGGTCACGCTGGTGACGCTGGGTGCGGTTGCAGCAATCATCCTTGGTGGGCACTATCTGACGCGCCCGCTGTTTCGATTCATCCACATGGCCCGCCTGCGTGAGATGTATACTGCCGTTTCGCTTATCATCGTTGTTGGCATTGCGTTCTTGATGATCCTGGTGGGCCTCTCACCAGCCCTTGGCGCTTTTGTTGCAGGCGTCGTTCTGGCCAACTCAGAATTCCGGCACGAGATGGAGGCCGACATCCAACCGTTCAAGGGCCTGTTGTTGGGCCTATTCTTTATCACTGTGGGGGCCGGGATCAATTTCGGGATCTTTTGGGAGAACCTGAGCACAATTGTAGGCCTGACCCTTGCGGTTATGTTCGTGAAAGGCGCCATTCTCTATGGTCTGGGCCTGACCTTTGGACTGCGTGGCCGTGATAAATGGCTCTTCACGCTTGGCTTGGCACAAGCCGGAGAATTCGGATTTGTCTTGATCTCATTCTCAATCCAGCAAAACGTGATTGGCCCAGAACTTAGTGAGCTGTTGTTGCTGATCGTCGCCCTATCGATGCTGCTGACCCCACTTTTCTTCATCGTGTACGAAGTCCTCTCACAGCGACTAGCCGAAGCAGGTGACGGCAAGACCCAAGAGGCCGACACGATCAATGATCAGCAGTCGATCATCATTGCAGGCATCGGTCGTTTTGGTCAGGTGGTTAATCGAATGGTTCGGGCGTCAGGCTACGGCACGATCATTTTAGATAGTAATCTTTCGACCATCCAGCAAATGCGTAAATTTGGCTTTCGCGGATACTTTGGTGATCCGACACGACCCGAACTGCTGCACGCCGCCGGATTGGATAATGCCAAGGTATTGGTCGTCGCAGTTGACGACCGCAATGCCGCCATCAGTCTGGTGAAATACGCCCGCAGTGTTCGCCCAGATCTGCATATCGTAGCCCGCGCCTATGACCGCGTGCATACCTATGAGCTATATGCAGCTGGCGCGGACGATATCGTGCGTGAGATGTTCGACGGCTCTTTGCGCGCCGGGCGCTACGTACTGGAGAATATCGGCCTCAGTGAGTACGAGGCGCATGAAGTTGAACAGGCTTTTTACCGGCATGATCGCCACACCCTGCGCGAATTGGCTGAGCTGTGGAAACCCGGCATTTCGGTTTCGGAAAATGCCGAATACATGGCCCGCGCGCGTGAGCTGAACAACAATCTTGAGACAGCCCTTGTATCAAGTCTGGATGACAGCAAGATCTCAGACGACGCGGAGCAAGAAGATCCTGCCCCGGGTCGCCGCAAGGTTTAGCCTGCGGCCACGCCCGCCTCAGAAAATGTCGCCATTCCCGAATGACATGCGACAGCGCCTTGCAAAATGGCTATGGCCAGTGCAGCACCAGAGCCTTCGCCCAAGCGCATACCCAAAGATAACAACGGCTCCTTGCCCAACTGGCTGAGAACCCGGCCATGTCCCGCCTCAGCAGAGACGTGACCAGCCACCGAGTGGTCTAGCGCGCCCGGGACAGAAACGGCCAAACATGCCGCGGCTGACGTACAGATAAACCCGTCCAAAATGACAGGGATCCCCTCAACCCGGGCGCGCGCGATTGCACCTGCCATACCAGCCAGTTCGCGACCACCAAGACAGCGCAGCGCCTCCATGCCGTTGCCGAGCGCCGACGGATTGGCCGCCAATCCCTGTGCGACGACAGCCGTCTTTAGGGCCAAGCCCGCGTCATCAACGCCCGTGCCACGCCCGGTCCAATCGGACGCGCTCCCGCCAAACAGCGCATGGGAAATTGCAGCAGCTGCGGTTGTGTTGCCAATGCCCATTTCGCCTGTCACCAACAGATCGGTCGCGGGGTCAACTGCGGACCAGCCAATAGACAGCGCCTCAATCAATTCCGGCTCGCTCATCGCAGCACCAGTTGTGAAATCGACTGTCGGGCGGTCCAACGAAATGGCATGCACGTCCATCTTGGCACCAAAGGCCTTGCTCAACTGGTTGATCGCAGCACCGCCATGCTGAAAATTCATCACCATCTGCGCGGTCACTTCTGGCGGAAAGGCGCTGACCCCTTGCGCACAGACCCCGTGATTGCCTGCAAAGATCAAGACTTGGGGCGCGTTGATCGTTGGCGTTGCAGTCCCTTGCCAACCGGCCATCCAGATCGCTAGCTCTTCCAGGCGCCCCAATGCACCCGGCGGCTTGGTCAACTGGCCGTTACGGCCAATCGCACCTGCAATCGCCGCCTCTGAGGGACCCGACGCCCCTGACAGAAGTTCTGTGAATTCGAAAATGGAGCGGAAGGGTACAGTCATTAAAAAGGTCTTTCGTTGCCAGTTGGTCTTGCTTGTGTTTATCCCCAGACATCAAAGGGGAATGCAACAAAAAGGCCCAAGAAATGAAAAAACGCGACATTGGCGCCGATGGGGCCTTAATTGTTAGCTCAGATGTCTGGTTGGCCTTAGGTCTTTTGAGCAGGCTTCCACTGCCCACCCCCCCCGATCTGGCACGCTCATCCCGGGCCAGTTGGGCCTACCCGATTGTCGGTCTGGTTGTGGGAGGGCTGGCGGCACTTGTGGCACTGGTCGCTCAGGCGCTGTTAATTCCAACCGCAATGACAGCGGCCTTGATCCTGACGACACTTATTGTGGTAACGGGTGCGATGCACGAAGACGGGCTAGCCGATACTGCAGATGGGCTATGGGGTGGATGGGACAGCACTCGCCGGCTGGAGATCATGAAAGACAGCCACATTGGCGCCTATGGCGTGATCGCCCTGATCTTGGCATTGCTGGCGCGCTGGACCTTGCTAGTGGCACTTCTGGCAACCTCGTCCCCGGCCCTCGCAATCCTTGGTGTTGCCGCTGTTTCACGCGCACCAATGGTTGCGGTAATGGCTGCCCTACCACATGCCCGGGCCGAAGGTCTGTCGCGCAGTGTGGGGCGTCCAGATCAACGAACCGCCCTTGTGGCAGCAGGTGTCGCGGGCATCATCGCCCTTTTGATTTGGGGTGTTTTGGGCCTTTGGATCTGTGCCGTCGCCTATGGTGCGGCGCTTGGGATGGGCTTGATCGCACGGGCAAAAATTGCAGGCCAGACCGGTGACATCCTTGGGGCTACACAACAAATTTCCGAGATCGCAGCCCTTACAGCTCTTGCAACTATGTTAAGCTGACAATAAAAAAACGCCGCAACTATTAGGTCGCGGCGGTTTTAAGAATTATCGGTGCAGCCTGCCGTTACGCAGCAGCGGCAGCAGCGGCAGCAGCAGCGGCAGTTCGTGCAGACAGGACATCCCCAACACGCTTCTGCGCGCCAACTTCGTCCATGTCGTTTACGGCAGCCAACTCACGGGTCAGACGCTCCAAAGCCGCTTCATAAAGCTGTCGCTCAGAATAGCTCTGCTCACGCTGATCATCGGACCGGTGCAGGTCGCGTACGACCTCAGCGATCGAAATCAGATCGCCTGAATTTATTTTTTGCTCATATTCCTGTGCCCGACGGGACCACATCGCCTTCTTAACGCGCGCTTTACCCTTGAGTGTCGCAAGGGCTTTGGTAACCACATCAGGACTGGACAGAGACCGCATTCCAACCTCAGTCGCTTTTGCAGTGGGAACGCGCAGGGTCATCTTGTCCTTGGCAAACGAGATCACAAACAGCTCTAATGTCAGACCTGCAATCTCTTGCTCCTCAATGGTGACAATCTGACCGACGCCATGAGCGGGATATACCACATACTCATCTGGGCTGAATTCCTGTGACTTCCGGGATCTGCTCATATGTATCTTCCTCTTTCGGCCTCAATACATCAGCCGACAAAAAAAACGGGTGGAAAGAAGACCTTTCCACAACCGGTTCTAGACGCCTCTGATTGTTTGCGTGTGCTTGCAGGCCCACGGCTTTTTCTCAGACTGGTTTGTAACGACAATATAGCACAAGAATCGGCGTTTTTAAAGAACACCATTACAATTGATCAAAGGAGCCCTTTTTTACTGGGAAATACTGCAGCGCAAAAGGCTCCTCTGCGGCGCAATTGCCTGTCAGAGCAGCGAATCGCTGTCAGCCGCCCTCACCGGGCGCTTTTGAAAACATCTCCATCTTGCCGTCTTTGCCGTCCATTGCGTCCGAGTCGGGCAATGGATCTTTCTTGGTGATTATGACCGGCCAAGCGATGGAATACGTACGGTTGAACTCAACCCATTTCTCCATGTCCGGCTCCGTATCGGGGCGGATCGCATCCGCCGGACACTCTGGCTCACATACGCCACAATCGATGCATTCATCGGGATGAATGACCAACATGTTTTCGCCTTCGTAAAAGCAGTCCACGGGACATACCTCAACGCAATCTGTGTATTTGCAGGCGATACAGTTATCGGTGACGACGTATGTCATTGGGGCGCTTTCTCCGTGGCATCGAGAGGGGATGTAATCCGATGCACCGGATCAATCAAGCGGTGGCCGGCGGAAAGGATCAGCCATCCTGCGGTCGCGTTTGCTCGGACGCCCTTTTCCCTCAAATCGGGGGTTCTTTGGAACACTGTCTTGTGGTGGGCTAATGTCTTCATAAAGCGCTTGGGCCTCAGGGGCTGGACCGCGTCGAGTTCCGATTGCCATAATCTTGATGACACGCACAGTTGACCCCTGCGAAAAGGTCAGCACGTCACCTGGGCCTATGGCCTGTGCCGGTTTTTGCACCCGGACCGAATTCACCCTGACGCTGCCGGCCGAGGTCATTTTTGCAGACAACGTGCGGGTTTTGAAGAACCGCGCATGCCAAAGCCATTTGTCGAGCCGCAGCGTCTCCCGCGGCTCGTCGCTCTCGCTCAGGACTTGCTCTTTAGCCCGGCAAGGGCCTGAGCGAATGGGTTGTCAGGATCAATCCGATCCTTGCGCTCAGGCCGGGCAGAAAAAGTCTGGGGCCGGTCGTCGCGCTGCTGCGGTTTCTGGAACTTACCCTTGGGTTTGCCAGACGGCTTACCAGCTGGTTTACCCGATGGCTTACCGCGTGGCTGGCCTTGGGTGTTTGGTTGGTCGTTCTCACGTCGCTGGCCTTGTGGGGCCGCGCGACGCCGCGGCGCCCAGCTGAATGTGTAGAAAATTTCTGTCTCGACGACAGCTTCAGCCAGTGTCTCTTGTGGCACCTCAGCAGGTGTTTCGACCGCAACCTCAACATCTGTTTCTAGCAAGCCCTCAACAACCGCTTCTACAGCTGCCTCAGCCGGAACGTCTGCATCGGTTTCAACCGCAATCTCGGCTGCAACCTCAACGCCTGTTTCTACAATCGTTTCGGCCGAAGTTTCAGCGGCGGTGTCATCCACAACATCATCCGCAACATTCGCGGGCGTCTGGTCTGCCTGCGTTTCGGGCGCGACTGGGACCACTTTGACCTTTGCACGCTCACCACGTTCGGCCTTGTAGCCCAACCCAGTCATCAGATCTGAAAATTGCTCTAGCGTCATGCCGGTGATAGAAAGCATGTCGGCGTTCGCCTCAAACCCACCACGCGTATCTTTTTGCCTCAACAAATCTGCAAGACGTTCCAACATGTCGATCCGGATTGCACGTTGCCCGGCCACTTTGTAACCCGACATCGTATAAAAGCTCGCATCGATGCCATTGATCGCGGGGATCGTAACCAATCCCGGCGGTGGGCTTTCGGCAAACTCGGACAGCCCCTTGGACAATCCCGACAACACTAGACGCAACCGCGTCGGCGCCGGTTTCAGCAGCAACTGTTGAAAGATGGTGAACTGGCCAAACCGGATCCCATGCTTGCGCAAAACCGCGCGTGCATCTTGGTCCAGCGACTTTACGTCATCGGCGACCTGCGAACGCGGCAAGACGCCCAACGCCTCAACCAACTGAAACGCGAATCCACGTGCGAGACCGTCAATAGCCTCATCGCGCGACAATGCGAGCAGTGGCTCAAACAAATTTGCGATCTTGCGGTCGATGAAGTGCTGCAAGCGGCGCTGCACTTTTTGCATCACCTCTGGCCCAGCCTCATCATCGACAAATGCCTCAGCGGTTGGGCGCAGAACTTCTGGGCCTTTGACCAACTTGCCAATGGCATGCTCGCCCCACATCAGGCCACCCTGTTCGGTAAAGTCAAATTCGGTATCAGGTGCGTTATAGAACCGATCCGCACGCAAATGCAGCTCGGGGCGCAGCGCGAGCATTGCCGCCTGCCTCAGGGTTTTTCCCTCTTCCGAAGATGCCGAAGCATCCTGCAAGAAGCGAAACCCCTCCAAACGGCCGACGAACTCGCCCTCAACCGTAACTTCACCTTTAGTGTTAACCTCGGCCACAAGGCTCTCCTTCTGCTTCAATCGGCGCAGCAATACGGATGTACGCCGATCAACAAATCTTTGGGTCAGACGCTCATGAAGCGCATCCGACAATCGGTCTTCTACGGCACGCGTTTCCCCACGCCAATGACTTTCGTCATCAACCCAGCCTGAACGTTGTGCTACATATGTCCATGTGCGGATATACGCCAACCGTTTTGATAATGTATCAATATCACCATCAGCACGATCTATGCGTTTAATCTGCCCTGCAAGCCAATCATCTGGTATTCGGCTATGGTCTTGCAAAAACTCAAAAATCTGCGCCAAAAGACTTGCATGCTCGGCCGGGCTTATCCCACGAAAATCAGGAATTCGGCATACATCCCACAGCCGCCGGACAGCTGGTGCCTCACCGACGCGCTCAAGGATGCCGGGCATCTCAGAAATTGTTTTCAGCGCAGAAACGTCGTTCGCATCGCGCGCACGCGATAGCCATTCATCGTCTGTGCGCATCTCTAGTGACCCAATCAGCCGTGAAACACTACCAAATTCCAGCCGACTATTGCGCCATTGCAGCTTCCGAATGGGCTTAAATCGATGCTCAGTAATGGCCTGCACGACTTCATCGCGCAGCGGGCTTGCCTCACCGGTGACGCCAAATGTACCGGGTTCAGTGTAGCGCCCAGCACGGCCCGCGATCTGGGCCAGCTCATTGGGCTGCAATTCCCGCATCTGGCGTCCATCAAATTTGCTGAGGCCCGAGAACGCAACATGGCGGACGTCAAGGTTTAGGCCCATTCCAATGGCATCTGTGGCGACAAGGTAATCGACATCGCCGTTTTGATAAAGTTCAACCTGTGCATTGCGTGTCCGCGGGCTGAGCGCGCCCATCACAACGGCTGCCCCACCCTTTTGGCGACGCAACAATTCGGCAATCGCGTAGACATTCTCAACAGAGAACCCGACAATGGCGGAGCGTGGAACCATCCGGCTAATCTTTTTTGACCCAGTATATGTCAGTTCTGAAAAGCGTTCGCGCCGCACAAACTGAGCTTTGGGCACCAATTCCGCAATTGCGTTGCGCATTGTCTCAGCGCCCAGAAACAACGTTTCATGCAGCCCGCGCGCGTGCAGCAGCCGATCCGTAAACACATGCCCACGCTCTGGATCGGCGCAAAGTTGGATCTCATCTATGGCCAAAAAATCACAGCCCATGCCGGTGGGCATCGCCTCAACGGTACAGACCCAATACTGAGCACTGTCAGGAACGATCCGTTCCTCGCCGGTCAGCAGTGCCACAACGCGCGGCCCTCGTGCTGCGACGATACGGTCATAAACCTCACGCGCCAAAAGGCGCAACGGAAGACCGATCACACCTGTGCGGTGGGTCAACATCCGTTCAATGGCATAGTGGGTTTTGCCAGTATTTGTCGGGCCTAAAACAGCCTCGATGCGCCCTTGCTGCATTCTGCGATATGGCCTTTAATTTCGGTCGTCAGACATGCCGGCTCTTAGAGGGATTGCCCTTCTGTCAGGCGCTCCAATTGTTCTATGGCTTGTTGTATGTCTGGTCGGTGCGGATGTATAGATGCCGCTTGGCGAAACGCGGACAACGAGGCGTCATTCTCACTTAGCGCTTTTAGAATTTGTCCCAACCCGGACAACGCACCAAAATGATTAGGATTCAGCTCCAACGTTCGCTGAATATCCACGATTGAAGGTCCGTAAAGATCTGCCAGATAATAGGCCGTTGCCCGCGTATTCCAGCCTTCTGCAAACTCAGGCGCATGATCCGTCAGCGCGGTCAAATGTTCGATCGCTGCGGTAAAATCACCAGCGGCCATAGCATCACGTCCACGTTCCAACAAAAAGTCCATCGCAGCTGATCCTGATTGCGACCAAAGCCGCCAGATCTCTCGCTCTAGGGTTTCCCAGTTTGGTACGTCATCAGCCTGAAGTTGCTCAAACAACGCATCCAATTCAGGCGTTTGTGCCTGAACAGCAGACCCCAGCAATCCAAAAGCTAGAATTGCCGCTAGGAGAGCATTGTATATGGCTGGAAGCATCCTCATTATGACGTCAAGTGTAGCGTCTTTGGTTCAATGATCCAGACCTTACGGCGCAGAAAATTTAGGAGTGATGAGATGAGCGATATGATTTCAGCCGCGGTAGCCGCCTTGAGTGCGAAGTTAGCGGATGGGTTCGATGGATCCGCCAAGTTTGAGATCGAAGGCGAAGGCGCCATCCTGATCGACGGATCTGGCGTGCGGGCTGCCGCTGACGGCGAAGAGGCCGACGTGACCATGACAGCCGACAGTGAGACATTCCAGTCGATCCTAAGCGGCGATCTGAACCCGACATCGGCGTTCATGGGTGGCAAGCTGAAACTGGACGGCGACATGGGCACAGCGATGCGCCTTGGCACATTCCTAGCCTAAGGCCATCAGATGGAAACAGCCCCCTACCTCAACGATATTGCCGACGGACCACCTGGTGCAAAAGCCTGGTGGCTTTGGACCAAGGATGGAACACGGATCAGACTTGGTCTGTGGCCGTTGGATGGGCCTGAGGTAAAGGGTACGATCCTGCTGTTTCCGGGACGGTCTGAATTCATCGAAAAATATGGTCGTACAGCGTCGGAATTTGCCAGCCGCGGTTACGCAACCGTTGCCATGGATTGGCGCGGCCAAGGCATGGCTGATCGGCCTGCGCATCGACGTGATATGGGCCATGTCGTCTCGTTCGACGAATACCGCCAGGATGTGGCCGCAATGCGGGACGCGCTTGCGAAAATGGATCTACCCAAACCTTATTTTCTGGTCGGGCATTCAATGGGCGGAGCAATCGGGCTGCGCGCATTGCATGACGGTCTAGATGTCAAATCTGTCTGCTTCACATCCCCAATGTGGGGCATCAAGATGACGCCGTTCTTTAACATGATTTCTGGCGTCGTGTTGGGGCTCAGCCGTCCGTTGGGCCTTGGAAAGTCTTTTGCGCCAACCACGGGCCCGGCAGCACAGATGGAGTTTGACGACAATCCACTGACCACCGACAAAGCTATGTTCGACTACATGAGCAACCAGACCGCGACCTATCCAGAGCTGGCCTTGGGTGGTCCCTCACTGACGTGGGTCCACGCCGCTGTTCAAGAGACCCGAACATTGATGGAACTGCACGCGCCTAAGATGGCGGCGCTGACGTTTATTGGCTCACTTGAGAAAATCGTAGAGGCTGATGCAATCCATGACTACATGGCCAAGTGGCCCAATGGGCAGCTTGAGATGTTTGACCGCGCCGAGCACGAAGTGATGATGGAGCGTCCCGAAATTCGCAACGCCGTTTTTAACAAGATCGCAGCGTGGTTTGACACCCACCGCACCTGAACAGGTACCTTAGCTGGCACCGTTCTTCAAAATACCATCTTCCAGCCGGACAACCCGGTCCATACGGGCGGCAAGTTCAAGATTATGGGTTGCGATCAACGCCGAAAGGCCGGTTTCACGCACCAATCCCATCAATGCTTCAAATACCCGATCTGCGGTTGCAGGGTCCAGATTACCTGTCGGCTCGTCGGCCAGTAACAGGGCTGGCGCATTGGCCAATGCCCGGCAAAACGCCACTCGCTGCTGCTCCCCCCCAGACATATCAGCCGGGCGGTGATTGGCCCGTGGCCCAACGCCGACACGCTCCAACAAATCCTGACTACGCAACTTTGCCGGGCCGCGCGCAATACCGTGTGCCAGCTGCGGCAGCATAATATTTTCTAATGCCGTGAACTCTGGCAACAAGTGGTGAAATTGATAGACAAAGCCGATCTTGCTACGCCGCGCTGACGTGCGCGTGCGATCTGATCCACCGCTCAGATCGACACCCTCGATCAAAACCCGCCCGGCGTCAGCCGTGTCCAACAAGCCCGCGATATGCAGCAATGTCGATTTGCCTGCGCCCGACGGTGCAACCATCGCCACAACTTCGCCGCGCCCAACCTGCAACTCAGCACCACGCAACACACGCACTTCGCCAGGTTTATCCAGCTTATAGCCCTTCTCAAGGCCCTCTAGCTGCAACACCACATCACTCATAGCGCAACGCCTCAACAGGGTTCATCCGGGCCGCACGCCGTGCCGGAAAAATCGTGATAACGAACGATAACCCAAGCGATAGCGATACGGCTGAAATCACGTCATCAAACTCCAATCGCGCCGGCAGGGTCGACAAGAGGCGAACGGACGGGTCCCAGACGCCACCACCCGCAGCCCAGTTCACAAAAGCAAAGATCGGATCGATATAAATTGCAAACGCACACCCCAGGGCGAGCCCCATTAGCGTACCTGCAACCCCGACCCCTGCCCCACAGATGAAAAAGATCCGCAAGATTGAGCCTTCGGACAACCCGATCGTTCGCAAGATCCCGATGTCACGGCTTTTGTTTTTTACCAGCATGATCAGGCCCGACACGATGTTCATCGTCGCGATCAGAACTAGGATCGACAAGATGATGAACATCACATTGTCCTCCATCTCCAGCGCCTGCAAGAATGCGCCAGAGCTATCTTTCCAGGTCCAAAAAACTGCGCCATCCCCCGCCGCCCGGATCAAGTCTAACAGATGGGCATCAACGTTTTCGGGGTCCTCAATCATCACTTCAATCTCATCGGCGACGCCGTCACGGTTGAAATAACTCTGCGCCTCCTCAAACGGCATATAGACCCGCGTGCGGTCAATATCCCATCGACCCACTTGAAAAATATAGACGATTTCATAGGCACTGACCCGTGGGCTGGTCCCAAAGGCAGTGCGCGCACCATCCGGCGAGATCAGGCGCACCCGATCGCCCACGCCCACATTCAACTGCCGGGCGACGCCCGATCCAATGGCAATCCCCTCACCCAACCGCGACAGATCGCCAAAGGCTTGTTCGGGTTCCGCAATTAACGGGACCTGCTGCAAATCCTCCAGATGGATACCGATCACTTCGACACCCGAATTGCGCCCTTGGCCAGACGCCATAACCTGACCTTTGATAATTGGTGCTGCATGCACCACACCCGGTGCGGCCTGCAAACGCGCGGCCATGCCAGCATAATCAATAATGGTCTGATCGATTTGGCCGTTTTCGTTCAATCGGGCAGAGCTGAGCACGCTGACATGCGGATTTGCGCCTAAGATCGTGCCAACGAATTCATGGCGAAAGCCCGAGCGCACAGCCAACGTCGCAATCAAGGCCATCACCGCAAGCGCAATACCGATAAAGCTAATCCAGGTCATCGCGCTGACCCCACCCTCGGCACGGCGCGCCCGCAGATAGCGCCACGCGATCATGAACTCGAACCCGGAAAACGGCGCTGGTCGGCCTGCCATGTCTGCTCCATTTCTTTTATTGTTAGTTTGCAAACTGGGGACTTTGACCCAGTCGGTCAAGCAAGCAGGCCCGGATCGACAAAAAGTTTACAACCTAGATATCCTTTGGATTGGCCGGGGCTTGCGCCGCCGATAAGGCGACGCAGCAGTAGCCATCGAAAGACTTCACAATCAAAGTGCGGCGTAAATCCCTGCAACGCGCAAAACTGCATCCTCGGGCGTCATCTCTTCGCTTTCGCCGGTTCGGCGCGACGTCAGCTCAACCACACCGTTCTTTAGGCCGCGAGGCCCAACCGTAATCCGCCAAGGCAAACCGATCAGGTCCATCGTCGCAAACTTTGCGCCCGCACGTTCGTCACGGTCATCATAAAGCGGGTCAAGACCAAGGGCTTTTATCGATGCATAGAGCGCCTCACAGGCGCCATCAGTGTCCACATCGCCCTGACGCAGATTGACGATCCCAACATGGAACGGCGTCACACCTTCGGGCCAGATGATGCCTTTGTCGTCATGACTGGCCTCAATGATCGCACCCAAAAGGCGTGACACACCGATGCCGTGACTGCCCATATGCACGGGCACTTTGTTGCCGTCGGCGTCGTTTACATTGGCACCCATCGGTTCGGAATATTTGGTGCCGAAATAAAAGATCTGACCAACCTCGATGCCGCGCGCTGACATTTGACGCTCAGCCGGGACCTGCGCGAAAACATCTGCGTCATGCGTCTCATCGGTGCGGGCGTACAGCGTTGTGAATTCTTCCAAAATGGCCTGACACTGATCAACATCGTCATAGTCGATCGCGCGCGCACCCAATTTGATGTCCGTCACGGCGTTATCATAGAAAACTTCGCTTTCACCGGTTTCAGCCAGTACAAGGAATTCATGTGTGTCGTCGCCGCCGATCGGGCCACTGTCAGCCCGCATCGGGATCGCCTGTAGCCCCATACGCTCATAGGTGCGCAGATAGCTGACCAGATGGCGGTTATAGGCGTGCAGCGCGTCTTCCTTGGTCAAGTCGAAATTATAACCGTCCTTCATCAGGAATTCGCGGCCCCGCATAACACCAAAACGCGGGCGCATCTCATCGCGGAATTTCCACTGGATGTGGTACAGCGTCAGGGGCAAGTCTTTGTAACTGCCGACGTGTGAGCGGAAAATATCGGTAATCAACTCTTCGTTTGTAGGACCATAAAGCAGATCACGACCTTGCCGATCCTTGATCCGCAACATCTCCTCGCCGTAATCATCATAACGACCGCTTTCGCGCCACAAATCTGCAGGCTGCAAGGTTGGCATCAGCAGGGCGATATGGCCCGCGCGTTCCTGCTCCTCGTTCACGATCCGCTCAATATTGCGCAAGACTTTCAGGCCCAAGGGCAGCCAGGAATAGATCCCGGCGCTGGCCTGTTTGATCATGCCCGCGCGTAACATATAGCGGTGGCTAACGATCTGCGCCTCGCTTGGCGTTTCTTTTAGAACCGGCAAAAAATAGCGAGACACGCGCATCGGAGGATCCTCATCCAGACAAACTTCGCGCAGGCTTAGGACATCGGCTGGGGGCAGGCAAGTTCTCAAGCGCGTGCGCCATTGTCACGACCGCTGTGGACCGTTCACAATTACTGCCTCTGACCCAAGTGCGCCGGCCAATGCGTGGAACCGTGCCTCAGCTACCTCACCAAATAAATCGCGCGCCCGATCTGAGCTTAGAGTCAGCCGTAGGATCTTTTTATTGGGAAAGAATTTCAGTGCCGCAGACTCGTTGGGACGGTCACCCGTGAACATCGCGCCAAACCTCATCGCACGCCCCAAAACTTCGGCTCGCATAACATCAGCATCAGGCAGCAAATCCAGCAGTAGCTCAAAATTCGTGTCTTTTCGGCTAGATTTATAGCGGTGCAGCAGCGCCAGCCCCAGATAAACCCGTTCCCCATGGGTCAAACCACCCAAATTGGCCCGCGTCGCATTATCAAAACAAACCTCGGCGCGGTAATCGGGATGCGCACGCCAGCTAACATCGTGCAACAAACAAGCTGCCCGGTTCAGGCGTTTGCGGCTTAGCGGGGCCGAGGCAAAAAGTGGCTCAATAAACCGGTACAATGCGCGACCAAATCCCGGCAAACGTGCGTTTGTTGCCTCGGCATAACGCGCGGCCTCAATAAGCGGATCACGACGGCGCAATTCCTCAGGCATCTGTTCATACAACATACCCTCGCGGATACCGTAGCTTGAGATCGCCACCTCGCGCGGCCTAAACTTACGAACCAAAATCTTCAGAACCTGAGTCGCCAATGGCACAAGGCGCATCCGCTCGGCACTGGTTCCAGTGCGTGCGCGCAACTCATCCAGATCAGAGGCCTCAATATATTTGATGGTGGCAAAAATGTCTTTTGGCTTCATCCGGTATTCATGCAACACGTGCAGCGGATATTTGCGCCGCTCCATGTCGATCCGCGCGATCGCCCGCCAAGATCCACCCACCAAGAAAAGCCGACCGATATTTTCAGGGAATTTTGTCCGCAGGTCATCAATCGCGTCACGGATGTGGTCATTCACAGCCCGTTTGCCGCCCTTGATGCCTTGCAGCTTTAGCGGACCCAAATCTGAGGTTTCCCGCCGTCCCACAACACCGCCCCCCAACAACTGCGCCAATTCCATTGATGAGCCGCCGATATCGCACATCAGACCTTGCGCGTCAGGCCAGCCCAGCAAGACGCCCTGTGCCGACAACCGGGCCTCTTCGCTGCCATCAACCACATGTAGGTTAAGCCCGGTCTCTGCCAAAACCTCAGCTCGAAAATCAGCGCCGTCTTCTGCGTCTCGCACCGCCGCCGTGGCAACCGTCACCAAAGGGGAAACGTGCATCCCGTCTGCCAGAACTGCAAACCGTTTCAGCGCAATGATCGCGCGCGCCCGCCCCTTGGGGTGCAGTCGTTGCGTCTCGGCAAAGCCCTCGCCAAGACCACAAAGGATCTTTTCATTGTAAAAATATGCAGGGGATCGTGCCGCCCCGTCAAAGACGACCATCCGAACAGAGTTGGACCCTATATCAATAACGCCGACACGCGACAAAGCACGCGCCTTGGGACCATTAAACAACGGGGCTCCAAACGGGCCCCACTCAGCCTCGTTCCCGTCCTCAGTCGAAACTCGACCGAGCAGACCTGCCTCACCCATCATGTCGGTTTGATTGCATACAGCTTTGGCGTGCGTCAATCACTCGAATGAGTGAGCTTGGGGACATCTTTGGCGCCAGCTGAGCCGCGACCCGATAACGACGGGTTTTCCATAAAGAATCTATGGCATGAGAAAGGGTTCTCAAGGCCGCTCAGATCGGGCCGTAAATAGGTACCGTCAGGCTGTAACACCCAACTTTGCGCCAAATCCGCCATATTAGCCGCCATGATCTGCCCAACGATTTGCGCCTTTACGGTCGGGTTCTTGCATTCGACCAAGGTTTCTACCCGTCTGCTTAGATTGCGACCCATCCAGTCAGCAGAACTAATATAAACCCGCGATTTTTTCGCAGGCAGCCCATAGCCATTGCCAAAACAGACAATCCGGGGATGTTCAAGGAATCGCCCAACGATCGATTTCACCCGGATATTCTCACTCAGACCTTTGACACCCGGTCGAACGCCGCAGATCCCGCGGATCACCAACGCTATCTTAACACCGGCCTGACTGGCCGCATAAAGCGCGTCGATAATGTCAGGCTCAATAACGCTGTTCATCTTGGCCCAGACCATTGCAGGTTTGCCATCACGGGCGAAATCTGCCTCAGCCTGCAAATTATCCAGCAGCGTTTTTTTCAGTGTCAGCGGTGAGATCGACAGGTTTTCCAGCTTATCAGGCTCGGCATATCCGCCAACATAGTTAAAAACCTTGGTCGCATCCCGCCCAAGTGCTGCATCGCACGTGAACAAGCTGAGATCGGTATAAATCCGCGCGGTAATCGGGTGGTAATTTCCGGTCCCATAATGGGTATATGTGACCAGACGACCACCTTCGCGGCGAACCACTGTGCTGATCTTGGCATGGGTTTTATATTTGATAAAACCGTAGACTACATGTGCACCAGCCCTCTCCAGCTTACGTGACTGACGGATATTCGCTGCCTCGTCAAAACGCGCTTTCAACTCGACCAGTGCCGTCACTGATTTGCCGTTTTCAGCAGCCTCACACAGCGCCTCTACAATCGGGCTTTCGTTTGAAGTTCGATAGAGCGTCTGCTTGATCGCAAGGACGTTGGGATCCCGTGCGGCCTGTGCCAAAAAGCGGATCACCATGTCAAAGGTTTCATAGGGATGGTGCAGCAGCATGTCCTTTTGCCGGATGGCCGCGAACATATTGCCTTCGTGATCTTGCACCCGTTCGGGAACGCGCGGCGTAAAGCTGGGCCACATCAGATCAGGACGGCTGTCCAGCACCAGTTCCTTGACGGCTGTCAGCCCGATCATGCCAGAGACTTCGACGACCTCATCGCCAGTCACCACCAACTTCTCAGTAATTTCCGCGCGCAGGTCCTTTGGCGCATTGGTTGAGATTTGCAACCGCACAACCTCACCACGTCGGCGCCGTTTCAACGCGGTCTCAAACTCCCGCACCAGATCTTCGGCTTCTTCCTCAACCTCAAGATCACTGTCACGCAGCACCCTGAAACTGCAGGAGCCGGTCAATTTATAACCCGGGAACAGCGCGCTGACATGCAGGATCAACAACTCTTCCAGTGGCAAAAACCGCAGCCGATCACCCTCTGTCGGAAGTGCTACAAACCGGTCAATCTGGTTTGGGATCGGCAACAAAGCCTGCAAACCACGGCCATCTCTTTCGCGACGCATTTGTAGCGCCAAGGAATAGCCTTCGTTCGGGATGAACGGAAACGGGTGGGCCGGATCGATGGCCAACGGTGACAGAACCGGAAAGACTTGGCTCAAGAACACTTCTTCCAGAAGGTCGATATCTTCAGGGTCGAGATCGGCACGCGTCACCACCTCGATACCGGCTTTTTCCAGCTCGCAGCGCACCTCAACCCAAGCGTCCTGTTGGGCCTGCATCAGCTTTCGAGCATCCGCGTTGATCAATGCCAGCTGTTCCGCTGGCGTCTGGCCATCATCCGACGGGGTGGTGATGCCTGCCATTGCTAACTCTCGCAGGCCGGCGACCCGCACAGTATAAAATTCGTCCAGGTTTGCGGCAGAAATTGAGATGAATCGCACACGCTCGAGCAAAGGTACGCGTGGGTTCCGCGCCTCCTCGAGTACGCGCCAATTGAACGCTAACCAACTCAGTTCACGGTTAAAAAATCGCTCTGGCCCCGTGATCATTGCCTCAGGCAATACAACTGGTTCGGGATAAGGCGCATTAAGGAAATCAGCTGCAATCATGAGAACTGCGATAGATAAGGGATGTGACAGTATCGTGACATTTATTCATTCCAATCCGCAAGGATAGCCGCAGCCAAGGCCCGCGAGGGTCGCCGTTTTTCGAGCAGTGCACGTTGATCCAGCTCCAGCACCAGATCACGTGCTGCTGCAAAAGAACGCTCCATCCGTGGCACCACAAACTGGACCAGATCAGGCGGGATTGCCAGACGCAGATCGGTTGCCTGTTTCACCAAAACAGCCGCAAGCAATGCGTCATCCGGTGGCTGCAATCTGGCCACAACGGCCTGCGCTATGCGGCTTTGTAGATCTGGCAAATGTAAATTCCAGCGCGCCGGAGCGATGCGCGATGTCAGCAGCAACGCCCCCCCCGCCTCTTGCACAAGGTTGTGCAGATGAAACAGCGCCTCTTCAGCCGCAGGATTGCCTGCGATCTGGTCAACGTCTTCGACACCAACGAACCCGCCGATTTCATGGATGTCGCGCTCCACCAGATCGACCGCAGACACAATCTCGGCGCCGCTCAGGTCGGCCCAGACATGAGCTAAATGTGTTTTACCAGAGGCTTCTGGCCCCCAAAGCACCAGTTTACCAAGTGGCCAGTCATGCCACCCCTCTATTGTCTGCACAGCAGGCTCATTCATCGGCGATACAAAGAAATCCGCACGGCCCAGCGCGGGGCGCGCTGGAAGATTAAAGACAAGCTGCTCGGCCATGGCTCAATCGTCTTCACTGTCTTGGCCGAGACCCCGGAAAAGCAGACTGCCACGGTATTGTGCCAAACCAAAGCGCACCAAAACACCAATGATCGCCGAAACTGGCACCGCCACCAACATGCCAACAAACCCAAATAGTGAGCCAAAGGCCGACAACGCAAAGATCAGCCAAACCGGATGTAATCCAACCGAACCGCCAACCAGTTTGGGGGTCAGCACGTTGCCCTCTAGCACTTGGCCAGTCATGAAAATGCCTGCCACAACCGCGATCCAGACCCATTCGCCCCAAAACTGATAAAGCGCTAGACCAATTGCCAAAACCCCACCAATAAGCGCGCCAATATAGGGGATAAACGAAAGCAGCCCGGCGATGAAACCGACAATCAAACCAAATTGCAGACCTGCCAGCATCAGCCCGACAGCGTAGTAGGTGCCCAAAACCACACAGACCGTGCCTTGACCGCGCACAAACGACGCAAGGGTCTGGTTGATCTGACTGGCCAGATTTCGGATCACGGGCTGGTGGTCACGCGGCAGCAATTCATCAATTTTGGCGACCATATTGTCCCAATCCAGCAGCAAGTAGAATGCCACCACCGGAGCCACGACGACGAAGACCAAAATATTGACGACGCCAAGTGCGGAATTCAGCACTTGATTGGCCAATTCCCCGCCACGCGATTGGATGGTTTCGCCCAGACTAGTCAACGCTTGGCGCACGGGCGATTCTGCATCGATCAGTTGTGGAAAACGCTCGGTCAGTGAGGTTTGCAATCTTGAAAACAGCTCTGGTGCTATTTCAATCAGCGATGTCAGCTGGTTGACCATTGTCGGAATGATCAGCAGCGCCATCAGCACAAACACCAGCACTGCAGCGGCCGAGATGGTGATCGTCGCCCACATCCGTGAAAACCCTGCGCGCTGCAAACGGTCAGCCACAGGATCCATGAAATACGCGATCGCCCCGCCCACGATGAAGGGCAGCAGCACATCACCCAAGAACCATAGAATCGTGAGGAACAGCAAAATTGCGATGCCCCAATATGTAATCTGTTGACGAACCGACAATGCCATATGCGAACCTCCTGCCCATATGTGATGCGTCAGAATTCCCGCTGATTCAAGTAACGAGATGAATCGATGCGGGAATCTCGCCGCCCCGATTACTCGCGATGGGCGGCGCGGATCAGGCTCAGAATGTCCTTTGCGGCCTCGGGGATATTGGTTCCGGGACCAAAGATTGCCTTAACGCCCCGGTCATACAGGAACTGGTAATCCTGCTGTGGGATCACCCCGCCGCAAATCACCAAGATCTCACCTGCGCCTTGGGCGTGCAGCGCCTCAACCAGTTTTGGTGCCAGAGTTTTATGCCCGGCTGCCTGTGAGGAGATCCCAATCACATGCACATCATTGTCGATGGCATCTTGTGCGGCCTCGGCCGGGGTCTGGAACAATGGGCCAACATCAACATCAAATCCGATATCGGCAAAGGCGGTCGCAATAACTTTTGCGCCCCGGTCATGACCATCCTGACCCATTTTGACCACCAGCATACGCGGGCGTCTGCCCTCTTGCTCGGCAAAGGCCTCAACATCAGCCTGAATAGCTGCGAACCCTTCGTCGCCCTCATAGGCCGCACCGTAGACACCAGCCAAAATTTTGACCTCGGCGCGGTGACGTCCAAACACGTCTTCCATCGCCATGCTCATCTCTCCCACAGTTGCGCGCGCCCGTGCGGCCACTACGGCCGCCTCCAATAGATTGCCTCCCTCGGCTGCGATCCGGCGCATCGCGTCCAGCGCGGATGTGCACGCTGCCTCATCGCGGCTGGCGCGGATCTTGTCCAATCGCGCGATCTGTGAGGTACGGACCGCATCATTGTCGATGTTCAGAATATCGATCGGGTCTTCTTTAGTCAGACGGTATTTGTTGACGCCGACGATCACCTCTTCGCCGCGGTCAATTTTTGCCTGACGTTGTGCCGCTGACTCCTCAATCCGCAGTTTCGGCATGCCAGTCGCAACTGCCTTGGTCATACCCCCGATCTCTTCGACCTCTTCGATCAACTTCCATGCCTCAGCCGCCAGATCAGCAGTCAGCTTTTCGACGTAGTAAGAGCCTGCAAGCGGATCGACCACATTGGTTACACCGGTTTCTTCTTGCAATATCAACTGGGTATTACGCGCGATCCGGGCCGCAAATTCGGTCGGTAAGGCAATGGCCTCATCCAGTGCATTGGTGTGCAGCGATTGCGTGCCGCCCAGAACGGCGGCCAGCGCCTCATAGGCTGTGCGCACAACATTGTTGTAGGGGTCCTGCGCTTGCAGCGACACGCCAGAGGTCTGGCAATGGGTCCGCAGCATGCTAGATTTCGGGTTCTTCGGTTCAAACTCAGACATGATGCGATACCACAACAGGCGCGCCGCACGTAGTTTAGCAGCCTCCATGAAGAAGTTCATACCAATGGCAAAGAAAAAGCTTAGCCGCCCGGCAAACGCATCCACATCCATGCCACGCGCGATCGCCGCACGGACATATTCACGGCCATCTGCCAGTGTGAAGGCTAACTCTTGTACAAGATTAGCCCCAGCCTCTTGCATGTGATAACCCGAAATCGAGATCGAATTGAATTTGGGCATCTCAGCTGACGTGTATTCTATGATATCCGCGATGATCCGCATCGACGGTTCGGGCGGATAGACATAGGTGTTACGCACCATGAATTCCTTCAGAATATCATTTTGAATTGTGCCCGACAGCACGGTGCGGTCATGACCCTGCTCCTCACCAGTCACGATGAAACTGGCCAAGATCGGGATCACAGCGCCGTTCATCGTCATCGACACCGACACCTTGTCCAGCGGGATTGCGTCAAACAGGATCTTCATATCCTCAACACTGTCGATTGCGACGCCAGCCTTGCCAACGTCCCCCTCAACCCGGGGATGGTCGCTGTCATAGCCGCGGTGCGTCGCAAGATCGAAGGCAACGCTGACGCCCTGCTGTCCGGCGGCCAGCGCCTTGCGGTAGAACGCGTTGCTTTCCTCAGCTGTTGAGAACCCGGCATATTGCCGGATCGTCCACGGCCTGCCTGCATACATCGTGGCCTTGACGCCACGTGTGTACGGTGCCTGCCCGGGAACCGAATTCAGATGGTCCAGCCCCTCTAGATCGGCCTGCGTGTACAGCGGTTGCACTGGGATGCCTTCCAGCGTGTTCCAGGTCAGATCCTCAACTGGGCGGCCGCGCAGTTCTTGCTCCGCCAGCTTACGCCAAATGTCTGGTGTATCGCTCATCTGAACGTCCTCTTCCTTGTCCGGTCGCAGGCCCGTCTTGAGCGGGCATCTCGATGAACCGAGCGATCCCGTCTGCACCACCGCGCAGCCAGATTAAATCGTCGGTATAATGGGCACGCAATTGGGCGCGTTGATACGGGCTAAAGGGCATAAACCGCGTTTGTCTTGCGTCGATCAGCTGAGGTGCATCACCCCGGTCGATCAAAACCTCATTCAGCGAATTGGGCTTCGGCCCGGTATTGTACCATTCTGAATTGTACGCGATTGAAGTTTTTCGTCCGATCATTTCTGTGATCTGGATGTCAGGCCGAGCTGCCATCGCCTCATAGCTCCAAACTAGCAGCTCACTTTCAGGGAACGCCATCTTGCAGGCCTTAATCACATCGCGCCAACGCCTAGGCTGTGCTGCCAACTCGTCGATGACCTGTGGGGTTGGGGCAGGACCGCCGCGCGACAAACCAAACCCCAAGCTTGAGGCCCAATAATGGTCATAACACCGGATCGCGATTGCGATCTTTGAAACTTGGGATGCAAAGGCCGTACGCAGCCGCAACATCCGTATCTCAGCCTGCGGGTAAAGCAGCCTTTGATGCAGATTATGGCGCAAGCCCCCCAACATGTTCTCTTCGCTGATAAGCAAAGAAAGATGGCCTTCAGACCGCAGCGTCGCAATCTCCAACGCGATCTGGTCGGCCGCCTGATCTGTTCTGCACCCCGACGCCGGCATTGCCAGATCGGTATTGTCTAAAAGCCCTAAAAACAGGGCGCTGCGGGTCCGTTTGGGACCCCAATAGGCTATACGATCAGCCTGCATTGCACCGTTATTCTTGGACAAAACCCGCTGTAACGTGGTGGTTGCGGTCCGGTGCCCGCCAACATGCAAAATAACGTCCATATCAGCCAAGCCTCCCAAACCGCGGGCCCAGTGGCCCTAAGTTCTCTGTCAAAGCGTTGAATATGATGTAAATTTCGTCCCAATTGGCCAAACAGTGATTTCCGAGAGCAAAACCCTTCGCTTTCTGCCCGGCAGCCCCTATATCTTCGATACATGGAGGACAGATGCGAACAACCCTAGCCCTTGTTTTTTCACTAATTCTTGGACTTCCAAGTGCCGCGCAAGACGTCGTTGCAGCACAAACATTGACCGCGACAGACGCCGTTGATGGCGTTGCGGCCCTTGTGCCACTGGATGCCGCTGGATTGAATATTGACGATTTTCTATGGGCCTCAATGCTCATAGTTGTTTTTGCCGACACACCCGCGGATCCGCGGTTCCAAGAACAGCTGAGACTGCTGGCCGATCGTCCCCAACCCTTGTTGGACCGCGATGTAGTAATCATTGTCGACGCCGATCCCGCTGCGCGGTCTGAAATCCGGCTAAACCTGCGGCCGCGTGGGTTTGGATTGGTCCTAATCGGCAAGGACGGCTCAGTTGGGCTACGTCGCCCGTCACCGCGTGATGTGCGCGAGATCATCCGCGGCATCGACAACATGCCTCTGCGGATCGAAGAGATACGTCGCGCCGAATAGACTGACCCACACTCGCGCAGCCTCAAATTGGGTAGCCAGAAACTGCCACACAACAGCTCGGATGCGCCCGAGCTGTTAGCGGTTGATGTCGGGCCAAAGACCTTCATCTCATTCGAATTCCATGATGACTTCATCAACCGCTAGGATATCACCCGCCGACGCGTTGACCTTAGACACAACGCCGCTGCGCTCTGCACGCAGGATGTTTTCCATCTTCATGGCTTCAACAGTGCACAGCGCCTGCCCGTCCTGAACCTCGTCACCGACGGTAACGTCGACCTTCACAACAAGGCCGGGCATTGGGCATAGCAGCAATTTAGAGGTATCGGGCGGCATCTTCTTGGGCATCAACAGCGCTAATTCTGCCTGACGTGGGGTTTGCACCACAACTTTTAGATCCGCGCCGCGATACCGCAACCGTGTCCCACCACGTACAAATTCAGTTTTCACAATCATCGGCGCATCGCCCACCGTGCCCTCAAACAGCCTATCCCCAAGGGTCCAGTTTGATACCACCTGAAAATGGGTACCGTCGCTGAATGTCACCTCGGTAGACGCCCCAGTCTCTTCGATATGCACGGGGATACTGGTCGAACCGATCTTGACGATCCAATCAGGTTCAACCCGGCGTTTATGATTGGGCATCGCACCACTGATCTGTACCGCCCGCGCCTCATTCAGCATTTTCATGTGGGCCGCGACCGCAGCCAATCGCTGCAAAGTTGCATCATCTGGGTTAACCCCTTCGAATCCTTCGGGGTATTCCTCTTCGATAAAGGCGGTCGTGATGTTGCCCGACACAAATTTTGGATGGTCCATGACGGCGGCCAAAAACGGCAGGTTGTGCCCGATCCCTTCAACTTCGAACCCGTCCAGCGCGTCGCGCATCGCCTCAATCGCAGCTAACCGCGTTGGAGCCCAGGTGCACAGCTTGGCGATCATAGGATCGTAAAATACGCTGATCTCACCGCCCTCATAGACGCCGGTGTCATTGCGCACAGCGATCTCTGCCTCAGCACGCTCGGCTGGTGGACGGTAGCGGGTCAACCGCCCGATAGAGGGCAAGAAACCGCGATAAGGATCTTCTGCATAAAGCCGGCTTTCCATTGCCCAACCATTCAGTTTGACGTCATCCTGAGTGATCGACAGCGCCTCACCATTAGCAACCCGGATCATCTGTTCGACCAGATCAACGCCGGTAATCAGCTCCGTTACCGGATGCTCAACCTGCAATCTTGTATTCATCTCAAGGAAGAAGAAGTTCCGGTTGCCGTCGACAATGAACTCAACCGTACCAGCACTGGCATACCCAACAGCCAAGGCCAGCGAACAGGCCTGCTCCCCCATGGATTTGCGGGTCGCCTCATCCAGAAACGGTGACGGCGCCTCCTCAATGACCTTTTGATTGCGTCGCTGGATTGAGCATTCACGCTCCCCCAGATAGATGCAATTTCCGTGGCTGTCCGCCAGCACTTGGATCTCAATGTGGCGCGGCTGTGTCACAAATTTTTCTATAAAGATGCGATCGTCACCAAAGCTATTAGCCGCCTCATTTTTAGAGCTTTGGAAGCCCTCGCGGGCCTCTTGATCGGTCCATGCAATTCGCATGCCTTTGCCACCGCCGCCCGCGCTAGCCTTGATCATGACCGGATATCCAACCTGGTTGGAGATTTTCACGGCATCATCTGCGTCCTCAATCAGGCCCATATAGCCTGGAACGGTGCTGACACCGGCCTCCTGCGCGATTTTCTTTGAGGTAATCTTATCGCCCATCTTTTCGATCGCACCAACCGGGGGGCCGACAAAGGCGACACCTTCGGCGGCTAGCGCCATGGCAAATTTTGGGTTCTCAGACAAAAAGCCATATCCTGGATGAACTGCCTGCGCGCCAGTCTGGCGAACGGCCTCCATCACTCTGTCGATGACGATGTAGGACTCATTGGCAGGCGCGGGCCCGATCCGAACCGCCTCATCCGCCATTTTTACATGCAGGGCGTTGCGGTCCGCATCCGAATAGATCGCAACCGTCTTGATCCCCATCTTACGCGCCGATTTGATCACCCTGCAGGCAATTTCGCCCCGGTTTGCAATCAGTATTTTATCAAACATGTCTGATCCTTCCGCTTGGGGCGGGGCTGGCGGCACATGCCCAATTCTGACGGTAGGCATGCAGCCCCGGAATGAGGTTTTTCATTGGTTTATAACGACTTGATAGTGCGCTGGTGCCAGCCATATCAATCGGTCTTGTGGTGGTCCTGCGCCTGCGGTGCAGACGGTGCTCGGTGCAGCCCCGGCGACCAATAGAAAAAACCAAAGTCAGGCCACCGGCATATTCACCCCGGTGGCCTGACTTTATATCTGAATAGGATAGGTTATGTTTTACCGGTCGATCAGCAGAGGTTAACGTCATCGCACAGTGCGCCCGCGGCGCCACCAACGATAATGCCCGTTGCAACACTACCGCCCAGCACTGCGGCACCGACGCCACCGACGGCCGCACCGACGCCTGCACGCTCAAGGTCAGACGCGTTGCACGCTGACAATGCCAAGATCCCAGCAAGGATTGCTGCCAATTTAGATTTTTTAAGCATGTTTCTTCTCCTGTCGATATGCCCCAAACAAACTGTGGCCCCGACGTATTATATTCATAAAAAGACGGCCCGCCTAATGAATTGGTAGGCCGCTGTGAAGGGGATGGGTAATACGCCTTACTAAGGTCGACCCGGAAACAACTGGGGAGAAGGGTCGATAAGCGCAGATTTGCACGCTCTTTGATCTGGCTAAACCCCTGATGCTTTGCAATATTCCTTCGCGCAGAAATCTGCGCAAATTGGAAAAGCCTAGGCAACATCATGCCGATCTTTCCCAAATATTGGTGCCATCAAACGCGTCGGGAAACGTAACTTGCGCGCGGCGCATGTCGATCCGCAACAAGGCATCATAGCTTTGCGGATCGAACGGATCTTCGGCGGGGGTAACCTCGCGACCCAACAACCAATTTAGACGCCCCGCGTCTAGATTTCCCCGCTCAAACGGCTCATCGCCAAAATGCAGCCATAAGGCCGCAAAGAACGCGGAGTCAGCACGTTTGTCAGCCGCTCTTCGATCGGCGAAACGTTCGCGCGCCACCAAAGGGGTGGTCCCTTTATTGTTGTCGCGTCGCAATGTGAATTGGAAATCAGTTCCCGGCAGACGGCCCGGAAATCCTCGGTGCTTGATCATGCCGCCGCCCCCATTTTCAGGGCCAAACTGATCAAACGCGGGGCGGGCCGATGGGCCCACCCCGAATTAGTCTTAGTTAAGCTTGTTGTAGACCGGCTCTTGAACGATTGCTGCCGGCTCAACGATAATAATTTCTTCCTGCTGGGGCGCTCCGCCGCATGCAGCGGCAGTGAGTACGAAACCCAGTGCAAGAACGGCTTTAATGCTCTTAGACATCTTGCTCTCCTGTTTTGTTTGATCGTCGCACCACATAGGAAACGCACAATCTTGGGGTTGGTCACTTGGAGGTGACCTCGCCGGACCATACCCTGATCCAAGGGATTTCGACACATGTTTTCGATCAAATCCTTTGTTTGTGGCACGGCTGCATCACGAACTTGTCCACATGAACAAAGTTCCGCAACATCTTGTGGTAACATCAAAAATCCTCCCAGATGCAGATTGTATCCTGCAGCGAAAAACTGGCGAAATATTGGGTAGCAGCGGAGTTTTGCTCACCGCGAGTGACTAAATGGTCCATCAAGTGCACGACAATCTGATCAATTTCGGTATCCGCTTCGGCCACGCGGGGCGCTCCCCATAGGTTGCACAACAGTTCCATATCAAGTTGCGCTGCCGCTGGATCTACATCTTGTGCCAACCGCGGAGCAACCACTTGAAGGATCATCCAGATCTCCTCAGAATACGGTTGCGGCTCTATGATCACTTCAATCAGATCGACCTGATACCCCGCAGGCAGCAGCAAGCCTTGCGCACCAACCGGGGCCGCCAGAAACATGCTCAACAGGATCGCGATCATCTTCATGGGCGCCGTGCCACCATATCAATTTCCACCAAGGCACCGACTGCCAATGCAGTCACACCCACCGTAGTGCGCGCGGGCCTGCGGTCCGCCGGAAAGTAGCTTGCATAGGTCACATTGAACACTGCGTAATCGCGCTCAAACTCGGTCAGATAGCACCGGCATTGCACGACATGGCTCAGATCCAATCCGACGCCTTCCAACACCAGCGACAGGTTCCGCATCACCTGATGCGTCTGCGCCTTTATGCCGTCTGGTAGGGGCGCGTCTGGCGCGTTGGGATCAGTGGGCATTTGCCCGGTCAGAATAACCCAGCCATCGGCTTCGACCGCATGGGAAAACGGAGCGACAGGGCGTGCAGCCCCTTGGATCATATGAAATTCAGCCATGGGTGCCTCCTGCATTGCGAACCCACCGCGCACGGTGACTGGGTGAAGCCAATAGATCAGAAATTTGACGTTCGATTTGGTCTTTCGGGGCGCGCCCGGATACTTGCCCACCTGCGGTTAGCCTCAGCTGATCTCCATCCTGTTGAACGCGGATCACGGGTGTAAAGCCGCGCACCTGTTGCAGCATACGCCACAGATCCTGTCGCACTTGCGTCGCCAATCGTAGCCGACCCACGACAGGAAACAATGCCTCGGCAAAGACATCAAACCGCGGGGGCAGCTGGCGAGCCAGCGTCAGGCCCACATCGTGGTCTCGCGTAATATACCAGCCCTTTGTACTCATTCCGTGACCCATTGTTCTAAAAAACTGCCTTCAAAACCCCTTGCGAGTGCAAGCACATCGCCACCACAGGCACCCCGGCGTATGCATAGGGTGTGTACAGGGTGTGTACGTAGTGTGTATGGCCGGATTTGCGGGGTCATAGCGGAATATTATCGTGTTTCTTCCAAGGGTTTTTGAGGGATTTTCCGCGCAGAGATGCAAACGCCCGGCACACCCGTTTACGGGTGCTGCGCGGCTGGATCACCTCATCGATGAACCCCTTTTCGGCGGCCACGAATGGGTTGGCGAACCGGCTTTCATAATCCGTAGTGCGTGCCGCGATCTTCTCTGGATCGCCAAGCTCTGCCCGGTACAGAATTTCGGTTGCGCCTCTGGCCCCCATCACCGCAATCTCAGCCGTTGGCCACGCATAGTTAAAGTCGCCGCGCAGGTGTTTGGATGCCATAACGTCATAGGCCCCACCATAAGCTTTACGTGTAATAACAGTGACTTTCGGCACCGTCGCTTCACCGTATGCAAACAGCAGCTTAGCGCCATGTTTGATAACGCCGCCATATTCTTGACTGGTGCCCGGCAAGAAGCCCGGCACATCCACTAGCGTCAGGATCGGGATCTCAAACGCATCGCAAAACCGCACAAACCTCGCGGCCTTGCGGGAACTATCGATATCCAGACATCCCGCCAAAACCATCGGCTGGTTGGCGACCAGTCCAACGGTTGAGCCCTCCAGCCGGATAAACCCAGTTAGGATGTTCTTTGCAAACTCTTCTTGGATCTCGTAAAAATCTCCCTCATCGGCGATTTTAGTGATCAATTCCTTCATGTCGTACGGCGTGTTCGTATTGTCTGGGATCAGCGTATCAAGGCTGTCCTCAATCCGCGCGTGATCATCGAAAAACGGCCTCACCGGTGGCTTCTGGCGATTATTAAGCGGCATGAAATCGATTAGGCGGCGTACTTCTGACATCGCCTCGACATCATCCTCAAACGCCCCATCCGCAACTGATGATTTCTTGGTGTGGGTCGACGCACCACCAAGCTCTTCAGCAGTAACATGCTCGTTTGTAACGGTTTTCACGACATCGGGGCCAGTCACAAACATATAACTGCTGTCTTTCACCATGAAGATGAAATCAGTCATCGCCGGGGAATAGACCGCGCCACCGGCGCAAGGGCCCATGATCACACTGATCTGCGGCACGACACCAGAGGCCATGATATTGCGCTGAAACACTTCGGCGTAACCCGCCAGTGAGGCGACGCCTTCTTGGATACGCGCACCACCACTGTCGTTAATCCCGATAATCGGCGCGCCATTCTGCATCGCCATATCCATGACTTTGCAGATCTTTTGGGCATGAGTTTCCGAAAGCGATCCACCAAAGACCGTGAAATCCTGACTGAAGACATAGACCATACGACCATTGACCGTGCCCCAACCGGTCACGACCCCATCACCCGCAGGTCTGTCTGCCTCCATCCCGAAATCGGTGCAGCGATGGGTGACGAACATATCGAACTCTTCAAATGAACCTTCGTCGAGCAATAGATCAATCCGCTCTCGTGCGGTCAGTTTGCCCTTCGCGTGCTGACTGTCGATACGTCGCTGACCGCCGCCAAGTCGCGCCTCTGCACGACGCTGCTCAAGCTGTTCCAGAATATCTTTCAACGCGACCTCCCCCTATGGCCGACTTTGCGGACCATCACTTTCATTAACCTATACCCAGACCAGCCGCAGGCCCAGCATGATCTAGAATATTTGCAAAGCGCTTTGCGAAATCACCGCTCGATTTGCAAACTTGCGAAGCTTTGACTTTTCGGCCGACAGAGTTGGACAATCCAAATTAACGCGCCTACATGCATAATCATGTCTTCCATGCCCGACGTCCGGTTTTTAGACCGAACTACGCCCCCACATATTCTGACACTGATCCTTTTGACGGGCCTCGGCGCGCTGTCGATGAATATCTTCCTGCCATCATTGCCGAATATGGCGCTGTATTTTGATGCTGATTATAGGCTGATGCAACTATCAGTGGCGCTATATCTGGGCGTGAACGCAGTCGTGCAGATCTTTATCGGACCGATTTCCGATCGCTTTGGACGCCGCCCAGTCCTGCTGTGGGGTGTCTTTTTGTTTATTCTGGCCACGATCGGATGCCTTTTTGCCCAAACCGTAGAGGTTTTTCTGGTCTTTCGCATGTGTCAGGCAGTTGTCATCGTAGGCTTGGTTTTGGGCCGCGCCGTGGTCCGCGACATGGTGCCACAAGATGAGGCTGCCTCGATGATCGGCTATGTCACAATGGGCATGGCGGTCGTCCCGATGGTCGGGCCCGCCATTGGTGGTCTGTTGGACCAAGCCTTTGGGTGGCAATCGAATTTCGTGGTGTTAGCGTTGGCAGGTATTGGCGTGTTTTACCTGATTTGGCGTGATCTGGGTGAAACCGCGCCCAAGTCCTCCAGCAGCTTTTCTGCGCAATTTGCTGAATATCCAGAGCTTCTGGGCTCACGCCGATTCTGGGGATACTGCCTGTCTGCGGCGTTCGCATCGGGTGCATTTTTCGCGTATCTGGGCGGAGCACCTTATGTCGGCTCTGAGGTCTTTGGCCTGACGCCTGCGGTGCTTGGGTTTCTATTTGGGGCACCTGCGATTGGCTATTTCTTCGGTAATTTCATCTCTGGCCGCTATTCGGTTCGTTACGGCATTAACTTGATGATCTTGTGGGGTGCTGGCGTATCAGCGATCGGCGTCATAACCTCTTTGATCTTTTTCTATCTGGGCTTCGACACGCCGCTCGTCTTCTTTGGTTTCATGACGTTTGTGGGTTTTGGCAACGGGATGATCCTGCCCAATGCCACGTCGGGCATGTTGTCTGTCCGACCTCATCTTGCCGGAACCGCTAGCGGTCTTGGCGGATCAATAATGATCGGTGGTGGTGCTGCTTTATCCGCGCTGGCTGGCGTATTGTTGGTACCTGGTCGCGGCGCGTTCCCATTGATTTGGATCATGGCAATCACGTCAGTTCTTGGTGTTCTGGCAATCCTTTATACGATCAGGCGCGAACGTCAGGTCAGCGGTCATGACTAGCAACATCACACGCCTTTGCGTTTTCACTAATTTGCAAACTATACTGTAAGAGTTGCAAACTTAGGTGAACCCCAAATGGCGACCCAACGACTTTATGCCGGCGCAAAGCTTCGCGAACTTCGTGGAAAGGCTGGCCTGACGCAAAAAGACTTCGCCGCAAAACTTGGCGTCTCATTGCCCTATCTCAACCAGATGGAGAACAATAACCGGCCAGTTTCAGCCGGTGTCATCTTGGGGCTGGCGCAAGAATTTGGGTTTGATGTGACCGAGTTAAGCTCGGGCGATACGGAGCGGTTGGTCAGTGATATGCGAGAAGCCTTGGCCGATCCGATCTTTGCTGACGGCCCACCGGCATTGGCCGATCTTCGTCTGGCTGCTTCCAATGCACCAAGTTTGGCCCGCGCGTTTTTGGAGATGCACCGCGCCTATCGCCAAACCCATGAGCGTTTGGCCTCTCTGGATGAGGCATTGGGCCGAGTTGGCGAACCTGTCGTCGCCTCCCCTTGGGAAGAGGTCCGCGATTTCTTTCATTATTGCGACAACTACGTTGATGCCGTGGACCATGCAGCCGAACACTTTGCCACAAAGGCTGACGGTGATCTGGCCAAATATACCGCGCAAGTTCTGGAGGGGCGTGGCATCAGCCTACGCTATGCCGAAGGGTTCGGCGTGCGCCACTATGACCCCGAGACCCGCAGTCTGACCCTGTCGTCTCGCGCAGCACCTGAAACCCAGCGATTTCAACTTTTGCACCAATACGCCCTTATTGGACAAGAACAGCTATTGGAGGCCACGCTAGATCTGGCGCGGTTCCAATCAGAGACCGCACGCGCCATCGCAAAAATTGGCATGGCAAATTATTTCGCTGGGGCAGTATTGATGCCCTACCGCCGATTTGCCGAGGCCGCCCGTGAAACCCGCCATGATCTAGAGCGCTTATCGATCCAGTTCGGCGCGTCCATCGAACAGGTCGCCCACCGGTTGTCGACGCTGCAACGCCCCGGTGCCAAGGGCATCCCCTTCTTTTTTGTCCGGGTTGATCAGGCGGGCACCATCACCAAGCGTCATTCAGCCACAAGATTGCAGTTCGCCCGGTTTGGCGGTGCCTGCCCGCTTTGGAACGTCCATAGCGCGTTTGAAACGCCGGGTCAGTTCTTGCGCCAATTGGCCGACACACCCGACGGCGTCAGGTATTTCTGCCTTGCACGCGACGTCTCAAAATCGGGTGGCGCTTACCACACCCCAATCAGGCGTTTTGCAATCGGGCTGGGGTGTGAGGTTCGCCATGCCGATCAGATCGTCTATGCAGACGGTCTGAATACCAAGTTGGCTAGTGCGTACCAGCCGATCGGGATCTCTTGTAGAATTTGTGAACGGGTCGGATGCCACCAACGCTCAGTTCCGCCTTTGGAGGGGAAGTTACGCATCGATCCCAACCACCGCGACGCCCTACCATATGAGGTTGTGCGCTAGACCGGGTCAGGCACTTGCCAACGCTTGTGCGATCTCATCCTTCAGATGCATCGCTTTTTTATCAGTTCAGCTTCATGCAGATCATCCATCGGTTCAACCCGCGTTTCTGCGCGATGAATAGTGCGGTTGACCTCGTGGCATTCCTCGATCAACTGCGAAAAATGTCCGTCGGCTTGTTTTAGGTCAGAGATTTTTTCCAGTTGATCCGGGAATTCCGATGCCAGCTCGTGCGGTGCATGTGTCATTCCAGCCTCTCAATGCGTCATGTTGGGACCCATTAGAGCAAGCCGCCGAGTGCTGACTTTGATCGACGTCAATTGACCCCAAATTAATTGAACTATTCGGCGGCCACATAGTCGGTGCCGCGCCAAGCTTCAACAATCTCTGCCACGCTCAGGCTTTGCGTCTGCATGCTTGCCGCCTCAAAATTCATATCCGCGGCAACCTTGCCGGGATAGGCCAGAACCGCAATGCCGGCCGCAGATGCTGCGGCAACGCCCAAGGGCAGATTTTCGATCGAAAGAACCTGATCGGGCAGCACGCCAAGCTGGCTAATTGCAAGTTCATGTGCCTCTGGGCTGGGGGCCAATTCAGTTACATCACTGCGCAGAACCGCAACATCAAACACAATGCCGGCACGCGCGCGCGCCGTTGATTTCAGGAACGCGCGGGCTGATCCGGTCTCTACCCGCGTCACCAAACCTAACAAAACATCATGCTGGGCTGCCCAAAGAATAACCTCGGCCACACCGGGGCGCAGCGGCAACCCGTCGCTGATCCTCGCGGCAAATAGCTTGGACTGGATTAGCTGCAACGCATCAGTATCCACATCAGCGCCGATATGTTTCGCAAAACGCTCAGCTATCGGACCTGACCCAGATTGGCGCATTAGTTCGCTATACACATCCCATGACCATCGCCAAGCAACACCATGGGTTCTGAAGGCTGCGTTCCAGGCTTCACAATCGACGTCCGATATTTCGGCGATCGTGCCAAGCCCTCCAAATAAGATCGCTTTAAGTCGCATGATCGTCCTCCTGCGGTTTATTAGCCGGAGGAAGACCTCGGCTCACAAGAATTTATTGTTGCGTGAGTGCGATCAATATTAATCTGAATCTTTCGCGAGCATTAATTCATGTCGGGTGCTCAATCTCCATGCGTTTCAAAAATAATTAACGCTGTGACGTTTGCCAATTCGGATTCTGCCACGGCGACCGGTTCTGGGCTGGGGCAAGACGTTTGCCCAACACGTGATCCGCAATCTTCTCACCGACCATGATCGAAGGGCCGTTGATATTTCCATTGGTGATTTGCGGAAAAATCGAGCTGTCGGCGACCCGCAATCCCTTAACACCGATCACCCGACCCTCAGGATCAACAACCGCGTTCGGATCATCAGCCGCCCCCATCCGGCAGGTGCCGCAAGGATGGTACGCACTTTCGGCATGCTCTCGGATCACGTCGTTCAGGTCATCATCGCTTTGGATTTCGGCGCCCGGTATCAGTTCACGCGCGCGCAGATCATCAAAGGCAGATTGCGCAAAAATCTCTCGTGTCAGTCGAATGGCCGCGCGGAAATCGACCCAGTCCTTTTCGACACTCATGTAGTTAAAGGTGATCTTTGGGGCATCTTGCGGATTGGCTGATGCTAGGCAGACCGCGCCACGCGACGGCGATCGCATCGGACCAACATGGGCCTGCATCCCGTGTCCCGCAGCACTGATGCTACCGTCGTAACGCACAGCAATTGGCAAGAAATGATATTGCAGATCGGGATAGGGCACCCCGGCGGCCGACCGAATAAAGCCTGTGCTCTCAAATTGGTTCGACGCGCCCGGCCCAGTCTTGCTGAGAAGCCACAGCAGGCCAACCCAAGCTTTGCCAAAAATGTTCCAGTATTTATAAAGCGATACCGGTTTGCTGACTGCATATTGGACATAAAGCTCTAGATGGTCCTGCAGATTTTGGCCCACGCCCGGCCTGTCGGCCACAACAGGGATGCCGTGCTCCATTAGCTGATCGGCCGGTCCGATACCCGACAGCATCAGAATTTTGGGGGAATTGATCGCAGAGGCCGCCAAGATGACCTCTGAATTGGCCGTAATCTCCTTGATCTCACCCTTAGGGCTAGATCCCATTGTGACCTTTACGCCGGTTGCTCGCCCATCCTTGATGATGATCGACTGCACCTCAGCGCGAACCAAATTGCAATGATCGTGCAGCAGTGCGGGACGTAGATAGGCGTGCGCAGCAGACCAGCGGCGGCCTTGCAAAATTGTGGCCTCCATCGGGCCAAAGCCCTCTTGCTGTTCACCATTGTAATCGTCGGTTTTGGGATACCCCGCCTCAACGCCCGCCTTTACGAACGCCTTTACCAATGGATTGTCACGCTTGCCTCGGCTGACATGCAATGGCCCGTCCGTGCCGCGCCAACTGGGATCGCCGCCATGTGGGCCAGGATGCCAACTCTCCATCCGCTCGAAATAAGGGTAGACGTCCGCATAGCTCCAGCCATCAGCGCCAAGGTCTTGCCAAGTCTCATAGTCTTGCGCATGGCCGCGGACATAAACCATTCCGTTTATTGACGACGATCCTCCGATCACACGGCCTCGCGGGCAGGCCAGGCGACGGCCGCTCAAGTGCGGTTCCGGCTCAGACACATAGCCCCAATCATAGCGCTTCATGTTCATTGGATAGGACAGCGCACCAGGCATTTGGATAAATGGGCCGACGTCAGTGCCGCCCGCCTCTATCACCAAAACAGATTTTCCGGCCTCAGCCAGCCTGTACGCCATGGCGCAGCCAGCCGATCCGGCGCCCACAATCACATAATCTGCATTCATGTCAGTATGGCCCCCGCATCATTTGACGATCATTAATACGGTGCATCGACAGGTCCCATCCCAACATAGACAGAACGAAGTTGGGTGTAATATTCTAACGCAATACGTCCGTTTTCGCGGCCAAGGCCGGAGCCTTTGACACCGCCAAACGGCACCTCAACAGGTGTCAGGTTATAGGCGTTGATCCAGCAGGTACCTGCCTCAAGCTGTCTGACAACCCGGTGTCCTCGGGTCAGATCTTGGGTGAATACGCCAGCGGCCAGACCAAATCGGGTGGCATTGGCGCGGGCAATGACTTCGTCTTCTGTGTCAAAGGACAAGACGGACATGACCGGGCCAAACACTTCTTCTCGGGCAACCTCCATGTCATCAGTCACATCGGCAAATACAGTTGGGGCCACGAAATATCCGGGGCCCTCAACTGCATGTCCGCCGCAAACCACGCGCACACCGTCGGCGATTGCGCGATCAATGAACCCAAGCACCCGGTCTTGCTGGGCTTTTGAGACCAGCGGCCCCAACTGCGTCGCGGGATCCAACGGATCCCCCATGACGGCATTCTTGGTCCGTTCCGCCAAACGCTTCAGAAACTTCTCAACCATGGGCGTCTGTACAAAGACCCGTGTCGCGTTTGAACAAACCTGCCCTGAAGAGTAGAAATTTCCCAAAATGGCGGCAGATACTGCATCTTCCAAATCCGCGTCTGCAAAGATAATCAGTGGAGATTTCCCACCTAATTCCAACGTAACCGGCTTACCAGCGGCGGCTTTTGCCACTTTTTGGCCCGTTGGGACGGATCCCGTGACCGACACCTTTGCCACGCGTGGGTCCGTCACCAGTTTGGCCCCAACATCCCCCGCGCCTTGGACCACACAGAACAAACCTTTGGGGGTACCCGCCTCCTCTAGGATCGCCGCAAGTGCCAATGCACTAAGCGGCGTTGTCTCAGACGGCTTAAAGACCATGGCATTGCCGCAGGCCAGTGCCGGAGCGACCTTCCAACCGGCTACTTGCGTCGGATAGTTCCACGCACCAATCCCTGCACAAACACCAAGCGGTTCACGCGATGTGAAGGCAAAATCGCGCCCCAACGGTATGTAGTCGCCGCCCAACCCTTGGGCCAAACCTGCAAACCATTCCAGCGCATCGGCGGCACTGGTTGCGTCGGCCACCAGTGTTTCCTGAATCGGTTTGCCGGTATCGAGGGTTTCCAGCTCGCTCAGTTCTTGATTGCGATCCCGCATAAGATCGGCGGCACGGCGCAACACACGCGCCCGCTCAACACCTGTCCAAGTTGCCCATATCTTTTGCGCGGCACCTGCCGCAGTCAGGGCCTGCTCCAGGATATCATCAGTTGCACCATAAACTTGTGCGATCACCTCGCCGGTGGCGGGATAGATCACGTCGATCAAAGGCCCGGCTATGTCCTCAACAGGACCACCAATCCAATGGCTGGCTTTGGGTTGTGCTCTCATGCGCTTAAGGCCCCTCGTAAGTAAGTTAAAACTGTTTCTATGGCTTGATTTGGCTCTGGCCGCTTTGGCTGCAGGGCCTGACGGATATAAAGTCCATCAATTAGGGCGCTGATCGTCTCCGCGATCTGCTCCGCGTCCGTAGGATGCAACCGGCGCAACCCAAACAGCAGGTTTGATCGAAGTCGTTTTTGATAGATCCGCAACAGCCGTGCGGCCTCTGGGTTACGCTGCGCCTCAACATAAAAGCCGAGCCAAGCAGCGATCACCCCCGGTCTGAAATTGCCAGATCCAAAGCTGGCGCGGATCACAGCCTCAACGCGTGCTGTGTCAGTTTTCGATTCGGCCAGTGCCATCAAAACCTGAGTGCCGAACTCTGATAGGATATGACGCATGGCCGCCAGAAACAGCGCATCTTTGCCGCCGAAGTAGTGATGGGCAAGTGCGCTAGAGACACCTGCACGGCGCGCAATCTTGCTGACAGTCACATCAAGTGAGCCCGCCGACCCCACCTCAAAAATGGTGGCGTTGACCAGCGCTGCACGCCTGATAGGCTCCATCCCGATCTTTGGCACTGCACGAACCACCCAAAATAACTTGCCATTTGACGCTAATTCGTTTTTGATTGACTAGTCAATCAACAAAAACACTACCGGGAGATCTAGATTATGACACTGCGCACAACCCTTTCGACCCTTGCCCTGGCCGCAATTGCCACGCAAGCCGTTGCAGATTGTGAAACAGTCACATTCGCCGACGTTGGCTGGACCGATATCACTGCAACTACAGCTGCCGCCACGACAGTTTTGGAGGCCCTCGGATACGAGACCGAAGTTCGCCTTTTGTCTGTACCGGTGACCTACACAGCCATGGCTGCCGGCGATATTGACGTCTTCCTTGGCAACTGGATGCCGACGATGGAAGCCGATATCGCCCCCTACCGTGAAGCCGGCACCGTTGACACAGTCCGCGCCAACCTTGAGGGTGCGAAATACACCCTAGCCACGAATGCCGCGGGTGCCGCCCTTGGGATCACCAGCTTTGACGATATCGCTGCGAATATTGATGCACTAGAGGCAGATATCTACGGGATTGAGCCCGGCAACGACGGCAACCGCCTAATCCAAAGCATGATCGACGATGGTGCATTTGGCCTGACCGAATTTGAAGTTGTCGAAAGCTCTGAACAGGGCATGCTGGCCCAAGTTCGCCGCGCGTCAGACCGTGATGAGCCGATAATCTTCCTTGGCTGGGAACCCCACCCGATGAACGCGAACTTCGATATGACTTACCTTCAGGGTGGTGACGACTGGTTTGGCCCAGATCTGGGCGGTGCAACCGTTTATACAAACGTCGCAGCGGGCTTCATTGAGGAATGCGGAAATGTGGGACTGCTGATCAGCAACCTGCAATTCTCCCTAGAGATGGAAAACGAGATCATGGGTGCGATCTTGGATGACGGGACAGACCCAGAGGATGCGGCCGCCGCATGGCTGGCAGCAAATCCAAGCATCCTCGAAGGTTGGCTGAACGGTGTAACAGCCGCTGACGGCAGCAGCGCGATGGAAGCCGTTGCCACTGCACTTGAGCTCTAAAAATACAATATTTGATGGGCCCCAGTTTGGTGGCCCATCAAATTCTTGAGGAACGCACTCCATGATCCAATGCATTGACGACGACCTGCCAAAATTGGAACACCCTCATGCTTGACTGGCTCGAAGACAATAAGATCCCCATCGGACACACCGCTGGGTCCGCCTTTGACTGGCTACAAGACAACGGTGCATGGTTTTTTGACGGTTTGGCCATCGCTCTTGAGACAATGATTGAGGCGTTCTTGTGGGTCCTGCAAACGCCGCATCCGTTTGTTATGGTCGCAATTTTTACCGGAATTGCCTATCTGGCACATCGCAACTGGCAAGTTCCACTCATGGTCTTTCTGGGCTTTCTGTTCATCCTGAACCAAGGCTATTGGGAAGAAACCACCGAAAGCCTGACTCTGGTCGTATCAGCCGGCGTCGTTTGCATGGGTGTGGGGGTGCCGATCGGGATCGCCGCCGCCCACCGGCCCAATCTTTATCGCTGGATGCGACCAGTTCTGGATCTGATGCAGACCCTACCCACATTCGTCTATCTTATTCCGGCCATCGTTTTCTTTGGGATAGGCATGGTCCCCGGTCTGATCGCCACGGTAATTTTCGTGCTGCCAGCCCCAATCCGTCTGACCCATCTTGGTATCTCCTCGACACCTGAGCCGTTGCTGGAGGCAGCCCGAGCTTTTGGTGCGACCCCTTCACAAACTCTGTGGAAGGTAGAGCTACCCTCAGCCCTACCGCAGATCATGACAGGTCTAAACCAGACGATCATGTTGTCGCTATCGATGGTCGTGATTGCCGCCCTCGTGGGCGCTGATGGATTAGGTGTACCGGTTGTGCGCGCACTGAACCAAGTCAACACATCCCTAGGGTTTGAAAGTGGTTTCGTCATCGTCGTGGTGGCAATCCTTTTGGACCGCGTACTTAGAATTGAACGCAAATGATTACTTTTGACAATGTTTCAATCGTCTTCGGCCCCGAGCCGAATAAGGCACTTCCGCTGATGGATGCGGGGCAAAGCCGCCCGGAAATACAAGAAGCAACTGGCCAAATTCTGGGTGTGCACAATTGCAGCCTAGAGGTCGAAGAGGGTGAGATACTAGTGCTTATGGGCCTGTCCGGCTCTGGCAAATCAACGCTGTTGCGCGCGATTAACGGGTTGAACCCGCTGGCACGTGGGGCGGTCCATATTACCCGTGATGGCACCACAACCAATATCACCACCTGTAGCAAATCCGCACTTCGCGACATGCGATTAAGCACAATCTCAATGGTTTTTCAGCAATTCGGCCTGCTGCCATGGCGCACAGTCGCAGAAAATGTCGGTCTGGGGTTGGAGCTGGCAGGCGTACCCAAAGCAGAGATTTCTGAACGGGTTGCCGCACAGCTTGAACTTGTTGGTTTGGCCGATTGGTCAAGCCGCAAAGTCTCTGACCTGTCAGGCGGCATGCAACAACGAGTGGGTCTGGCCCGCGCCTTTGCGACTGAGGCACCGATTTTGCTGATGGATGAGCCATTCTCGGCCCTTGATCCGTTGATCCGCACCCGTCTGCAGGACGAATTGCTGGACCTGCAAGATCGACTGAAACGCACGATTGTCTTTGTCAGCCATGATCTGGATGAGGCATTCAAGCTGGGCGATCACATCGCCATCATGGAAGGTGGGCGGATCATCCAACATGGAACACCCGCAGATATCTTTACCGCACCAGCAGATGAGTATGTCGCAGATTTCGTGGCCCACATGAACCCGTTGGCGGTCCTGCGCGCCAGTGACGTCATGCAAGCTGGTGCGACGGAACATACCCGCCAGATCGAAACAGAAACCTCATTATCAGAGATCATGGTGATGCTCGATGACGGGCCGATTAGCGTAACCGACAATGGCACCATCGTGGGTGAGATCACGCCGCTGAGTGTTCTGGGTCGTTTACGCGTCTAGCGGGCGTCCCGAACGTCACGTTCCACCAGAAGGATTGTAATCAGATCTGCAACCGATTTCGCCTGTGATCCCGGTGTCATCCCGCCGACAGCCAAGGATTTTCCAGCGCGCCACCACAGGCCCGGTGCAATCACCCGCGTGCCCCGCGTTTTCAACCGGATTATGAAACCGTTTGACGGCTTGAATGCAAAAAATCCGCGGTCGACCGATGCGACATTGGAGATTTTGCACAAAAGCCGGCCATCGCGTTCACGAAGCTCGGTTTGGGTCAATTCCAAAGTCATCGCACTAGCCTGCCACATTAGCCATGATAGGCAAATGCATCCAAGCCCAATTACCAGCAAAACCGCCAACCAGCCCAGATGTGCAGGCGGATTGGTCGCCGCCAAGTAAAGCACGATCATCCCCAAAAGTCCCATGGCACCGGTTGCAAAAAACCGACGCGCAATTCCAGGCTCGATCTCTCCGATGATCTCATTCTCGTCAAATTGCACGGGGCGGTACCTTTTGCTGGGGATCTGCTGGGCGGGTCTTACAAGGTGCAACCAACCTATGCAAACGCGCACATCTCGCGTGACAATGCGCAGAATTGCCCTGCGCCGCTTCGCGATCTAAATCTTGTTTAACAGTTTTGAAAGGTGAGCCTGATGTCGATCCGTCCCGTGACCGAAATTCGCCCCGCACAACCAACAATGGAAGGTGCGGGCGTAAAGCTGCACCGCGCCTTTGGGTTTCAGGATCCATCCGAGCTGGACCCGTTTCTACTGTTTGATGATTTTCGCAACGATATCCCGCGCGACTACTTGGCGGGCTTTCCTTGGCACCCTCATCGCGGGATTGAGACCATCACCTATGTCCTGAATGGCACGGTTGAGCATGGCGATAGCCTTGGCAACACTGGCACATTAGGGGCCGGCGACGTGCAGTGGATGACCGCAGGGTCCGGCATTTTGCATCAGGAGATGCCAAAGGGAAACGCAGCCGGCCAAATGCACGGGTTTCAGCTTTGGGGCAATCTGCCCTCCACGTTAAAAATGACCGATCCGCGGTATCAGGACGTTGCGGGCACCGAGATCCCGGAAGTCATCGATGATGACGGCACCCGGGTTAAAGTGATTGTTGGCGAATATTGGGGTAAGCGTGGGCCCGTTGACGGCATTGCCGCTGATCCACAATACTTGGATGTCTATGTGCCTGCTGGCGTCAAGAAGACGTTTCAGATCAACACTTACCGCCGCGCATTTGCCTATGTTTTTCAGGGTGCCGCTGCATTCTCAGATGCCGCAGCCCCGCAAGGCGTGTTGCTGGAGAAAGAGGTGATGGGCCAAGAGGTCAACATCCGCGATCTTTCCGGCGACCGCACCCTGATCCGATTTGGAACTGGCGATGAGGTCACGTTGCAGGCAGGACCCAAAGGCGTTCGGTTTCTGTTGATCTCAGGCGCCCCGATTGAGGAGCCTGTGGCCTGGCACGGACCAATCGTCATGAACACCCAAGCCGAGCTGATGCAGGCGATGAAAGACCTGCGAAATGGCACCTTTATCAAGGCCGCACATTAAGCGTTCTGGTCTTGGCGCGCTGTGTTCGCTAGACCTGCTGCATGCTTGAAACCATTCATACAGGTGCCGCGTCAGACGCCCCACCGCTTTTGATCGCGCACGGGTTATTTGGCTCAGCGCGCAACTGGAATGTCATTGCCAAGCGTCTGTCAGAAACGCGTCAGGTTTTGACCGTTGATATGCGCAACCATGGCGAAAGCCCGTGGGCAGACACCCACAGCTACGCCGATCTTGCACAAGATCTAGCCGAGGTGATTGCCACCATGGGTCGCGATGTGGATGTCCTGGGCCATTCAATGGGCGGCAAGGCTGCGATGGCGCTGGCCCTGACCCATCCGTCATTGATACGCCGCTTAATCATCGCCGATATCGCACCTGTGGCTTATGGCCATACACAGGTGCATCTGATTGCGGCGATGCGGCAGGTTGATCTGACCAAGGTCGAGACGCGACGCGATGCCGACCAGCAATTGCAATCGATCATTCCCGAAGATGGCATCCGCGCCTTTCTGCTTCAAAGTCTTGATGTCAAAGGCAAACGCTGGCGCTTTAATCTAGATGTACTTGAGCGGGAAATGCCTAAAATCATCGGCTGGGACCCGATCAAGACTGAATTTGACGGCCCGACGTTGTTCTTGTCCGGCGGGGCTTCGGACTATGTTCGGCGAGAGGATCGGGAAACGATACGCACCCTTTTCCGCCAGGCTCGTTTTGCCAAAATTCCCAGTGCGGGGCATTGGCTACACGCTGAAAAACCGCGTGAGTTTGAGGCGACGGTTGACGCGTTTCTTAGCGCGCCAGGATCATAATCCGACACATGATGCCAGGCCTTTTTAGATAAATTCACGCACGATCATGACATCGAAACCTCTGCAAACGAGGGCCATGCAATTGGTTTAGGTCCTACCCAGCCTGTGCAGATGTTCAGGCCGCGATTGCCGTGCTACACTAGACTAACCGATGATTTCCCAACAGGACACCCCATGACCGGACTGCTTGTCATCGCTTCCGTCTGCGCCGGGTTTCTGGCGATGAGTGCCGCATATTTTGTATATGATGCCAGCTTTGGCGTGATGATCTTGTGGTATTTGGCGGCGGGCTGGATCACCTCTATGGGTGTGCTTCTGGTCGCTTGGGTGCAGGCGCGCGCCGCCAACTCACCCAAAAAATCCCTCTAATCTCGACGAAAAGCCAACTCGTCAAACCGTATGCACATGATGAACACGTTTAGCGTTTCTTGACGAACGCAGTCAGGATGACAATCCGCTGCCCATCGACCCGTCCCTCAATATGCGCAGGATTGTCCGCAACCAGCGAAATCCGCTGAACGGCTGTGCCGCGTTTGGCGGTAAAGCCCGCACCCTTGACCGGTAAATCCTTAATCAGCACAACGGTGTCGCCCGTGGCCAGTGGAACCCCGTTGCTGTCGACATGCGCAGTTGCCTGCGGCACGTTTTCGGCCCAGACCCACGCGTCATCCTCAAGATAAAGCTGATCGGCCAGAGCGCGTGCCCAAGGCTGATCGGACAGACGCCAAAGCATCCGGGCGGCCAGAACCTGAACCGCCGGGTCCTCATCCCACATCGCCGTGGCCAGTCCGCGCCAATGGGCCGGATCGGGCGTGCCATCAATTTGGGTGGCACAAACCGCGCAAATACTGGCAGAGGCGCCATCCGGGCCGCCGGGAACGGGCGTTGCAATAAGTGTGGTGTCGGGTGTGGCGCACAGAGGGCATGTCATGCGGTGGGGTGTAGCAGCAAAGCCCGGCGTGGCGGAAGCGGTGATTGGGGGGATCGGGCGCAGCGTGGGTTTCACCCACCCTACTCCATGGATGCGACTATAACCGCTCACATCGGAACTATGCACACTAAGCGCGAAGATCCATCTTAATAATGACAGTGTCCTAGTCTAACGCGAGTGCCATGGCCTTCTACCACGATAGCCCAAGTTTACTTTAGGTCTGGCAAATTTATCGTCCAAATCACTCATTACATCCCAAGTAGTCTCTGGAACTTCGAATGTGCACGAAAGAGCGGAAACCCCCTGACCTGGTTTAGCCAGCATTCTCACTAAACCTCTATTATAGAGCGTCGACGCCAAATCACCTGTCACATCGGCGACAAAGGTTTTCTGGTTGTTTTGGTAAAGATAAGCCAGGATTTCACGTTCATTTTCAGTCAGGTATGGAACGTAATCTCTAAAGAGCTCCCTATGCTTTGCGTTATCTTCCACTCGCTTAATCTCTAAGACTCTCTTTTCGTTCCATTTGATGATTTTCTAAAAGATACTCTCAGCTGCAGAAACAAATGCCAAAGCAAGCGTGACTAATATTGCAAGTGGAAGGCCATACACAATCGACGGCAGGTCAATTTTCGGCAGAAAATCAAAGTGTATCAGAAGCCAGAAACCCAAAAACGCAGCGCTTAATGCGAAAAGCTGCCAACCACTTGCCTTAAGTATTTCAAGCCAGCGTGGGTCCGTCACTCTAACTATCCATTTTGAGTGCAGAAATAAACGCTTCCTGGGGGATTTCCACTTTCCCGAACTGGCGCATTTTTTTCTTACCTTTTTTCTGCTTGTCCAGCAGTTTGCGTTTGCGCGTGGCATCACCGCCATAACATTTGGCAGTCACGTCTTTGCGCATCGCGGACAGGGTTTCTCGGGCGATCACTTTGCCGCCGATGGCCGCCTGGATTGGGATCTTGAACATGTGGCGCGGGATCAGGTCTTTGAGCTTTTCGACCATGCCGCGGCCGCGCGCTTCGGCCCGGTCGCGGTGCACCATCATCGATAGGGCGTCTACGGGCTCATCATTCACCAGCACCGTCATCTTTACCAGATTATCCTGACGGTACTCCGTCAATTGGTAGTCAAATGAGGCGTAGCCCTTGGTGACCGATTTCAGGCGGTCGTAGAAATCAAACACAACTTCATTCAGCGGCAGGTCATAGACCACCATCGCACGGTTGCCAGCATAAGTCAGATCCATCTGAATGCCGCGCCGGTCTTGGCACAGCTTAAGGACGTCACCGAGGTATTCGTCGGGCACCAAGATCGTAGCCTTGATCCGCGGCTCCTCCAGATGGTCGACAAAGGTCAGGTCGGGCATGTCAGCAGGGTTGTGCAATTCGGTCATTGTGCCGTCACGCATGTGGATGTGGTAGACCACTGACGGCGCAGTGGTGATCAGGTCAATGTCATACTCCCGCTCGATCCGGTCGCGGATAACTTCTAGGTGCAAAAGGCCTAAGAAGCCGCAGCGAAAGCCAAAGCCAAGGGCGGCTGAGGTTTCCATCTCAAAACTGAAAGAGGCGTCGTTAAGGGCAAGTTTGTCGATGGCATCACGCAGGTCTTCAAATTCTGAGCTGTCCACGGGAAAGAGGCCGCAGAACACCACGGGTTGCGCAGGTTTGAAGCCGGGCAGCGCGGTGACGGTTTGGCGTTCATGGGTGATGGTATCGCCGACGCGGGTATCGCGAACCTGCTTGATCGAGGCAGTCAGGTAGCCAATTTCGCCGGGGCCCAGTTTGCTGATCACATCCATCTGCGGACGGAAAACACCGATTCGCTCAACGTTGTGCACGGTGCTGTTGGACAGAAACTTTATCCGGTCACCCTTTTTCAGGGTGCCGTCGATGATACGCACAAGAACAATCACGCCAAGATAGGCATCATACCAGCTGTCGACCAGCATCGCCCTGAGCGGGGCGTCGACATCGCCCTTGGGGGCGGGCAGCAGCTTGACGATTGCCTCTAGCGTCTCATGGATGCCTTGGCCGGTCTTGGCAGAAACCGCTATGGCGCCGGATGCGTCGATGCCAATAACATCTTCGATCTGGGCGGCGACACGGTTGACATCAGAGGCGGGCAAATCGATCTTGTTCAAGATCGGCACAATCTCATGATTGGCATCAATCGCTTGGTAGACATTAGCAAGCGTCTGCGCCTCAACGCCTTGGGTGCTGTCGACCACCAGCAAAGACCCCTCAACCGCCCGCATTGAACGCGATACCTCATAGGCAAAATCAACATGGCCGGGGGTGTCGATCAGGTTCAGGACATAAGCGTTACCATCGTCGGCGATATAATCGATCCGCACGGTGTTGGCCTTGATAGTGATCCCGCGCTCCCGCTCGATATCCATCGAATCGAGCATCTGCGCCTTCATATCGCGATCCTTGACAGTACCGGTCTCTTGGATGAGCCGGTCAGCAAGGGTGGATTTACCGTGGTCGATGTGGGCCACGATGGCGAAGTTCCGGATGCGATTTATATCGGTCATTGAGCGGATATGGAAGGGTTTCGGGGGTTGGTCAAGCGATGTTGCATGCAGAGCCAAGACCCTTACGAAATCAAGCGAACATGCGGCACCTATGCGCCACATTTTTTCGCACAAATCATGTTTCAGTTCGACAAGATCACTGCGTTAAATATTGATAAACTTGGGGGCTTCAGGCACTATCATACCGTAGTCCGGGCATTAGATCCGGCACCCAACACACATGAGGCCGAGCTGATGAAAGGTCATATCCTTTTTACCATCCTTCTGTTGATCACAAGCGTGCCTGCGCAGGCAAATGTTGTAGAGCGGGCCTGCAATGGGTCCGACCGGCAGGCGGCAACGCGATCATTGTGCAGCTGCGTCGGATCTGTTGCAAGCGCGTCGCTAAGCAGATCTGAACAACGAGACGCTGCGCGGTTTTTTGGCGACCCGCAGCGCGCCCAAGATATGCGCACCTCTGACCGATCGCGTGATGAGCAGTTTTGGCAACGCTACGTCGCCTTTGGAGCGGCCGTCGAAGCAAGCTGCAGCTGATTTGCCCAAGCCTTTGCACCTGCTTCAATCAACTTGAACGCGCCCTCGTAGTCGCCGGTATTGTATGGGTCTGGCACTTCGGTGGGCGTTTGTGTGACCAAATCCAGAAACAGCTTTACCAGGGTTTCAGAGTTGACGGGGCGCAATGCCTCAACATCGCGCAGGTTGCCGTGATCCATCACCAAGATCAGATCAAAATTGAGGAAATCTTGGCGCGTGAACTGGCGCGCGCGCAGATTACCTATATCATAACCCTGCGCGTTGGCCAGTTGTTGGGCACGTGCGGTTGGCGGCGCGCCCACCTTACTGCGGACGCCAGTGCCAGCGCTGTCCACGGTTACATCCGACCCAGCCAGCGCCGCGCGCAACATGCCATGTGCCGTTGGCGACCGGCACGTATTGCCCAGACAGACACATAGAATACGGGTGGTCATCAGCGTCTCCTTTGATGCAGTCTTGGCATGATAGGGGCAAAGATGGAACGCATTGTAATCCTGACGGGTGCCGGAATTTCGGCCGAAAGCGGACTAGGCACATTTCGCGACACGGACGGGCTGTGGTCCCAATATGATCTTAATCAGGTCGCAACGCCCAAAGGCTTTGCCCGCAACCCCAACCTTGTGCATGATTTCTATAATGCCCGTCGTGCGAATGCGGCAGACGCAAAACCTAATGCCGCCCATTTCGCATTGGCAAAGCTGGCAACCAACTGGCCCGGCGCCGTTACGCTGGTGACGCAAAATGCCGATGATTTGCATGAACGAGCAGGTGTCGCCAACGTCATCCACATGCATGGGGTGCTGACAGTCGCGTTATGTGGGATTTGCTAACATCGCTGGCCTGCTACGCGCAAAATGCAGCCGCACGCCCCCTGCCCGCGTTGTGCGGCCCCAATGACGCGCCCGGACATTGTTTGGTTCGGTGAGATGCCTTACAGGATGGACGAAATTGCCGAGCAGATCTGGCGGGCTGATCTATTCGTCTCAATCGGCACATCAGGGCAGGTTTACCCCGCAGCAGGTTTCATTGATGAGGCCAAGGCGGAAGGGGCCACGACCCTAGAGATCAACCTAGTGCCAAGCCGGGTTTCAGGGTTATTTGATCGGGTGATAGTTGGCACTGCCAGTCAGGCCGTGCCAACTTGGGTGGCGGAAATACTGGGCGTCTAGATCTGATACCCAACCGTGCGACTAGCCATCAGTTCCGTGTGTCATAGTGCCATCGTGGCCCATGTGTTGGTGGCCCGTATCTTGGTGGCCCGTATCTTGGTGGCCCGTCTCCAGATGCGCGCCGCCACCCGGCTGCCGCTCAAGATCAACCGGGATTATCAGTGTCACAGGATCTGCATGTTCAAAGGCAAATGTCGCCTCAAACCCTTCGCCGTGCAGTAGCGGCCCGGTCAGGCCCAACAGCATCACGTGATCGGCGCCGCGCATCAGCACATAAGTTTCACCGGCGGAGATCACCAAGCCGTCCTCTAGCTTAATCATCTGCATCACGCCTGCATCCGTCTCAACATGGGTATGGATCTCCACGCGTTGGGCGGCCGTTGAGGTCACAGAGATCAGCCGATCATCCACATCACTGTGATTTATGATCGCCGCGAAGGCAGCACCGGTCTGCGCAATCGGGCTGGAGGCACGGGCGTAGGCGTCTTCGATCGTCATTTGGGCCGCTGCGGGGCCACAAAACGTCACAACACTGAGGGCCATAAGAAAGGTTGGTTTGAAGGACATGGGTCCATCTCCTGAAAGTCGGTGATCTGAGGGGGGGGCAAACGCTGGTTAAGGTCAGACCAGCGTTGGAGGGCCCCGGCCATGACCACCCAAAAGCAAGATCGACGTCATTGTCCGCAATGGCACCAGCAAGTCCAAGCGTATGGCGCGCGTCGCGATCAGCGAAATAATCGGTGCGACTGGCGCAATCATCAAAGTAATGGTGCAATCAGGGCAGATATGGGAGTGGGTTTGTGGTTGACCGTCCGGGCCGATCGGCACGCTGACCTGCGCGGCATCCAAGCACAGCTCCATCGTGCCAAAAACGCTCATCCCACCACGAGCTAGGGCCATGCTGACACTGGTCAGTGACAACACAAGGGCAAGTAATATGGCAAACGCAGATCGATGCATGGGCTTTGAATATGTTACGGCGCAAGAAACAGAATGCGGCACAGTGGCACACACATGACCGAAAACGCGAAAAACGCCGAGCTACCCCAGCGTTTCATCACGTTCGTCAGACGGCAAAATGCTTAGGCGGCTGCCTGAGCCTTTGCGATGTCTTTTTTGATCTTGAGTGCCTTAACAGACAATTCGGTATCCTTGGCTTTTGCCAAGAATGCGTCGAGACCACCGCGGTGATCGATCGTCCGCAGCGCCGATGTCGAGATCCGCAATGTAAAGCGGCGATCCAACAATTCGGAGCCAACCGTGACTTCACTCAAGTTTGGCAAGAACCGACGACGAGTTCTATTTTTAGCGTGGCTGACATTGTTGCCAGACATTGGACCTTTACCGGTCAATTCACAGACGCGCGACATGGGCTTACCCTCGGTTCTCAGAAACGGATTGAGGCGTTTGACATGGGTCAGCGCCCCTCATAAATCTGTTGGTCGAATACGAAGCGCAGTCGCCAGTGTCAAGCGATTCACGCCCAAATTCGTCGCTGACACCGCCTCGCTCTCAGCATAACGTAGGTCCATGACCCGTGAAACCGAACTTTACCCTCCGATCAAGGCCTTTTTGGAGGCTCAGGGCTATGAAGTGAAGTCCGAAATCGGGGCCGCGGATGTAGTGGCGATGCGCAGCGATGAGGGGCCCGTGATTGTTGAGATGAAGACCCGCTTCTCCCTCAGCCTGTTTCATCAAGGTGTGGCCCGTCTGGCGGTGGCCGATCATGTCTATCTGGCAGTTCCGCGCAGTACTGGGCGCGGCTTTCAAAAAGCGCTAAAGGAAAATGTCACACTCGCGCGTCGGTTGGGACTGGGATTGTTGAGCGTGCGGTTGCGCGATGGGTTCGTTGAGGCGCATTGCGATCCAGGTCCATATGCGCCGCGCCCCTCAAAACCCAAACGCGCCCGGTTGCTGCGCGAATTTTCCCGGCGTGTCGGCGACCCGAATGTCGGTGGGGCGACCCGTGTGGGATTGGTCACCGCCTACCGACAAGATGCGATCCGCTGCGCGACGTATCTGGCCAAGCATGGCCCAAGCCGGGGCGCTGCAGTCAAGGCCGCAACAGGCGTGGAAGCCGCGACCCGGATGATGCGAGACGACCATTATGACTGGTTTGAGCGGATCGCCACAGGCCGCTATGCGCTAACTCCCAAAGGCTTGGCCGAGATCACTGCGTATCCCGAATTGGCGCCGGTAACGTGATCCACGCCCCCCGAAACAATCCACAATGACGCGTTTGGGGTTAAGCCGGCCGCTATTCGGTCTGATGGTGGCTGAGACGTTGCTGTGGGGCACATTGTTTTACAGCTTTCCCGTCCTGGTTCCACAATGGCAGGCGGGTTTTGGCTGGAGCAATCCACAGATCATGGGGGCCTTCACCTGCGCCCTTTTGGTTACGGCACTTAGCGCGCCATTTTTTGGTCGCTTGGTTGATCGCGGATACGGGGCGCAGTTAATGGGGCTAAGTGCTGCGGGCGGTGCGGTCTTGTTGCTGGCGCTTAGTGTGGTGACCAGCCTGCCAATGTTCTATGCCATCTGGATAGGGCTTGGACTGGCAATGGGCGGTTGCCTTTATGAGACCAGCTTTGCCATCGCCACTCGCACCAATGGCGCGCAGGCAAAGCAGATGATCACATGGATTACGCTGGTTGCCGGTTTTGCCAGCACGGTGGCCTATCCGGCGTTTGCAGTCATTGCGCAGACGCATGGATGGCGCACGGCCATTCTGGGTGCGGCCATCATCGTCGGCACAATCGCATCGCCATTGGCGTATCTTTCGGCCCATGCCTTGGAGCAGAGCCGCAGGCCCGATGCGCCAGCCCCCCCAGATGCGCCACCGGCCCCACAAACGGCTTATGGCCAAAAATTCTGGCTGCTTGTGTTGAGCTATTCGCTGTTCTCGCTCACCATCGGGATCATGATCAGCCATCTCTTCCCGATCCTTGCGGATCGTGGCGTGGCCCCGGCACAGGCAATTCTGGCAGGCGCCCTGATCGGGCCGATGCAGGTTTTGGGACGCTTGGCTGTGATGTTGGCAGGCACACGCTGGAGCCATATCAAAACCGCGATTGTAGCGTTCGTAAGCGTGGCGGTGGGTGCAGGGTTCATGGCCGTCTCAGGGTCGGGCGCGGTCTTTATGGGGCTGTTTGTGATCGGCATGGGCTGCGGATACGGGGTTGCTGGCATCATGCGGCCCGTCCTGATCCGTGACCTGCTAGGTGATCGGGGCTTTGGCGCGATCTCAGGGGCGGTCGCGCTGCCTGCATTGTTGAGCTTTGCGCTGGCGCCCACCATAGGTGCGGCAATCTTTGCCATCGGTGGATATGACATGGTACTGGCGATTTGCGTCGCATCCGCCGTCACCGGGGCAGGTTCCATCTGGATTGCGGGGCGTGATAGCGGGACCTAGATCCAGTCGAGGTTGACCTTGGTCAGCGGATAATCCTCTGACACTGCTGCACGCAGGGCCCGAAACCGAGGGCGCAATTCCTTGAACTTGTTCTCATGTGTCTCGGCCACAGTCAGGCGGATCTTCTCAAACGTCTTTCGGGCCAGCATCTGTTCAAGAATATCAAGCTCAGCCCCTTCAATGTCCATTTTGAGGAAGGTCACTTCGCCATGATCATCGACGATATCGTCGATGAAATCCAAAAGCGACAATTGTGCGACATCGATCGCGTTGCTGGCGTCCTCATTGATCATTCGCCCGCCGGAAATGACCGTGCTTTTGACCGACGCAGTTTGCGGATTGTCATCAAAATTGACCGCTCTCATCAGCTGGATCGATCCCGCCGTCACGCCAACGGCCGCATTGTGCAGGGTGACGTTCTCGAATTCCTTCGTGGCGTCCGAAAGGCGTGCAAATGCGTAAGGGTCAGGCTCAAAGGAATGAACAGTCGCCCCTGTCGCGGCCAGAACTGTTGTCACCTCGCCAACATTCGCGCCGCAATCCAGCACAACATCGCCGGGTTTCAACATTGAGCAAACGCCTTGCATCAGGCCGTGCGCGCCAGCGGTTCGAAGGTTCCGCGCCTCGCGCCGTTTCATTTTTGCAAATCGCTCTTCCAAAAGCAGCGATTCGGGCGATTTGCCTTCGGGGTCACTCATGGGCCTCACTCCTATATCAGTCTCAATACTTTTTGTTTTCGAGGCCTCCGGGCCATTATGCGCGGCGCCTAGAGATTCCAACCCCGATAGCTCAATTTTCTAGACGAGCAAAGTCGCTTGATCGCGGAGCCAATGCACCGTAAAAGCTTACTGGGCAATTGAAAACAGCCTGCATTGGGTGCTGGATCTCGGTTTTAGAGAGGATGAGAGCCGCCTACGCGACCGTAACGCCGCAGCCAATCTCTCCGTTATCCGGAAGATCGCTATCAACCTCGTAAAGGCCGATAAAACTTTAAAGAGATCCATCAGGGGGAGACGCAAAACAGCAGGTTGGGACAATGATTCTATGCCGAAAATCATCAGTTTATAACCTTCATGCGTTTACCCTGCGCCTTAGGGCACTACCCCTTGCAGGCGATGAAGGACTGGCGCAAGCTCAAACCAGAGCTGTTCAACAAACCGCCATACTACCTCACGGGATGTGACACGTAACCATAACAAAAAAGTGGGAAGCCCTTCTAAATCATAACTCATGAAAGGTTTTGGGTTCTGCAGTACACCCAGTATATTTTATAATCAGGGCCTTAGAGGAATGAATTATGGAAAATAATCTTGGGGCGATAAAAGTACCCCGCTCCACACGCTGGCAACGAAGAAAACAAATTGGCCGTCCGAGCGATCTGAACATGTATTGGTCTTGGGGGACTGAACTAAATTTTGGTGATTGGATCGGGCCGTACATATTCACCAAACTTAACGGTCAGCCTCCAGAGCATTGTTATACCGCAGATGTTCGCCCGCCCGGTTCCGTGTTCTTCACGGCAGGCAGCGTTTTTAGAAAGATCAAATCACCAAATGTTGCCGTCGTTTGGGGAAGCGGCTCTATGCACCTTAGGACTACTCCGGAGAAGCCTAAGGCTACATTGGCTGTTCGCGGTCCGCTCAGCCAGCTGATCCTAGATAGATCCAAATTTGACGTTCCCGAGATAATCGGTGACCCGGGAATTTGTCTACCCCTGTTCTATCAACCCTCTGCAGAGAAAAAATACCGCCTTGGTATTATCGTACACGGTGTTGACCGGGCCTACTGGGAGTCCCAGAAGCTTCCCGAAGACGTGTTACTAATAAAAACGGACAGAAATATTGAACCCGTCATCGACGACATCGCTTCCTGTGAATTTACTATCTCCAGCTCCCTTCACGGGGTAATCGAATCCCACTCATATGGAGTGCCCTCAGTTTGGGTCCGGCCAAATACCAACAGACTTCTTGGCGACGACACCAAGTTTCTTGATTATTTCCAGTCAGTCAACATGGCGGTAGACCCAAATGACACGCCTCGAGACATTACCATATCGTTAGCTTTAAGTTTACAGTCTTATGCGGCACTTCCGGATCATGATATGACGGCTATGGCAGAAAAATTGATGTCGTGTTGCCCTTTCAAACCTGACTGACGAGTATAGGCGTCGACGGCAAAGAGATGCAACAACTAGGGTCAGGACCCATTAACTGACTGATCCTACCGTCATGCCATGATTCATGGTCTCGAGTTGCAGGGCGAGGAGCATAGGATACCTTCAACAATAATTGCTACGTTTGATCGAGGCGTCGTGGTTTGATGGTGTAGTTCCATTCCGGATGGAAGGCATTTCCTTCGATAGCGAGGCTCTTCATTTCTGCGTTGGAGATTTTAATGCCCTTCTCGTAGATGCCTTCGTCAAGTTGGCATTCTACCTTCAATCCAGCGTTGGTCGTAGTCGCTCCGATCAACTCGACGACTGCCATTCGACTGGTAAGCGGTCGGCCGCGCCAATTCTGTGTAATGTGGCAAAACATCCGATGCTCGATGCGGTTTCACTTGGATGTGCCTGGCGGATAGTGATGGATATGCAAGACGAGGCCCGTTTCGTCTGCGAACCTCTGCAGTTCTACCTTCCACAACCGGATGCGCGCGCCGTTTGATCCGCCGCAGTCAGCCGTTATGGTCAGTTCATACATGTCTGGACGGCGTTGCATGCCCATGCGCTGACGCCATGCACGAATAGAGTTGACGGCGAATGCCGCTGTATCGGCGGTGACGCCAACACTGAGCCAGCCGGTAGTGGTGCCGACGTCGTAGACACCGTTGGGCACCACTTTGCCGAGCTCCTTGTCGGGGAAATCATGTACATTGACGCAGGTTGGATCGCCTTTCGGTCGATAGTCGCTGCCGCCGTTACGGTAGTTGCCGATCAACTCCTTCTTCTTGGTGTCAACTGATACGACCCGCTGCCCGAGCGCCTGCACGGCCACCACCCTGGCATTAATATGCTCGAACTGCGCGTCGCGATCGGGGTGGTTGGTGCCGTCGCGCGTCTTGTGATTGACTTGCCGAGAGTATTCAAGCCTTGTTTCCAGCAACCTAGCGACGGTATTGGCACTCACAGCATGACCTGTCTCGCACAGCGCCGCACCCAGTTTAGCCGGGCCCTTGGACACCCATTTAAGCGGGCGCATCGGATCGCCCATCGTCGACGGTTCGGCGAGGCGCTGCAGGTCGGACATCAGCTTAGCATCACGGTCAGCGATTTCACACCGTCTTCCGCCCTTGCGGCACACGCGGCTATTGCATAGCCAAGGCATATGGTAATCCCCCCCCCCAAAGTAAGGGGCTGCGGAAGTAGAATTTTCTCGACAAGATGCATGAGGAGATTCAAATAAAGATGACTAGATATGACCTGCCCCCCCGAGGCTCCCTCATTCATAACGAGAGTTTGCGGGTTTGGATTTCATATTCTTCGTGGTCAGTTTGGGCAAGCGCGTCGTGCGCGGAGCCCTCAAATTGCTCAAGCGCACGGCGCGCTTCTGCGGGTGTTTGGTTGCCCAGAGATGAGTGCGGTCTGACGTTGTTGTAATCGTATCGCCAAAGGGCCAGTTTTCGGCGGGCATCGTCTAACGTATCGAAGATCTCCTCATTCAGCAGCTCGTCTCGAAGGCTGCCGTTGAAAGACTCGATGAAGCCATTCTGCTGTGGTTTGCCCGGATCAATGTAATGCCAATCAACGTCGTTATCGCCAG
>JBLHOS010000006.1:0-60956 GCA_047623825.1 Paracoccaceae bacterium | reverse complement strand
CGCTTATCACCGTCAAGAATGCGTTTGACCTGAGCCAAGAAAAGATCCCCACTTTGCCCACAACTCTTACAACGACAGCCGCCCTCGCCGAATTTTGTGACCGCGCGGCTAATGCTCCTTATGTCACAGTCGACACCGAATTTCTGAGGGAGCGGACGTATTACGCCCAGCTTTGCCTTGTGCAAATGGCGTTGCCCGGAACAGATGATAGCGATGCCGTTTTAGTGGATCCGCTGGCCGACGGCATTTCGCTGGATCCGATGTATGAGCTGTTTCGCAACCCCAACGTGGTAAAGGTGTTTCACGCCGCGCGCCAAGACCTAGAGATCTTTTATGTTGAGGATGGTGTCGTCCCGGCGCCGCTGTTTGACACTCAGGTCGCCGCAATGGTTTGCGGATTTGGCGAACAGGTCGGATATGAAACACTGGTCCGTAAGATTGCAAAATCGCCCTTAGACAAATCTTCACGTTTCACGGATTGGTCGCGACGCCCGCTTTCTGACGCTCAAAAGGTCTATGCGTTGGCTGATGTGACTTTCCTTCGCCAGATCTATGAATACCTATCGAAAGAGCTGTCAAAGACCGATCGGACTGCATGGGTTGAGGAAGAGCTGAGCACCCTGACCAACGCATCCAACTATATCGTTGAGCCGGAAAATGCGTGGCTGCGGCTGAAGATCCGTACCACATCGGGCCGGTTTCTGGCGATCACCCAAGCACTTGCCGCTTTTCGTGAGCGGTATGCACAGTCGCACAATGTGCCGCGCAACCGGGTCATCAAAGACGATGCGCTGATGGAGCTGGCGTCTACCAAGCCGACCAGCGTCGAAGATCTGAACAAATCACGGCTGTTGCTGCGTGAAGCGCGGCGCGGTGATATCGCCGATGGCATTCTGGCGGCAGTTGCCGAAGGCATCGCCGTCGATCCAAAAGACTTTCCCAGACTGCCGCAGGGCAAGGACAGAACCTCCCTGAACCCGGCGCTGGCTGATCTGTTGCGGGTCTTGCTGAAAGCCAAAGCCGAAGAGGCGGGGGTCGCGCAAAAATTGATCGCGTCGACGTCTGATCTGGATGATATGGCGTCAGGTCATATGGATGGAATCTGGTCACATGGCTGGCGCAACACAGTCTTTGGCGCAGATGCCGTGCGTCTGTGTAACGGTGAGATTGCATTGTCAGCCAAAGGCACGCGCGTCCTTATTATCCCTGTACCCTAAGGGATTAACGGCGGACGCTGCGGCGGTTCAGCTGTCCCAACACGACAATTGTTGTGATGCCTTGCAGCTGCTGATCGGTCAGAAAAACCCCCGCCAAAACCTCACGTGATGGCGGCGTGCCTTCTCTGGTCGCTGTCACCGGCTCCAAGATCCGAAACTCCAGTGTCAAAGTGCCATCATCGCGGTTGCCCTCAACCAGATCAGCGGCCCAATAGCCTTGGACCGGTGGGATACCAACGGCGCTGATGATCGCACCACCGGGCATTTGATCGACGGACAATTGGGAAACCTCGGCCACCAGATTGCGAGGATCGACCACAACTTCGGCAACTTCAACTTCGACCCGCTCCTCGCGGTCGCCGCCAAACCAGTTGAACGGGTTCAGTCGACTGCCGCACGCGGCGAGGGTCAGGATCAGCGAAAGCATGATCAGTGCGCGTGTGGTCATGGAAGTCCCCGGTTTGCTGCTAGTTATCATGATCATTGCTACCGCATCGCGAGCACCTTGAAAAGCGCCTCTGGACCTTTGTAGGCTGCACTCCTACCTGTACACTGTACAAACACAAAGAGGCCCGATGGCGACCTTAGCATTTGAAGAAATCGCAGAGACTTTTGACTTCCTAGATGACTGGGAGGATCGCTATCGTCATGTAATCGATCTGGGCAAAGCGATGCCGCCATTGGATGATGCGTTTCGGGTGCCCTCGACCAAAGTGGATGGCTGCGCCAGTCAGGTCTGGATTTTGCCGCAGATCAACGGGCAGGGGCCAAGTGCTACATTCGGCTTTCAGGGTGAAAGCGATGCGATGATTGTGCGCGGACTGATTGCGATCCTGCATGCGCTTTATTCTGATCTTAGCGTCACCGAGGTGGTCAAAGTTGACGCGGGTGGTGAATTGGCCCGTCTTGGCCTGAACGATCACCTGTCTTCGCAACGCTCAAATGGGCTGCGCGCAATGGTTGAGCGGATCCGCAAACTGGCCACGGAAACCGCCGCCGCGGCCTAGGATTTTGCGACCTCGGACAGCTCTGTTGCCAGATCACCGTAACCGGTAAATCGACGCTCAAACGCTAATCCTAATTTATCGGCACATTCTTGGGCCTTGGCATCAAGTGCTGGGTCATTGGTTTGGGCCTGATAGACCAGTTTGGTGTAATTACCGAAATACATATCGCGCAATTCGGGGTGGCGATCCAAACCCAACGGCTTGGTCACAAAGGCATCGAACTGCCGTACTAAAAAATCTGTCAGGTAAAACGCGGTGAATTCGTCCTCTGCCCGTATGGCAAATCCGGCATTGCCCTCAAAAAAGCTGTAGCAGTGTGGCCCTTGCAGCATTTTGACACCCAGCTCAGCACATCTGGCCTGTAGCCGTCCGCCGGTGCCGCAATCGGCATAGACCACGAAAATCTCGGAATAGGCGTCCCGAAACTGTTCAACCGCCTCGGACACGCGGTCTGGGATGTCATCGGGTGTGTTGTGCAAGATCGCCGGCAGACAATGCAGATCCAGATGCGACCAGTCGTTCAGCGCGATCAAATCCAGAATTTCGCGCGCCAAAGCTCCGCAGGCCAATAGCAAAATTGATCCACGCGTTTTGCCTGTTGGTGCATCCCATTCTGCCCGGGTCACGTCAGCGTGCGATACGGTTGAATTGGTTTTTGCAAGCTCCGACACAATTTTCACCATCACGTGTTAGTTTCTTTCGATGATTGACCCGATAGATAAGAGTACGTTTGGGTGCCCCTATGAACGATAACCCCAATCGAGAATAGGGCCCAAGTCAATGTCATCCCAATCTTCACCTACAGTTGGCGCTATGCCAAGTCTTTCTCGCCACACCCTGATGTTAATGATTATCGCAGGCTCCGTCGCGACGATCGCCTTTGACGTCTGGGGGCAGGCGATCAGCCCGATGCTGGGCTTTGGCAATCTATCACCCGATGGTCTTGCGCGCAGTCTTTTGGGTAGGTTCGGTCTGCCCAATGGCGCACCTCAGGGCAACTTCATGCATCTCGTTCTGATCGGCCTGATTGCGTATCCGGTGGGCTGGTTGTTCATCTTCCGTCCTATTCAAGAACGCGTATTGCCAAATCTTGGCTGGTTCATCGCATCCACGATCTACGGGTTTGGCCTTTGGATCTTGGCGATCGGGATCATCGCATGGATTGCTCTGGGTCAGCCGTTTCTGGGCTTTACTACGATCACCTGGGTCGCCTTGGTCGGCCATGTTCTCTACGGTATCGTGTGTGGCTGGATCATAGATTACCTTGAGTAATCCGCCGATCTGAACCAATAAAAAAAGGCCCGACACTGTGTCGGGCCTTTTTTGTATTTCGGGGGCTTTAGGCGTTCAACCTGCCGCGGCCATCCGGTTATGCTTGCGTGCCACGAACTCTTTCGCGGTTTCAACGGCAACAGCCGCGTCCCTGCAATAGGCGTCAGCACCGATTGCGCGGCCAAACTCTTCGTTCAGCGGTGCACCACCAACCAGCACGATATAGTCGTCACGAATGCCTCTTTCGATCATCGTGTCGATTACGACCTTCATGTAGGGCATCGTCGTTGTCAGCAGGGCGGACATGCCCAAAATGTCGGGTTCTTCGCTCGCCAGTGCGCCAAGATAAGAATCAACTGAGTTATTGATCCCCAGATCGACCACTTCAAAGCCAGCGCCCTCCATCATCATCGCCACAAGATTTTTGCCGATGTCGTGGATGTCGCCTTTGACTGTGCCGATCACCATCTTGCCGACGCGCGGCGCACCGGTCGCAATCAACAGCGGCTTAAGGATGAACATGCCGCCTTTCATCGCGTTGGCGGCCAACAAAACCTCTGGAACAAACAAAATGCCGTCACGGAAATCCGCACCGACCACTGTCATTCCACCGACCAAAGCGTCGGTCAGGATCCGGTATGGCGCCCAATCGCGTTCCAGCAGAATGTTTACACCCTCCTCGATCTCATCTCTGAGGCCGTCGTAAAGATCGTCGAACATCTGTTGGACAAGTTCTTCGTCATTCAAATCCGCCAGGATGATTTCTTGGTCATCGTCAGACATTCGAGCGTCTCCTTAAACTCGTATCACTGTTGCGCTAAAAAGATTACGTAGTGATCTGTGCAGCTTTAACGCGTTGGATTGCGACACAGGCAACGTCAACACCGACCTGTGCTTGTCAGTGTTCCTATTTTGTTCTATATTCATGGCATGGAACTGGACCCAAAACTTGCCAAAGAACGTCGCCGTGGTCGCGGTGCGAGCACCAATCAAACCAACCGGTTTGAAAAGCTCGAAACTGTAGCAATTTCTGACGGATGGGACTTGGATGAGCCGCTTACGCCGGTCCGCACCGAAGTACGAGATGAGCGGATCAATAAAGTCATTACCCGCAATTCGTCGCCCGATGTACTGTTTGAGCAGTCGATCAATCCCTACCGGGGCTGTGAACACGGCTGCATTTATTGTTTCGCCCGCCCCAGCCATGCCTTTTTGGGCCTGTCGCCGGGGTTGGATTTTGAGACCAAGCTGATTGCCCACCCCGATGCACCGACCCGTCTGGCTGAGGAATTGGCACATCGTCGCTATGTGCCCAAAGTAATCGCGATCGGCACCAACACTGACCCGTACCAGCCGATTGAACAGACGCGGATGATCATGCGTGGAATTTTGACAGTTTTGCAGGCGCATCAGCACCCGGTTAGCGTGACCACTAAGGGAACGTTGATTGAACGGGATGTGGATATTCTGGGCCCGATGAGTAAGGCGGGATTGGCGCGTGTCAGTATCTCTGTGACCACGTTGAACGCAGACTTGGCCCGCAAGTTGGAGCCGCGCGTGCCCTCGCCGCAACGCCGTTTGAAGGCGATTGAAACACTGGCCAAGGCCGGCTGCTCGGTGCGCGTGATGGTGTCGCCGATCATTCCGGGGCTGACTGACCATGAAATCGAGGCGATCTTGCAAAGTGCCAAGGACGCGGGGGCTGAGGCCGCAAGTATCATCCCGTTGCGTTTGCCGCTGGAAGTGTCGCCGCTGTTTCGCGATTGGCTGGTAGTGCATTTCCCCGACCGCGCGGCCCGTGTGATGAACCAAGTGCGCGACATGCATGGTGGTAAGGATTACGATGCCAATTGGGGCACACGGATGCGTGGAACCGGTGTTTACGCGCAACTGATCCAGCGCCGCTTTGAACGGGCGGCACTGGCTTTGCGGATGCCCCGCACGCTGCCGCCATTGCGCACCGACTTGTTCGCCGTCCCACCCAAGGCCGGCGACCAGATGTCGCTTTTCTAGGGACAAGTCGGGGTCTTTGGTCGGCTGGCACATCCTCATATCAGATTGGTGCGCGTCGGCGGCTGGTGCGAATGCGAACAGGGCCTGCACCGTCTGTGCCGTCACTTTCTGACGAAAAACCACCCAAGGCGGCCGTGATTGTCTCTAATGTAGGGGCGGCAGATCTTGGAATTGTTTCAAGAGATTCGCGCATGGCTCGAAGGTGATCAACCTGGGTACCGCAGCACCCACCGATGATCTTTGCGCCACAATCACGAGCCAGCACGGCATATTCGGCCATCAACGCTGGTGTGCCGTCATAGTGGATATGACCATCGACATATTTCGGGATGCCAGCGTTACCTTTGGCGATGATCGGACGCTCAGTACCAGAGGCGCGAAAGCCCAGAACCGTTCGCAGAAGATCAGACGCGCCAACACCGCAATTTGCGCCAAACGCCAACGGCGGATGGCCCAGATGATCGACCATGTCGGCCATTGCAGCGGAGGTCATGCCCATCATGGTACGGCCTGCGGTGTCAAAGCTCATCGTGCCACACCACGGCATATCAGCCAGTTTTGCGGCCTCAGCAGCGGCTTTGTATTCTTCGGGTGCGCTGATCGTCTCGACCCACAGTACATCTGCACCGCCAGCCTTTAGGCCCTCTGCTTGCTCATGGAACATCTCAACGGCATTCTCATGGGTGAGTGGGCCCAAGGGCACCATGATCTCACCGGTTGGCCCCATTGAGCCTGCCACGATCACCGTCCGGCCGGATGCGTCCGCAACCTCGCGACCCAGTTCGGCGGCAATTTTGTTTAGTTCAAAGGCGCGGTCTTGCGCATCATGCAATTTCAGTCGTGCGCGCGTTCCGCCAAACGAGTTGGTCAGGAACAAATCGCTGCCGGCGTCCACAGCCCCCTTGTAAAGCGCGCGGATCCTTTCTGGATGTTCAACGTTCCACATTTCCGGCGCGTCCCCTGAGGTTAGCCCCATATTGAACAGCGTGGTGCCAGTGGCCCCATCTGCCAAAAGCCAGTCGCGTTGTGCCAGAAAATCAGAGAATACGGTGGTCATGATGATATACCTTCGAAAGCTGCGCGCGTGTCATTTGGCGGCTGGTGGATTATGAGGCAAGTACAATATCGGCATAATGATTATGAGGGTTATCGACAAAATGGCTGAGCATAGGCGAAAAACACAAAAGCCGCCCAAGTCAGGCGGCCTTTGCAAAACGGAGTGGCCAAATTTGGATCAGCTCTCGTCCATCAATTGGACCTTTGCCAGTGACAGCAGTTCAACCATCTTGGTGCGCAGGTCTGCTTCGGCGGCCTTGTCGCCCAGATCTTTCATGACCTTGCGCACGACATCTTCGTGGCCAGCCTCTTCAAAATCAGATTTCACAACTTCCATGGCGTAGGCTTTGGCCTCCTCGCCCGACAGACCCATAAGGTCGGCAGCCCATAGGCCAAGCAGTTTGTTACGCCGAGCCTCTAATCTAAATGTCATTTCTGCATCATGGGCGAACTTCGCCTCAAATGCGGTTTTTCGATCGTCGAACGTGGTCATTGCATTCTCCCGCTTGAATAACGTTTAAGTTCAGATACTCCGTTGAAGATAGGGGCCGCAAGTCCCGCTGAGGCATGCGCCTTGCGACACAGCATGCTTTGACCTATAGCGCGGCCAAGTCTACAGGGGTGTATAGCCCTCAATAGTGGTTCTGGAGACAAGATGGCACGTCGCAAAAAAATCTACGAAGGCAAAGCCAAGATCCTGTATGACGGTCCTGAGCCCGGCACATTGGTCCAATATTTCAAAGATGATGCAACCGCGTTTAACGCCCAAAAGCGTGATGTGATTGAGGGCAAGGGTGTATTAAACAACCTTCTGTCGGAATATTTCATGACCGGCTTGAATACGGTGGGCATTCCGACCCACTTCATCAAACGTCTGAACATGCGCGAACAACTGATCCGCGCTGTTGAAATCATCCCGCTGGAAGTGATCGTGCGAAACTACGCCGCAGGGTCGATTGTCACGCGGTTGGGTTTGGAAGAGGGTACACCGCTGCCCCGGCCAATCGTTGAGTTCAGCTATAAAGATGACGCTTTGGGCGATCCGCTGGTGCCAGAAGAATATATCATCGCCTTTGGTTGGGCCAGTCAGCAAGATCTGGACGACATGATTTCTTTGGCGCTGCGGGTGAATGATTTCATGTCCGGCACGATGATGGCAGTTGGCATCCGCTTGGTCGATTTCAAAATCGAAATCGGACGGGTGTGGGATAATGAATACCAGCGTCTGGTTATTGCAGATGAAATCAGCCCCGACAGCTGCCGGTTGTGGGATCTGGAAACTGATCGCAAACTGGACAAAGACGTGTTTCGCCGTGATCTGGGCGATCTAGTTGATGCGTATGCCGAAGTGGCGCGCCGTCTGGGCGTCATGCCGACCAACGCGCCACCGATTACCAAGCCGACATTGATAAATTGACATGGTCCGCCCGGGTAGCACCTGGGCGGCCTGAGTGGTTTTCTAAAGAAAAGGGACAAGGCGATGCGCGCAACGGTGACTGTCATGCTCAAATCAGGGGTTTTGGATCCGCAGGGGCAGGCCGTACGCCATGCCTTGGGAAGTCTCGGCTTTGAGAGTGTTCAGGCCGTGCGTCAGGGCAAGGTGATTGAGCTGGACTTAGATGATGGCACCACGGAAGATCAGGTCGTTGAGATGTGTGAGAAACTCTTGGCCAATACAGTGATCGAGAGCTACCGGGTGGAATTGGCCTGATGCGCGCGGCTGTAATTGTTTTTCCGGGGTCGAACTGTGACCGAGATTTGGCGGTTGGCTTGCGCCTTGCTGGATTTGATGTGACGATGGTTTGGCACAAAGATGTTGAGCTGCCAGCGGGTCTGGACGTCGTCGGGGTGCCTGGTGGCTTCTCGTTTGGTGATTATCTGCGATGTGGCGCGATTGCTGCAAAGGCACCGATCATGAAGGCCGTGGCGGCATTCGCCCAAAGCGGCGGTCATGTTCTGGGCGTTTGCAACGGTTTTCAGGTCTTGTGCGAAACCGGTTTGTTGCCGGGCGTCTTAATGCGCAACGGTGCATTGAAATTTGTGTGCCGTGTGCAAGAGCTGACGGTAAGTACCGATCAAAGTGCCTTTACCCAAAATTACAAGCTTGGCCAGCAGGTGTCGTTTCCGGTTGCCCATCATGACGGCAATTATGTGATTGATCCCGATGGATTGGCGCGTCTGAAAGGTGAGGACCGCGTGGCGTTTACCTACGTTGGCAATCCCAATGGATCTGTTGATGATATCGCAGGGATCTTGTCGGAAAATCGGCGGGTTTTGGGGATGATGCCCCATCCAGAGCGGGCGGTTGATCCAGTGCATGGTGGTACAGATGGTTCAGAACTGTTTGCTGGGCTGGCCGCAGCGCTGGTTGCGGCGTGATCTGGTTTCCGCGGGCTTGAGCCGTAACGTCACCTGGCATAGGCTGTGAGCCATGAATTGGCGTAGCCTTAGGCCTGTCAGAGTTAGAAATAAAACTGGCGCACGCGCATGGGTTATGCGTGGCGGGATGTTGATCTTTATCAGCGTTGCCGTTTCGGTGATCTGGATTTCAAACTTACTCCTGACAGAGCGGTTCACGGAAACAACCCGGGTGCGGGCCGAATTGCGGCTGGCGCTTTATTCTGGCTCAATCGTATCAGAACTCCAGCGCAACTCTGTTGTGCCGTTGTTGCTGTCGCGTGATCCTTTGTTGATCCGCGCGTTGGCGAGTGGTGATTTTACTTCAACCTCGCAACGTCTGATCTCATACCGCGAAGAGATCGGCGCTGAATCAATCATGTTGCTGAACCGCGATGGCCGGGTGGTGGCGGCAACAGATCGGGCCCGTTTGGGCGAGTTTCAGCGCAATGACCCGCAATTTGTAAACGCGCTGCGCAATGATGAGACTGTTTTTACCAATGCAGAGTCAGATTCTGGACTGTTTAACTTTTCATTCTCACGCCGTGTTGAAGATGAAAATCAACTGGGCGGTGTCGTCGTCGTTACCGTGGATTTGCGCAGGCTGGAGGAACGATGGGGCGGAACGGCAGACGCCGTAATCGTGTCAAATTCTGAGGGGCAGATCGTTTTGACAACAGAGCCGCGTTGGCGTGGTTTGACCGAAGCCGAAGCCATTGCTGTGCGCTCACCTCCCAGTGCGATCCAGCGTGCGATCGATGCGACAGGTGACTGGGGATTCGGCGGCCCAGATCCGTATTTCTCGGCCGATGCGATGATGCGGCTTGAGGCGCGGATCCCGTTTCGCGGCTGGCGGATCACTGCATTTACTGCCCACGCGTCGGTGCGAGAGCGTGTCAACGGTATCTTGGCACTTGAGATTATGGGATTCGCGCTGCTTTTGGCCGGTGCTTTTTATGTCTTGAGCCGGCGGTCCCGATTGCAGTCGGTTGTGTTCCAGCGTGAGTCGGCGGAGCTTCGCCGCCTGAACATGAGGTTGCAGCGGGAAATTGCCGAACGCCAGAAGGTAGAAAAGACCCTCAAGGAGGCCGAACAGAGCCTAGCCCAAAGTTCAAAATTAGCGGCATTGGGTGAGATGTCGGCAGCTGTCAGCCATGAGTTAAATCAACCGCTGGCCGCGATGAAAACCTATCTGGCTGGTGCCAAGCTGTTGTTGCAGCGCCGCCGCCCGGAAGAAGCGCTGAGTTCGTTCCAGCGCATTGATGACCTGATTGAGCGGATGGGCGCTATCACACGACAACTGAAAAGCTATGCACGTAAGGGTGGCGAGGCATTCGAGCCGGTTGACATGAAAGAGGCGCTGGTTGGCGCCTTGACTATGATGGAGCCGCAATTGCGCCAAATGACGGTGCAAATTACCCAACAAGTGCCGCGCGGCCCGGTGATGATTTTGGCCGATCGGTTGCGGCTTGAACAAGTGATTATCAATCTGTTGCGCAACGCGCTGGATGCCATGAAAGGCGACGATGTGCGGGAACTTGACCTGATTTTGACGATCGGGGACGAGGCCGTGCTAACAGTTCGCGATAGTGGGAAAGGGATTGACGATCTTGGTGCTTTGTTCGAGCCATTCTACACGACAAAGAGACCGGGGGACGGTGTCGGATTAGGACTTGCGATTTCCTCAGGGATAGTTGGTGATCTAGGCGGACGGTTGACAGCGCGCAACGGTGAGCAGCGCGGTGCCGTCTTTGACGTACGGCTGCCATTGTTGGATCAGGGCAGTGCTGCGGCAGAGTAACGAAAGGCAAAGCGATGAAGATAGCGATTGTTGATGACGAACAGGATATGCGCCAGTCGATCAGCCAATGGCTCGCGCTTTCGGGGTTTGATACGGAAACTTATGCTAGCGCAGAGGAAGCGCTCAAGGGCATTGGCCCGGATTTTCCGGGCGTCGTCGTCAGCGACATCAAGATGCCGGGCATGGATGGTATGGCCCTGCTGAAACGTCTTATGGGCATGGATAGCGGTTTGCCTGTGATCATGATCACAGGACACGGCGATGTACCGATGGCCGTTGAGGCAATGCGCATTGGTGCCTATGACTTTTTGGAAAAACCGTTCAACCCTGACCGGATGACCGAATTGGCAAAGCGTGCCAGCCAGACCCGGCGTCTGACGCTGGACAACCGGGCCTTGCGGCGCGAGTTGAGCGATGGAACCGTGCTGATCCGTAAACTGATCGGCTCAAGCCCGGTGATGGAGCGGTTGCGTGAAGATATTTTGGATCTGGGTCAAGCTGATGGCCATGTTCTGATCGACGGTGAGACCGGAACTGGTAAGACGTTGGTCGCCCATGCGTTGCATGCGGTTGGTCCTCGGGCCGGCAAGGCCCTTGTGACCGTCAGTTGTGCGGCCAATGACGAAGAGACCCTGACTGGCATGTTATTTGGCCCGACAGGTGACGCGCAGGATCTTCCCTTGGTCGAGCAGGCCCGTGGCGGCACGCTGGTGCTGGAAGATATTGAGGCTCTACCTGCGGCGCTCCAAGCTCGGTTGCTGACAGTGATCAACAATCAGGGCGTGCCTGCTGAGACCCGGATTGTGGCAATCTGCAATGCGTCCGATCCAGAGCACGGCTGTGAGGCATCGTTGCGCCCAGACTTGTTTTACCGTCTGGCTGCAATGCGGATAGATTTACCACCTCTGCGCAGCCGGGGTGAGGATATTTTGACGCTGTTCAATCGATTTGGAGAGCAGTTCGCCGAGGAATACGGCACTAATGCGCCCGAGGTGAACGCCCAAGAGGCCGCCCAATTGTTGCAGGCACCTTGGCCTGGTAATGTGCGCCAACTGATCAACATCTCAGAACGCGCGATCTTACAACAGCGTCGGGGATCGGGATCGATCGCGTCATTGTTGATGAGTGACAATGCCGAGATCGGCCCGCAGGCACTGGCCGAAGGCAAGCCGCTGAAGGAATATGTAGAGGCGTTCGAGCGGATGCTGATCGACAATACTATGCGGCGGCACCGCGGATCAATCTCTGCGGTCATGGAGGAGCTATGCCTGCCACGGCGGACCTTGAATGAGAAAATGGCCAAATATGGGTTGAGCCGGTCTGACTACCTTTGATCGGGTCCCGCCTGTTGTGGGCATGGGCTGCGCCAAGACGCCTTCCTATGGCGGGGGTCTTGGCGTGCATACCTCTGGCATAGATATTTTTGCAATAAGGTTGGGGCGTTTTGCCCCCAGCCTACAAGTTGCGAAAATCAGCATTGTAATTGGCAACACTCTGCCTTTAATGTACCTAATGGTCGCTGTTTAATAAAAATCGGCCATGAACAGTTTCTCTGCCATCTTGCGCGCTTGGCACAATGCCGCGCCGAAGGTTGGTAAGATGAGCGGGCCACGGCCCAAAGACACCGTCTGATGGATCGATCCACAGGCTAAACGGGTGGTCCGATTTTGGACTGCCGGAGAAAAACCGCGATGTACCGCGTGACATCAGACCTCTCTCTTAAGCCCCGCGCTTTTGCGCGGCTGCTACAGTCTGAACGATCGGGCATTGCCTATTCAGTATATCATATGGACGGCTGCGTGGCCCCGATAAGGCGGCAGGCACGGTCCCTATGTGCAAGGACAACATGGCAAAAAAGATGCTTATTGACGCCACACACGCGGAAGAAACCCGTGTCGTTGTGGCGGATGGAAACAAGGTCGAGGAATTTGACTTTGAGTCGCTAAACCGGCGACAATTGGCAGGAAATATCTATCTCGCAAAGGTCACCCGGGTTGAGCCGTCGCTGCAAGCGGCATTTATCGACTATGGTGGCAATCGGCATGGATTCCTGGCGTTTTCCGAAATTCACCCTGACTATTATCAGATCCCGACGGCAGACCGCGAAGCCTTGATGGCTGAGGAAGCTGCATACGCAAAGGCTCAGGCAGATGCGGACGCCGAGAGCGAAGCAAAACCGAAACGGCGCAGTAGCCGTGGCCGGAGCCGTAAACCCGCAGACACCATTGCGGCAGATGCGGCCAATGACGCAGTGATTAGCGCCGTCGTTCCATCTGGTATGGATATCGTTGATCTGGATGAGCCGGACGGGCAGTCTGATCAAGCCGCCTTGGGCGAGATCACACAGGTAAGTGGCGAAACCGAAGCCTTCATCGAAGATATGCCGGATACGGACATCGTGGTGATCGACGTCGTCGAGATCGATACTGATGACGCCGACGAAATCATCGCTGAGGAAGATATCATTTCAACCGTCGCAGGTGACGATGATCATGAAGATATCCGCCCGTACCGCAAACCACGGGCTCGGCGCTACAAAATCCAAGAAGTCGTCAAGGTCCGCCAGATCCTACTGGTCCAGGTCGTCAAGGAAGAACGCGGCAACAAAGGCGCTGCTCTGACAACCTATCTTAGCTTGGCTGGACGTTACTGCGTCTTGATGCCGAACACTGCGCGTGGTGGTGGGATTTCCCGCAAGATCACCAATGCCGTGGACCGCAAGAAACTGAAAGAGATCGCAACCTCGATAGACGTGCCGCAGGGCGCAGGTCTGATCGTGCGCACCGCAGGTTCACAGCGCACCAAGGCTGAGATCAAACGCGACTACGAATATCTGCAGCGGCAATGGGAGCAAGTGCGCGCCCTGACGCTTAAATCCATCGCTCCGGCCCCGATCTATGAAGAGGGCAACCTGATCCACCGCTCAATCCGCGACCTTTACAATCGTGAGATTGATGAAGTCCTGGTTGAGGGTGAGGCGGGCTACCGTCAGGCAAAAGACTTCATGAAGATGATCATGCCGTCGCACGCCAAAAATGTGAAACATTACACTGATCCGATGCCACTGTTTGCGCGTCAGCAGGTCGAAGGTTATCTGGCGAATATGTTCAATCCGGTCGTACAATTGCGGTCGGGCGGCTATATCGTAATCGGCATCACCGAGGCGCTGGTGGCGATCGACGTGAACTCAGGCCGGGCGACAAAAGAGGGCTCTATCGAGGAGACCGCGACCAAGACAAACTTGGAGGCCGCCGAAGAGGTTGCCCGTCAGGTCCGTCTGCGTGACCTTGCCGGCCTGATCGTTATCGACTTCATCGATATGGATGAACGCCGCAATAACATCGCCGTTGAAAAGCGGATCAAAGACAAGCTCAAGACTGATCGTGCACGTATTCAGGTTGGTCGGATTTCAGGCTTTGGTCTTATGGAGATGAGCCGTCAGCGTCTGCGTCCCGGCATGTTGGAGGCAACCACTCAGGAATGTCATCATTGCCACGGCACTGGTCTGATCCGGTCTGATGATAACTTGGCCTTGTCGATCCTGCGTCAGCTGGAAGAGGAAGGTACGCACCGCCGGTCTGGCGAGGTTCTGTTGATAGCCCCAGTTGGTATCGTGAACTTCATCATGAACGAAAAACGTGAATATCTTGCGGCAATCGAGGCGCGCTTTGGCATGTCCGTCCGAATTGAGGCTGATCCGCATATGGTGCCGCCGGACTACAAGATCGAAAAATTCAAGACAGCCACGCGCCGGGTTGTTGCAGCTGCTCCGATTGTCTCAATGGACAGCGCGCTGATGGATGCGATCCTCGAAGAAGCCGAAGCCGAAGCCGCAGATGTTGATGTTGATGATGTTGTTGAGACGGATGTGGCAGCGCCAGCTGTTGCCGCCAACGCCACATCTGACACATTGGCTGATGGCACCAAGAAAAAGCGCCGTCGTCGGCGTGGTGGACGTGGTCGGCGTCGGACCGAGAATGGCGAAAACGGTGAAGCAAGTGTCGCCGAAGATGGAGTTGAGGCTGCACCAACAGTTTCGGATGACGCTGCCACCCAAGAGGCAACAACTGAGGTCCCAGCAGAGACGACTGAGGCCCCAGCCGAGATGTCTGAGGATCTGCCTGTTGTTGCGGATGCTGAACAAGAGCCAAAGCCAAAGTCAAAGCCAAAACCGCGTTCCAGAGGTGGTCAGGGGCGTAAGAAACCCGTTGCGAACACCGAAGTGGCTGAAGCTGAGGCACCTGTGGCTGACGCAGTGCGCCAAGCAGTTTCTGACGCATCTGTTAAGATGATGCCAGCGGCCGAACCGGTCGTTGCTGTCGTCGCTGAGCCGTCGCTGGAACCCGTCGTCGAAGCAGTGGCAGAACTTTTGGTAGAAGCGATCGTTGAGCCAGCAGCTGAGCCCCAGCCAGCGCCGGATCTCGTACCAGAACCTGAAGCCGCAGCTGTTGTGGCAGAAGTTGAAAGTAAGCCCGGATCTAAGCGCAAAGGCTGGTGGTCGCTGGGCTAGCGACATCTAAGATCAGACACAAAAAAAGAGCCGGTTGGATCCTTCCAACCGGCTCTTTTTTTGAATGGGCTACGGGTCTTTTTGCGCGTTATTGGGACGTGCGGATCTGGGCGGCGATCTGGACCATACCGTCAAAGGGCACATAGCCGCGGAACATCTGGTCTGACATCACGAAACTAGGGGTGCCGCTGATTTGCAGCCGTTGGGCCAGCGCGCGGTTATCCTCGATGATCTGCGTAATCTCTGGGGCATTCATGCCAGTGACAATTGCCTCGACATCCAGATCGAACGTCTCAGCGATCCGGCGTAGGCTGTCCTCGTTCACATCGCTGCGCATTACCATCAACGCGTCATGCATCGCCTTGTACGCATCATCGCCAGCAACCGTGCGGGTCGACAGCGCAAATCGCGACGCCAGAACCGACTGTTCGCCCAAGATAGGCAGTTCCATGATTACAAACCGGATGTTGCCATCGGTCTCAATCAACTGCTCGACATCCTCAAACGCGCGGCGGCAATAACTGCAACGATAGTCGAGGAATTCAACCAAAACGATGTCGCCCTCAAGATTGCCGCCATCCCAAGCATGCGGCGAGGAAAACAGTGCAGAGGCATTGGCCGCAACCAAGTCCAGGTCGGCGACCGCTTCGGCGCCTGCTTGACGGTCCTCCAGAATGCCGATGGCTTCCATCAATACCTCTGGGTTATCCAAAAGATAGGCTCGCACCTCAGCGCGAAAGCTCAAACGCTCCTCGGCAGTCATGCTGTCGACGCTTTGGGCGGACGCAAAACTGCTGGTCAGCAGGGTCGCCCCGATCAGCGCGGGGATGGTTAAAGACTTCCACATTCTCAATTTCTCCGATTTTCGGCAGCTTGGGCGACGCTTAACACATCTTGGGCGCGAAGCCATCCGCCAGACCCGCGTGGCAACAGCCCTTCGGCGCGAAGAGCGTGAATTTGCGCATCTTCCATTCGTCCCACGATTGCATAACGCTCTGCCGTGACAAGTGAGGCCATACCGTTTTGATCTGCCCGCGCATAGGCCACAGCCAGATCGCGCAGCATTCGGGGGTCATAGGGGTCGCGCGACCGCGCCCGTTCCAGTGCATCAAGCGCTTGGCGATTTTGATTGGTCGTGTCAGGGGCCAGCAACGCCCGACCATATCCAGCCAGGATCAACGGCTCCATCGGGACCAATTCAACGGCCTGTGCGTAGCGCGTGATTGCCTCCTCATAGCGGCGGGACTCGAACAAGATCTGACCATGCAGTTCAACATAATAGGGATCATTGGGGCGGATTTGCAGCAAGGCCGCAATCTCTTGCAGGGCTGCATCGGCGTCAGGCGTGCGGTGGTAGGCGATGGCGCGGCGCAGTCGGGCGATTTCAGAATTATCATTGTGTTGGACCCGGCGCAGCGTCCATGACGGCGCGCGCAAAAACGCGCTTAGCTTTGCAGTCGTGCGGTCGAACCAGTATTGAGTTGTTGCATCAGTCGGAAATTCAGACCCGTGTGCGCCGACAAATGCCTGCACATCGCGCAACCGATCACGGGTTAGTGGATGGGTGCGAACGTAGGGATCCTGACGGGTGTTTGACAGGACCTCTTGGCCGCGAAACAGCTCCAAAACATCCAGCATCGCAGTGGGATTGATCTGCGCTGAGGTCATATAGCGCAGGCCCGCCTGATCCGCGCTCGCCTCCTCGGCGCGGGTATGAGAGAAAAACACCCGTAAGGCCGATGATTGCGTACCGATCGCCAGTGCGGCCGCCCCTTCGCCTGCACCGGCAGCGGCAGCTGCGATCGACAAGGCCAATCCCAAGGCCGCAGCTGTGTTCATGTTGCCAGCATTGGTTGCACGCCGGGTGATGTGGCCGTTGGCGATATGGGCGGCCTCATGCGCGATAACAGCCTGCAACTGTGCCGGATCATCCATGCGCAGCAACAGGCCCGAATGGATAAAGATATGCCGCGCGTCTGCAACAAACGCATTCAGTGAGCTGTCGTTCAAAACGATAATGCGGATACCTGACGGCAAACCTGCGGCGCGAAAGATTGGCGCGCCCAGATGTTGTAAGCCACGTTCAATCTCAGCATCTCGGATGATGCTTTGCGCAATTGCCTGCGCGGGCAGGCTAGCCAGCCAGATTATGGCGGCCAGAATGCTTAGCGTTAATCGGATCGGAGCGGACATTGACGTTCCTTCGCTAGGCTGGTTGAACCTAGGCCAGTTTAAGGAGATCGTGATGAGACATTCAAGCCGGGCCGTAGTCGATCCCTTTATCGTGATGGATGTCATGGCTGCTGCCCGCGCCGCCGAAGAGGCAGGCCGCGATATCATCCATATGGAAGTGGGCCAGCCCGGCACTGGCGCGCCCAAAGCTGCCCGGCAATATCTTACCCAAATGATGGAGACGGGCCCGTTGGGTTATACCGCCAGCTTGGGACTACCGGATCTGCGCGCAAAAATTGCGGAGCTTTATGACGAATGGTACGGGCTGGCGATTGATCCTGACCGTATTGTCGTGACGGCTGGCGCATCAGGCGCGTTCATTTTGGCGTTCACTGCGCTGTTTGACGCTGGCGCCAAGGTGGGCCTTGGGGAGCCGTGTTACCCTTCTTATCGTGCGATCCTCAGTGCGTTGAGCCTGAACCCAATTGGTATTCAGACCCAGCTTGCCGCGCGGTTTCAGCCCGGCCCCGACGATTTGACGTCAGATCTGGACGGTCTGATTGTCGCCTCACCTGCGAACCCAACTGGCACTATGCTGGACATGGATGCGATGCGTGCGCTGGTTGCGGCCTGTGTGTCTAATGAGATTACCCTGATCTCGGATGAGATTTATCATGGACTGCAATATGCGGGGCGCGCGGTCTCTGCGCTTGAGGTCACGGATGATGTCTATGTGATCAACTCGTTCTCTAAATATTTTTCGATGACCGGCTGGCGGCTTGGATGGATAGTGGTCCCGCCCGATCATGTCCGTTTGATTGAGCGTTTGGCGCAAAACATGTTCATCTGTCCGCCGCACGCCGCGCAAATTGCAGGCCTTGGGGCGTTGTCGGCTGAGGGGCGGGTGGAATTGGATGCTCACCGTACGGTTTATGCGCAGAACCGCCAGATCTTGGTCGATGGGTTGGCCGCAGCAGGTCTGACCAAAACCGCCCCGGCCGATGGCGCATTCTACGTCTATGTTGATGCGAGCGATTATACCGATGACAGTTTGGCCTTCGCCGCTGATATCCTGGACCGGGTCGGTGTGGCGGTGACGCCGGGATTAGATTTTGACAAAATCCGGGGCCACCAGACCCTGCGCTTTTCATATGCCGGGACGACTGCTCATGTCGTTGAGGGGGTCGCGCGGATCAAGACGTTTATGGCGACACGCACCGCTATGGCATAATGGCCTCAAGCTGCGATCCGTGCTTGGGTCTGAACCCGGTCTCTGCTAACTTCGATGCATCAAAACGGCGGTAGACCGATGCGACGAGCAGTAGTCATTTTCATAATCCTAATTGGGCTGTGCGGTCCTGTCGTCGCACAGGAGTTTCGCGCGCTTGCGCGGGTGTTGCCTGAAAGTAGCCGTCTGGACGATACCCGGCAGGGGGCCGAACTGATCTTAGCCCTTAGTCAGGCGGTTCCATACCGGATATTCACTCTGACTGCTCCGAACCGCTTGGTTATGGATTTCCGCGAGGTCTCATTTGAGGGGGTGCCTGACGCGGTGTTTGTGGCGGATGCGGTGCTTGGTGCACGCACTGGTGCGGCGGCACCTGGATGGTCGCGTTTGGTGCTTGATCTGGTTGAGCCGCTGCGCGTGGCGCAAGCCGGAATGCAAACCGACCCCAATGATGGCAGTGCCCTGATCACCGTGTTGTTGCACGAAACCTCGGCTGAGCAATTCGCGGCCCTTGCAGGCGCTCCGCCCGGTGTGGATGTCGATTTTTTGACTGGTAGCGCGCAGGCATCGGGGGCACGTTTGCGCCAGACCGGTGATGATACTTTGATGGTCGTGCTTGATCCGGGCCATGGTGGCGTTGATCCCGGCGCGCAAAACGACGGCGCCAACGAAGCCGATCTGATGCTGGTTTTCGCGCGTGAGTTGCGCGAAGTCCTTTTGCGTACCGGTGAATTTGACGTTGTCCTGACACGCGACAGCGATATTTTTGTCCCCCTGCCGACCCGGGTTAGCATAGCGCGCGCTGCGCAGGCTGACTTGTTCATTTCACTGCACGCAGATGCGCTGGCTGTGGGGCGGGCGACGGGGGCCACAGTCTACACTTTGTCGGATACGGCCTCGGATGCCGCAAGTCGGGCGCTGGCTGAGCGGCACAACCGGACTGATCTTTTGTCTGGCATCGATTTGTCCGACAGCGATGACGAGATTGCTGGCGTCTTGATGGATCTGGCGCGACTGGAAACTGATCCCCGCTCAGACGCGTTGGCAGATTCAATGGTCGCGGGAATTGCGGCGGCCAATGGTGTGCTGCACAGCACCCCGCGGCTGGAGGCTGGTTTTGCGGTCTTGAAGGCGGCAGACATCCCATCGGTTCTGGTTGAGCTGGGCTTTATGTCGGATCAGCGGGATTTGCGAAACCTGCTGGATGCGGTATGGCGAGCGCGGCTGCAGGAAGGTATGGTTGATGCGCTGCGCGACTGGGCGATTGCAGATGCTGCCGAAGGTCAGTTGCTGCGGCAGTAGCGCGCCAGGTCTTGAACCGGGCGAACCAGACCGATCTGCCCTAGACCCCAAACCCAATACCCTTGCATTGGTTTTCCCAGACAAGACCACAGTCGGGATTGGTGCCTCATAAAGTGATGGGTCGTGGGTTTTGGCCCCATGGTCGGAGACCCATGCACAGTTAGGAAGACTACCTTTAGCCAACATACGCCAAAGTTGACGCAAAAACGTGATGACGCAATGCCTTTTGACCCGGTGCGTTAGTGCACCTATAACGGCTTAAGACAACGAAAGCAGGCTTTTCATGATCCGATTCATACTATCCTTTATTGGGGCGATTTTTAGCTGGATTACCACCGGATTGGTCATGATTGCAGTTGGTATCAGTGGCGTGTTGTGGATTTATGGCCGCGATTTGCCCGACCATGAAATGCTATCTCAATACTCCCCGGCCACAATAAGCCGGATATATTCGGGTGAAGGGCGGATCGTTGACGAGTTTGCGCGGGAGCGGCGGCTTTTCGTGGCATCCGAAGATATTCCAGATCTGGTCGCGCATGCGTTTGTCAGCGCTGAAGACAAGAATTTCTATCAGCATGCGGGGTATGACATGCGCGGTATCGGCGCCGCCTTGGTTGATGCAGTGCGGTCACGCGGAGACGACGTACGTGGTGCCTCGACCATCACGCAGCAGGTCATGAAGAACTTTCTCTTGGACGGATCGCGCAGTATTGAACGCAAGATCCGTGAGATCATTCTGGCCGCGCGCATTGAAGAAACTATGAGCAAGGAGCGAATCCTTGAGCTGTATCTCAACGAGATTTTTCTGGGTCAGAATTCCTACGGTGTCGCAGCCGCGGCGCAGACTTATTTCAATGCAGACCTGAGTGAGCTGCGCCCCGAGCAGGCCGCTTATCTGGCCGCATTGCCGGCGCGCCCCAGTTATCTGCACCCGGTGAACAATTATGAGACGGCGGTCAATCGCCGCAACTATGTGCTGCGGGAGATGTTTGAGAACGGTTACCTGACCGAAGAGGAAATGACGGTTGCGCAGGCAACCGCACTTGAGACTGTTCAGGGCGGTCATATTGAGCCGTTCCGCGCGCAGCTTCCAGCTCGCAACTACTTCACCGATGAGATCCGCCGTCAGTTGTCCGTCGATTTTGGTGAAGAGGAATTCTTTTCAGGCGGATATGCAGTTCGGGCCACGATGGATGAAAGCCTTCAGGAAGTGGCGGAGCAGGCGCTGCGTCGTGGGCTTGAATCCTTTGACCGGCAGCAAGGTCTGTGGCGTGAGCCGATCGATACGATTGATCCATCCCTTCTAAGCACGGATGAAGCGGTTTGGCGTCCCTTACTGGCAGCGTCCAGCATCCCACGTGACGTGGATGGATGGCACGCGGCGGTTGTTCTTGCGATGGGGCAAACCCATGCCCGGATCGGGATTGAGGGCGTCGATGAGGATGATGACGGGCATTGGATCTCGCCAGAGGATGTGACCTGGGCCCGTCCGGTCGATGCGGATGGCAATACTGGTTCGGTCGCAAATTCTGTGGATGATCTGCTGGAGGTTGGTGACGTTATTCATATTCGCGCCATGACACGCGATGACGACGGCAGCTTTATCCGTTGGTCTTTGCGCCAGATCCCCGAGGTCCAAGGCGGCTTTATGGCGATGGACGTCAACACTGGCCGTGTCTTGTCGATGCAGGGTGGGTTCTCCTACCAGCATTCCGTCTTCAATCGCGCAACCCAAGCGACGCGTCAGCCGGGCTCTAGCTTTAAGCCATTTGTCTACGCAGCAGCGCTCGACAGTGGATATTCACCCAACACAATCATCATCGACGCCCCGATTGAGATTGAGTCCGGTGGTGAGATCTGGCGCCCAACAAACGCATCGAACCGATTTTACGGGCCAGCACCGCTGCGCACCGGGATTGAGCGGTCACGCAACTTGATGACGGTGCGCTTGGCGCAAGATGTCGGCATTGAAACGGTGGCGCGATATGCAGAGCGTTTTGGCGTCTATGAGGACATGCAGCCATTTCTGGCTAACTCGCTTGGATCACAGGAAACCACGCTTTATCAGATGGTTGCGGCTTATGCGATGTTTGCAAACGGTGGAGAGCGGGTTGAACCGACCTTGGTTGACCGCGTCCAAGACCGGTTTGGCCAGACCGTCTATCGCCATGACCAACGGGTCTGCAATGACTGTCGGCTTGCGTCCCTTGACGCAGGCGTTGCCCCGCAAATCATCTCTGATCGCGAGCGGGTCATGGATGCGATTACGGCCTATCAATTGACCTCAATGATGCGTGGTGTGGTTGACCGTGGGACGGCGTCACGCACGGTTAATCTACCTGTGCCAATCGCGGGAAAAACTGGCACCACCAACGATTCTCGCGATGTTTGGTTCATTGGCTTTTCGTCCAACATCGTTGCGGGGTGCTATATTGGCTATGATCTTCCCCGCAGCATGGGGCGCGGCGCGTCAGGTGGCGGCATGTGTGGCCCAATTTTCAGCGAATTCATGACTGAGGCGATTGCTGAATATGGTGGGGGGCCGTTCCGGGTGCCGCCCGGTGGCTCGTTCTACAATATCGACCGGTTCTCTGGTCAGCGCCTGCCAGATGACGCCAGCGGTGATCATGTCGTGGCTGAGTATTTCCGAGAGGGTGAGGAGCCCTATTTTGGATTGCTGGCTGTTGTTGATGGCGGCTTTGCAATGGGATCAAACTTGCCGATGTTCGGTCGTGGAAACGAAGAAGATATTGATATCCCGATCTCGGAGACCGAAACGGTCTCCACATCAGGTGGTGGAACGGCGCGTGTTCCGACAGAAACAGGTTTTGGGACGCTGAGTTCGGGCGGACTTTACTAGGGCTATCCTTGCGGGTCAGCGGGCACTGGTCTACATCGTTACAAACCACGATGATGAGCCAGAGCAGGTAAAATAATGCGCGCCGAAACCCAATCTCATATCGATGCGATCAAAAAGTCGCTAGGGCTCTTGGCGCGCCGTATGGATTTGCAGACAGCGCCGCACCGTCTGGAAGAATTCAATGCGCGCGTTGAAGACCCCGATCTATGGAACAATCCCGACAACGCGCAAAAGCTGATGCGTGACCGTCAAACGCTGGTCGACAAGATCGCGATTTACGATGGTATTAAGGCTGAGTTGTCTGATAATGCCGAACTTATTGAGCTTGGCGAGATGGAAGACGACGCAGAAGTCGTGGCTGAGGCCGAAGCCGCCCTGACGATCCTTGCTAAATCTGCCGCCGAGAAAGAGTTGGAGGCCCTGCTGGACGGGGAAGCCGATGCCAATGACACTTTCTTGGAGATAAACTCTGGCGCGGGCGGTACCGAAAGCTGTGACTGGGCTTCAATGTTGGCGCGTATGTATGTGCGGTGGGCTGAAAAGCGTGGCTACAAGGTTGAGTTGCAATCGCAGACGTCTGGCGAAGAGGCTGGCATCAAATCTGCGAGCTATAAGATTACCGGGCACAATGCATATGGGTGGCTAAAGTCCGAAAGTGGCGTTCACCGGCTGGTGCGGATCTCTCCCTACGATTCCGCTGCGCGCCGCCATACCTCGTTCAGCTCGGTCTGGGTTTATCCTGTGGTCGACGACAACATCGAGATTGAGGTGAACCCGTCAGACATCCGGCTGGACACGTACCGGTCCTCTGGGGCGGGTGGTCAGCACGTCAACACCACCGACAGCGCGGTTCGCATCACGCACCATCCCACCGGGATTGTCGTCACCAGTTCGGAAAAGTCGCAGCACCAGAACCGTGAAATCGCCATGAAGGCGCTGAAATCGCGGCTCTACCAGATGGAGCTGGACCGCCGGAACGCTGCAATCAATGAAGCCCATGAGAACAAAGGTGATGCGGGCTGGGGCAACCAGATCCGGTCCTACGTGCTGCATCCCTACCAAATGGTCAAAGACCTGCGCACCAACTATGAGACGTCCGATAGTGCGGGCGTTCTGGATGGTGATCTGGACGGCTTGATGGCGGCCACGCTGGCCATGGATGTCTCCGGCAAAAGTCGGGCTGAGGCGCAGGCCGAGGATTAATCGGTCATCGGTCGCAAAAAAGGGCTTTGGCATATGCAGGACATTTTAAACATTTCCGCGTTGGAGCTGTCGCGCCAGATCGCACGCCGAACACTTGCACCGTCTGAGGTGATGGCAGCAGTACTGAGCCGGATCGCCGATGTTAATCCGGCTTTGAATGCGATCATCTCAATGCGCGACCCTGATGAGTTGATGGACCAAGCCCGCGCCGCAGATGATGCGACGCCGCAAGGCTGGCTTCACGGTATTCCTTGGGCGGTAAAGGATTTAGTTGCGACCAAAGGGATCCGGTCAACCTGGGGTTCGCCGCTGCGCAAAGACCTGATCCCACTGATTGACGATCCGATTGTGACCAGCCTCAAATCTGCCGGTGCGATCATCATCGGGAAGACAAACACACCAGAGTTTGGCCTAGGTTCCCACAGTTTCAATCCACTATTTGGGGTGACGCGAAATCCGTATGACGTCACGCGGACGGCGGGTGGGTCATCAGGGGGCGCCGGTGCTGCGTTGGCCGCGCGGATGCTGCCATTGGCTGATGGGTCCGACATGATGGGCAGTCTGCGCAATCCAGCGGCGTGGAATTGTGTCTACAGTCTGCGCCCAACAGCTGGAATCGTGCCGGATGGCTCAAATTCAACACCCTATTCCCACACGTTGTCGACGCTTGGACCGATGGCGCGCGATGTCGCGGATCTTGAAGCGTTGCAGGTGACGCTTAGCGGCGGGCACCACCGCGCGGTTGCACCACCAGATGCCGCATTGCGTATCGGTTGGCTGGGTGACTGGGACGGTGCCTTTCCGATGGACCCGGACCTGTTGGCACAAAATGCGACGGCTCTTGCCACGTTCCGCGATCTTGGATGCGCCGTATCGGATGTGGCGCCGCCAATGGACGCTGAGGATCTGTGGCGCAGTTGGATTGATCTTCGGTCTGTCACGATCGGTTGGGACAAAGGACAGTATCACGGCACGCCCGACTGGGATCAGCTAAAGCCCGAAATGCAGTGGGAGATCACCCGTGGGATCGCGATGCCCGGCGCGCAATTGCAGGCCGCACTGGCGCTGCGCCGCAACTGGTTGGCGGTTCTTGATCAGCTATGGGACCAGTTTGATATGTTGGTCCTGCCCGCGACGCAGGTCTGGCCATTCCCGGTTGAGTGGCGGTACCCGGCTGAGATTTCAGGCCAAAAAATGGACACCTATCACCGTTGGATGCATGTGGTTGTCCCGGTGGCTTTGGCGGGCATTCCGGCAGTGACCTTGCCAACCGGATTTGGCGCAAATGGTCTAGCAAGTGGCGTACAGGTCTTTGGCCCGGCATCCAGTGATGCGCAGCTTTTGGCTCTGGCGCGCAAGTATCAAGGCGCTGTTGATTGGACTGCCAGCCATCCACCCACGCTGTAACAAACGGTTGTCTGGATCCCGGGCAACGCAGTACCGTGTGCACGTAGACCTGACACGCTGGACATGACTGACACCAGCTATTCCGATCACTGCCGGATTTTCGTTTTTGGGGCCGTTTCTGGCCGCGGGCCTTTATGAGGTGCCGCGCCACCTAGTGGCCGGGGAAGATTTGCAGCGCTGCGATTATGCCCTGCGGATAAACACAAATGCGCAAACGGATCCGACTGCCGTCAGGGCCGCCGTGATCCAAGCCAGTTGGGCAAAGGCACTACTGATGGCGCTGGCATGGCCCCGCACCGTCCGACCTAGTGCCAAAGCTATCAGGCCCACCGGCGGCCAAATAGCTGGCCCCAGCCAGTCTGACCATAGAGGCAACAGCGATCAGGCCGGCCATCCGACTGACTGCATTATTGATCGTAGAGGCGATTCCTGATTTTTTGTCAGAGACGGCCCCCATGATCGCGATCGACAATGGGGCGACCACCAGCGCGATGCCGAAAGCGATCACACTGGTACAAGGTATTACGCGGTACCAGAACTCCTGCTCAGGCATGGTTATGGCCAGTCCAGAAGGATACAGCCCAACCAGGGCCGTACCGATACCGATCAGCGGGCTGGGGCCAACGCGGGTGATCAATTTTCCAACCCGACCAGACATCAGTATGATAAAAATCGGTAGCGGCGCAAAGGCGGCGGAGGCAGCTAATTCTGAAATACCCATTCGGCGATTATGGTCATCGGCAGAAAAATAAGATGGTCGAGGGCGCAAAATAAATCAGGGCCGTCGCACCGTTTGCAGCTGAAAATGTGGGGTTCATGAACAGTGCCAAGGAAACCATGGGATAGGTGCAGTACCCCTCCCACAGTCAGAATGTGATCATGACCGCGGCCCCAACCGCCGAAACGCTCCAGTTTGGCATCCCACTACCTTGGGATGCATCAGTCAGGCCAACCGCGATCAGTGCCAGCCCAAGTGTGGTCAAAATTACGCCAGGCCAGCCCAAGCCTTACGCCCAATGCCCCTCAAACAGGATCAACGCTGAAAGGGTCAGTAAATATCCGTTGTTGATCCACTGTGCCTGAGGCAATGAAGCATCAAGCGTATCGCGCATGGCGGGCAGGGCGATTGCCACAACCGTCTCATCGATAAAGCCGATAGCTTACGCCAGAATGGCAGAGACCAGAACAAATGGTCGGGCCTCAGGCGTACAAAAGCCGGGCACATGGCCCGGCTCCGGTAATGTCGCAAGCGGATTAGTTGGGGTGCTGGCGCCCAACACCATCACACTTAGATTTTTGTTGGTGTAGCGGCTGGCGTTGGTGTCGCTGTGGCCGCGGGTGCTGTGCGCACTGGTGCGGCCGTTGCTGTCGGTGTTGCCGCTGTTGATTTGGCAATTGCTGCTGCGGCCACGCGTGAGGGTGAGGATCCTGTGGACAGCGGATCTTCTTGCCGCTGAACCGAACCCTCAAAATGCGCACCACTTTCGATTGCGATTGTTTTGTGGATGATGTCGCCCTCAACCCGTGCGGTTGATGTCAAACGAACTTTCAATCCGCGCACGCGTCCAACGACGCGGCCGGTGACAACGATGTCGTCCGCAACAATTTCACCTTCGATCGTGGCGCCTTCGCCGACGGTCAACAGATGGGCGCGGATGTCGCCGTGAACCTGACCTTCAACTTGAATATCGCCAGTTGTCCGCAGATTGCCTGTGATCGTCAAATCAGCACTCAGTATTGAGGCTGGCGGCTTTGGCTTGGGGCTCGGATTGCTCAACGGCATTGCCGGGCGCTCACTCGACGACGCCGAAACGCTGCTATCGCTTTGGTCCGTCTGTTTGGGACCGGGTTCATTAATCTTGGATTTAGAAAACATCTCTACCTGCCGTGATAAAGTTCATTGGATTTATTGCGGTTCCGTTCTGACGCACTTCATAGTGTACATGCGTACCCGTGGACCTTCCGGTACTTCCCATATCACCGATATGTTCGCCGCGCGAGACCCTTTGGCCATCGCTGACCAAGATACGCGACATATGGGCGTAACGTGTCTCGATGCCGAAAGCATGTTGGATGATTACAATCTGGCCATAACCGCTTTGTCGTTCGGCAGTCGTGACGATGCCGTCTGCAGTTGCAAAAATATCTGTCCCTGATGGGCCTGCAAAATCAGAGCCTGAGTGCATTCGGCGCCCACCGTTGATTGGATCACTCCGGTAGCCGAAACCTGACGTATAGCGAACCGAGGCTCTGACCGGCATTGAGAATGGCAATTGTTCGGCTGCCAGTCGGTACAGATTGACTTGGTCCAGCCTTTCCAGCACCTCATTGGCGCGTAACGAAATTTCATCAGGTGCCTCGCCGCGACTAGAAACTGCGATCGGCATCAAAGGACCACCTTGACCTGAATAGCCAGAGCGCACCTGCTCAATAATCTGGTCGGTTGACATGCCGACGCTGCGAAACATCTGATCTAGCGGCTCCAGCGACATCTGCACGGCTTCCTCGATCTGGGTGAAGATCCGCTCGTTGCGTTCGGCCGCAAGTTCAGCCTCAAATTCAAGGTTTGCCACCAGATCGACCGCCTCAAAGCGGACGGCGTCGGCATCATCGCGCGCATCTGCGGTCGTTTCCAACGCCTCTGCTAAAAACGACAATGTCTGTTCCATATCGCGCTGGCGACCAGCGACGGTTTGCACGGATCCGGTGCTTTGCTCCAACTCGGCCAGTAGCTGCCCGGATCGGTCGCGCGATTCGTCGCGCTCAACAATGGTTCGGCGCAGGGTGTTTTGAATGACATCGACTGCTGTTTCCAGCTCCTTGCGGCGCTCTTCCGATGATAGCAATCGTGATTGCATCTGTGAAACTTCGGTCAGTGCGACGCTAAACCGATCCTGTGACAGGCGGGCCTCCAACATACGCTGGTCGCGCTCATCCGAGATGGAATTTAGTCGTTCTTGATAGGTAAGCCGATCACGAATTTCTTGGTCGCGGGCGCCACCGGCGCTGATCGTATCCAAAAGAAAGATTGATGTGACAATCGCGGTCCAGCCAACAAAAAGGGCTGATACGGTTATCATGGTTGCCTGTGTCATAGGCTTTAAACGGACGTACCGTGTGCTGTCATCAGATTTAAGGAAAAGCCGCTGCTCTGGCAGGTGCCGTTCAAGTGCCGCATTCATGCGGTCTTTTAGCCGTGTTTTCACGTCTTTTGGCCCCGTACCCTATTTCGTTCCGATCTGCACCCTGTCCCCTTGGCTACCGATCTCCAAAGGGAATAGGCGATGCTCAAATTTCTCTCAATAGTTTATCCATAAATATGGCTAAAAGACGCCGCCAACGTCGGATTTAGGCAATTTCTTGCCTATTTGGAAAGCATCGTTACGATAACTTAACTTCTGACCTCGGCGAGCGGCCAGTAAAAGTCAGGGGGGATTCCGGCCTCAGCGCGTTTTTCTTCGTTGAACGGTGGCTTCAGCGCGCCGTGGAAATACCGCTGAACCAGCGAATGAAACGCCAGCTTCGGATCTAGGTTTTCACGACCGCACATAAAGTGAAACCATTTTGAACCATAGGCAACGTGATGAACCTCTTCTGAATAGATCACCTCCATTGCTGCAATTGCCTGCGCTGCGTTTGGATCGTCCTTGGCCTTGCGGAAGATGTTGATCATGCCCGGTGTCACGTCCAATCCGCGCGCCTCGAGAACCATCGGCACGACGGCCAATCGCCCCATGAAATCATGAGCGGTATCTTCGGCTGCCCGCCACATCCCAGCATGGGCCGGCAGGGCGCCGTAATGGCTGCCCATTGCCTCAAGACAGTCTGCTATCAGGTTAAAATGTTTGCTTTCTTCATCTGCGGCCTGGACCCAATCATCAAAAAATCCCATTGGCAGCGGGATATGGCAAAACCGAGCAATGAGGTCCCAATGCAGATCAACCGCGTTCAGTTCAATATGTGCGACTGCATGCATGATCGCGCATCGTCCCGCTACAGAACCGGGTTTGCGCCGAGGCACGTCACGCGGCTCCAGTAGGATGGGATGCGCTGGCCGGGCCGGGGTGATCGGAGGCCCGGTATTCCCAATGGAAATACTTTGGGTCTGATCCAAGCGAGACGCGCGCCAAGCTGCAGCATGGGCGCGCGACAGGGCGGTTTTGGCCCGCGCGTCGCCCGTGTTCAGCACATCGCAGGCCATTTGGGTAAGGCTTAGGGTCATAACGCCTTGACCGCCTCCAACACTTGTTCGGCATGGTCGGGCACTTTGACCTTTCGCCAGATCTGGCGGATCGTCCCAGTGCCATCAATCAAGAAGGTTGAGCGTTCGATCCCTTTATAGGATTTTCCGTACATCTGTTTGTCGACCCATGTGCCATAGGCTTCACATACGGTTCCTTCCAGATCAGCCAAAAGGCCGACCTTCAGCTCATACTTGTTAATGAACTTCTCATGTTTGGTGACTGTGTCTCGGGATATCCCGTAGATTTTGGCACCAGCCTCATCAAAAGCTGAAAGATATTCGCTGAACTCGATCGCCTCACGGGTGCAGCCGGAGGTATCGTCTTTGGGATAAAAATACAGAACTATTGCCGTTGGACGTTCACCAGACAGGGTGACATCACCACCGCCATCGCGTTGCAGGGTGAAATCGGGTGCGGGTTGACCTATCTCTAACATGGCTAATCCTTGTGCTGAAATTGAATAAGACCCAATTGGATCTGGTGTTTGATTTGCAAGCTAGGCTAATTCGAGCGAAGATAAAATGTGTCACACGGCCCCAATTCCTGAAACCCGGACCTTGCGCGACCTCAGATGCCTGATCCTACACCGCCAGCCCCAATAGCTCGCCCCCGGCGACCGGCCCTCGTTTGGACAGTGTTTGCTGTCGTGACGTTGGTCGGAATGCCGTTGTTGGCATTGGCCACAGTCATGTGGATGGCAATGGACAACATGATCCGCATGCCGGACTGGCTGCGGGACCGGATCGTGCTGCAGATCGATCAGGCGATGGAGGCCAACAGTTTCGGATTAGGCGGCGTCGGGCTGGCATTGCGTGAAGGTGGATATACGCCAGAACTTGTGCTGCAGAATGTGACCCTGTCTGATGATGAAGGGCTGCGTGCCGAATTCCCTGAAATTTCAACCCATCTGGACCCAAGCGGATTTTGGCGTGGTGAATTCCGGCCCCGAGAAGTTGCTGTCACTGGGGCGACCCTGCTGGTGCGTCGTACCGAGGCAGGTGAATTTGATCTTGGCCTGACGCAATCGCAATCGCAAACCGACAGCGCGCGCGATCTAGAGGAGTCGATGAGGCGGCTGGACACAATGTTTGCCCATCCGATATTTGCGTCACTCGAGGAAGTCACGGGATCGGGCCTGACCCTGGTTATTGAGGACGAACGTGGTGGCCGTACGATCGAGGCGCGAAATGCCAATATGCGCTTGGGCCGGGTTGGTGATGATGTGACACTTGCGGTCGACGGCCAGTTGATTGGGCAGCAGGATGGGCGCCTATCAGTTGCCATCACGCGCCGCGCCGCGTTGGCACGCACAGACATTCGGATCCAGTTTCAAAACCTTGCCACGCACATTCTGGCGGACATTGATCCTGCGATTGGCTGGCTGTCGTTGTTGGACGCCCCTTTGTCAGGCTCGTTTTCTACGCAATTGTCAGACGATGGTTCGATCGGGGGGTTGGCTGGAACCTTGGATATCGGGGCCGGTACGTTGGACGTTTCTGCCGGTGTGCCTGGTCTGAGTTTTGATGGAATACGGACGTATTTCACCTTTGATCCAACGCGTAACAGGCTGCGATTCAATGAACTTTCTGTCCGCTCCAACCGATTTTCGGTGAATGCCGTAGGGCATGCCGATCTGGTTGATGTCACGTTGCAAGATGCCGTTGAGGGGGGCGCGGATAAAGAGTTGGCCTATGTCGGTCAATTTCAGTTGTCGGGGATCGATGCCAATCCCGAAGGTATGTTTGGCGAACCTGTCAGCTTTGACGGTGGCGCAATTGAGATGCGGCTTCGGCTTGACCCACTGCGTGTCGATATCGGCCAGATCGTGCTGCATAACGAGGACCTGAACGTTAACGCGGAAGGCACGCTGCGTGGCGATGATACCGGGTTGAGCGCTGCTATCAATATCGAGATCCCGCACATCAACGCGCAGCGCTTGCTACCTTATTGGCCGCTTGAGGCGATCCCGAACACGCGGCTTTGGTTGTCCGAAAACCTCTTGCAGGGCGAAATCAACAATATGACTGCTGCATTGCGGTATCTGCCTGAAAGTGAGCCGCTAATCTCATTCACCTTTGACTATGAAAACGCCGATGTTCGCCCGGTTCGCCTGATGCCGCCGGTTCACGGTGCGCACGGCTACGCCTCTATGATCGAGCAGCGGTTTGTGATGAGCCTGCAGGCCGGGGCGATTGAGGCCCCAGATGGCGGTGAAGTCACGGTTCTCGATACCACAATGATTATCGATGACACATCCCAACGCTGGCCGGATGCTGAATTTGCGATTGGTTTGTCCGGCTCAATCCCCTCAGTCCTGTCCTTGCTGAATGAACCGCCGTTGAATGTCTTACGGACGTCTGGGCTCGATCCTGCTGAGGTCGCAAGCGGCCAAGCCATCCTTCAGGGCACCCTGCGCATTCCGTTGATCGAAAACCTGCAAGTCGAAGACGTGGATTTTGATGTACATGGCAGTTTGTCGGGAGTGCGATCTGACACGCTGGTCCAAGGGCGTGTCCTGTCTGCGACACGTTTGGATCTGCATGTGGTTCCGGACGCAATTGATATCTCGGGTCGTGCGTCGTTGGACGGGATAGAAGGCACCGCAGCCTGGAGCCAGGTCATGGGCCCTGAGGCGACTGGTGCCAGCCGGGTTGAGGGTGTTCTGGCAATCACCAACGATAATCTCAACCTTCTTGGCGTGGTGCTGCCGGATGGTTTTGTCAGTGGGCGTGGTGTTGCCGAATTCACTATTGATCTGGCGGTAGATGGCGGCGCGCAGCTACAGGCGGTGTCAGATCTTCAGGGGCTGGTGCTGGCCGTCGAACCGTTGCGGTGGGACAAACCACAAGGCACGCGCGGACTGTTGAACCTTCAGGCTAATTTGGGACCAGATCTGAGCATCCCGTCATTGATACTGCAGGCCAATGGCCTTGATTTACAGGGTGCGGTTTCATTTTCTGACGAAGGGCAGTTTGAGACTTTATCGTTTAGTCAGCTCAGCGTTGATGACTGGTTAAATGTTCAAGGGGCCCTTCGGTCCCGGGGGGCCAACATTCCGCCCGCGATCGATGTTAGTTCTGGGCGGTTTGATCTGCGTCGCCTGCCGCCATCAGACAGTGTGCAATCAGACGAGGGTGGCCCGCTGACAGCTCAGCTGGACCAAGTGCAAATCAGCGACAGTATTGCGTTGACAGACGTGCGTGTCGATCTGACCGGACAAGGCGGTTTATCGGGCCAGTTTACTGGTAATATTAATGGGGCCTCCCCGATCCAAGGCACGCTGGTTACAACCGATAGTGGGATTGCGGTGCGGATCCGCAGCACTGATGGCGGTGCCGCACTGCGCGCGGCGGGTGTCTTTACGAATGGATATGGCGGAGAAATGGATCTGATTTTGCAACCGACAGGCGGGCGTGGCGCCTATTCCGGTAGATTGACGATCCAGAACCCGCGACTGCGCAATGCACCCGCTATGGCAGAACTTTTGAACGCGATCTCAGTCGTGGGGCTATTGGAGCAGTTGTCAGACACTGGTATCAATCTAGGACAGGTCGAGGCTGACTTCAGCCTGACGCCGCGTGCGGTAACATTGACGCGTGGAAGTGCCGTCGGCCCGTCGCTGGGGATCTCGATGGATGGCATCTATGACATGCGCGAGCGACAGTTTGAGATGCAGGGTGTCGTCTCACCGTTTTATGTGGTGAACGGATTGCTCGGTGCCCTGTTCGCGCCGCGTCGTGAGGGCTTGTTTGGCTTTAGCTACCGCCTGACGGGATCACCCGAAGATACCAATGTCGCTGTTAACCCCCTATCGATTCTAACGCCTGGGCTCTTTCGTGATATCTTTCGCCAGGCCCCACCGGAGCTGCCAGAATGAGACTTGAAGACTTTGATTTTGATCTGCCAGAGGGGCATATCGCGACGCGCCCGGCGCGGCCGCGATCCTCTGCGAAGCTATTGGTTGCTGATGGTCCTCAGACCCGCGACTTGCATGTCACCGATTTACCATCGGTTTTGCAGCCGGGCGACCGTTTGGTGTTGAATGACACCAAGGTGATCCCTGCACGTTTAACAGGCGTCCGGTGGCGCGACACTGGCATAGAGATCGTTAAAGCCAAGGTTGAGGTGACGCTGCTAGAGGCGCAAGCTGACGGTACTTGGTCAGCGTTGGCCAAGCCTTTGCGCAAACTTGGGCTTGGTGAAACGGTCCTGTTCTCAGATACCTTGTCAGCAGAAGTCGCCAGCCTGCAGGACGGTCTCAAACTGCGCTTTAATCTGACGGGCGGTGATTTTGATGCCGCCCTTAATGCGTCAGGTGCTATGCCATTGCCGCCCTATATCGCATCCAAACGTCAGGCTGACGAACAAGACCACACCGATTATCAAACGATTTGGGCCGCCAGACCCGGCGCCGTTGCGGCCCCGACGGCATCGTTGCATTTCGATGCCGGGCTGATGCAGGCATTGGCTGCGCGCGGGGTGCAGTTTAGCCATGTCACCTTGCATGTTGGGGCAGGCACGTTTTTGCCTGTCGTTGTAGAAGATGTTACAACACACCGGATGCATGCCGAATGGGGAGAGATTGGCGCACAGGCCGCGGCTGAGATCAACGCAACCCGAGCTGCAGGCGGCAGGATAATCCCGGTTGGCACAACGGCGTTGCGCCTGCTAGAGACCGCCGCGGCCTCAGACGGCACGTTAACCCAGTGGTCTGGCGATACTGACATATTCATATATCCCGGCTACAGCTTTAAGATCGCAGACGCTTTGATGACCAATTTCCATCTGCCAAAATCCACGTTGATGATGCTGGTCTCTGCGCTGATGGGGCGCGACAGGATCATGGATATCTACCAACACGCGTTGGCAGCCAATTACAGGTTTTTCTCTTACGGTGATGCCTCACTGTTATTTCCGTCGCAGACGTGACAGATCGTTGCCGCGACTCAGCGGTTTAGTGACGCCCTAAATGTGAAAGAACTCTAATGTTTGTTGTCCTCCGATCTTCCTGGGCGCTTCTTCTTGGGATGTTGCTTCTGATGGTAGGTAACGGTCTTCAGGGTACTCTCTTGGGTGTCCGAGGCGCGATTGAAGGTTTTTCGACCTTCGAGATATCGATCGTGATGTCGGCCTATTTCCTCGGCTTTTTGGGGGGGTCGCGTGCCGCCCCCGATCTGATCCGCAGGGTTGGCCATATCCGGGTCTTTGCGGCGCTGGCGTCCACTATTTCAGCTGTCCTGATCTTGTATCCAGCATTGGCCAATCCGATTGCCTGGACGATCTTTCGGGTCATCATCGGATTTTGCTTTTCGGCGGTCTATGTCACTGCGGAAAGTTGGTTAAATAACGCATCGACCAACCAAAACAGGGGAAAGACGCTGTCGGTCTATATGATCGTTCAGATGTCGGGCATCGTTATGGCGCAGGGTCTTTTGGTTATGGGGGATCCGTCGGGCTATATCTTGTTTGTCGTGTTGTCTGTTCTGGTCTCAATCAGCTTTGCGCCGATTTTGCTGTCAGTGACCCCAACTCCGTCATTCGAGACAACCAAGCCTATGGGATTGAGGGAAATATACTCTGTCTCTCCATTGGGATGTGTCGGTATTTTCTTGATGGGTGGCGTCTACTCTGCCCAATTTGGCATGGCATCTGTCTATGGTATTGAGGCCAATCTTAGCCTTGGTGAGATCTCACTTTTTGTCTCATCGATCTATATTGGTGGGATGCTTTTACAGTACCCGATCGGCTGGATTTCCGATCGGATGGACCGCCGGTTGTTGATTTTGATGGTTGCCGCGGCAGGGGGTGCTGCCGCGATAGTCGCGGCGATTGGCGGGACAACATTCTGGGTTCTCTTGACCACAGGGTTCTTAATCGGCGGGACGTCGAACCCACTTTATGCGCTGCTGATGGCCTACACGAATGACTTTCTGGAGCATGATCAAATGGCGGCCGCAGGTGGGCGTTTGATCTTTCTAAACGGTCTGGGCGCAATTGCTGGACCGCTTCTTGTGGGTGGCATTATGACCACTTTTGGCCCGCCTGGTTTCTTTATCTTTATGGGTGCTTTGATGATTGGTGTTGCAGGCTACGCCGCCTTCCGAATGACTGTGCGTCCGGCTCCATCGAAAAATGAGACTGGCAGTTATGCTCCAGTTTTGCCAAGCTCTTCCTCAGTGACATTGGAAATTGCACAAGAACTGTTTAGCGACAGCACAAATGATGAGACCACAGAACTGCAAAAGCCCTCCGCCACATGAGAGGGTACCGCACAGGAGGAGAGTAAAATGAGACATAATTCAGAGGACGTCCTGTCCTTTTGGATCGACCAAGCTGGTCCTGAAAAATGGTACAAGCGCGACGATGCGTTTGATGAGGAAATTCGCCAAAATTTTGGAGCGTTGTGGGAAGAGGGGCTGGCTGGTCGCTTGGCAGATTGGGCTGGTCATCCACGAAAAGCCCTGGCCCTTGTCATCTTGCTGGATCAATTCCCCCGCAACATGTTTCGCGACGATCCGCGGGCCTTTGCGACCGACCGTGCGGCTAAGACAGCGGCGTGTTACGCGCTGGATCACGGCTGGGACATGCGCACGTCAGAGCCTGAGCGCGAATTTTTCTACATGCCTTTCATGCATTCTGAAATTCTGTCGGATCAGGACCATGCTGTTCGCCTGATGTGTGAGCGGATGCCAATTGGGCGCGAGGACAAGATCCTTCATGCGCGTGCGCATCGCGAAGTCATCCGCAGGTTTGGACGTTTCCCGTTTCGCAACGCAGCCCTTTGCCGCAAGACAACCGTGCTGGAGGCAGAGTTCCTGGCACAGGGCAGCTATGGCGCTGTTGTTGAAAAGTTAAAGGCGGCAGCCTGACGAACGGCAAAACTCGGAGTGTGGCAGCAGCCTATGCCCGCAAATTTCGTGCATTTGACGAAGTGCGGACTGGCATGCGACCATGCAATGCATAGGGTTTGATTGTCGCGCCCGAAAAAGTAGTTTAATGCTAAACAAAATTTCGAATTGGAGGATCGGCCGTGGCTGACAAAAGCTTTGACGTTGTTGTGATCGGTGCCGGTCCAGGCGGGTATGTAGCTGCCATACGGGCCAGCCAATTGGGCCTCAAGGTCGCGATCATCGAGCGGGAGCATCTTGGTGGCATCTGCCTGAATTGGGGCTGTATCCCGACCAAGGCCATGCTGCGCAGCGCAGAAGTGTATCATCTGATGCACCGCGCCAAGGAATTTGGCCTAAGCGCAGACAATGTCAGTTATGATCTGGACGCGGTGGTCAAACGCTCGCGCGGGATCGCCCATCAGCTAAGTTCAGGCATTGGGCATTTGATGAAAAAGAATAAAATCCCAGTCTTTATGGGCACAGCGACCGTGCCCACAAAAGGCAAGGTAAGTGTTACGACCGACAAAGGTGTCGAAGAGCTAACGGCCAAAAACATCATTTTGGCGACCGGCGCGCGTGCCCGCGAATTGCCGGGTCTTGAGGCCGACAGTGATCGGGTTTGGGCCTATAAAGACGCGCTTGTCCCCAAGCATATGCCGAAGAAATTATTGGTGATCGGATCGGGCGCCATCGGCATCGAATTTGCCAGCTTTTACAACACACTGGGTGCAGACACGACGGTGGTTGAGGTGATGGACCGCATTCTGCCCGTCGAGGACGAAGAAATTTCGGCCTTCGCCAAGAAAAGCTTTGAAAAGCAGGGCATGAAGATCTTGCAAAAGGCCATCGTCAAACAGCTTGATCGCGGCAAGACTTCGGTCACTGCGCATATCGAGGTGGGCGGTAAGGTCGAGAAACATGAGTTTGATACTGTGATCTCAGCAGTTGGTATCGTTGGTAATACCGAAGGTCTGGGCCTGGAGGCTTTGGGTGTTACGGTTGACCGGACCCACGTGGTCACGGATGAGTTTTGCCGTACAGGCGTTGAGGGCGTCTTTGCAATCGGCGACATCGCGGGCGCGCCTTGGTTGGCTCACAAAGCCTCCCATGAGGGGTCAATGGTAGCCGAACTGATTGCGGGCAAAAACAAGGTCCATCCGATCAAGCCCGGCAGTATCGCAGGCTGCACGTACTGCTACCCACAGGTTGCCAGTGTCGGGATGACCGAGGCCAAAGCCAAAGAGGCGGGTTATAAGGTCAAAGTTGGACGTTTCCCGTTTATCGGCAACGGCAAAGCCATCGCACTTGGTGAGGCTGAGGGCATGGTCAAGACCATTTTCGACGAGAAAACAGGTGAGTTGCTGGGTGCGCACATGATCGGCGCTGAGGTGACTGAGCTGATCCAAGGCTATGTGATTGGCCAGAAGCTGGAAACCACCGAAGAGGATTTGATGGAAACGATCTTCCCGCACCCAACACTGTCAGAGATGATGCACGAGTCAGTGTTGGACGCCTACGGTCGCGTAATCCATATGTAGGCAATGCGGCGACGCAGGTGTCATCGGGCGGTCCTGTTGGGCCGCCCTTTTTTTATCTCAAAAATTTCCGGCGCTTGACCGGCTGCAGGGCGAGTGGCATGGCATTTTTATGATCGAAAAATCCACAGATTGGTGTCAGGTGTTTCTGCTTTGGGGCATTGGGCTGCTCTCAGCGGCGCAATTTGGCAAAGTGTCCTTGGCTTTTGAGGCGCTGCGCGATGCCTACGTGTTGCCCGATACGCAATTGGCGCTCGTGGTGTCGTTCGTCGGCGCAGTTGGCATCGTTTTTGGGGCTGTTGCGGGCATGGTCGTTGGCCGGATCGGCCCGCGTACTGTGCTGTTAGCTGCGCTGTTTTTTGGTGGTGCAATGTCATTGGTACAAAGCTTTTTGCCGCCTTTTCAGTTACTTCTGGCGGCTCGCCTTTTGGAAGGGGCGGCACATTTGTCATTGGTTGTCGCGGCACCCGTTTTGATGGCTGAGATCAGTACCCGAAAAGATCAGCCAATGGTTATGGCACTTTGGGCAAGTTTCTTTGGGGTTTCATTCGCGCTGACGTCCTTAGTGATCCCGCCGATCTTGGCATGGCGCGGGCTGTCTGGCGTTTTTATCGTGCATGGCGGCTTGATGATGCTGGCAGGGCTGATTGCGACGCGCGCGATCTCTCACATTCCGACCCGACGCCTGCCATGGCCGGGGTTTTGGGCAGCCCATGAAACACTGTATCGCGATCCGGCGCGGTTTGGACCTGCACTTGGGTTTTTCTGGCATACGCTGATGTTCGTCGCACTTTTGACGTTCCTGCCGTCGCTCGGTTTGACCACCGGCTCGGGCGCTGCTCTAGCGGCCAGCTTACCGCTGTTGGCCCTCATTGGTACCTTTCTGGCAGGATGGTTGGTGCGCTGGATACATCCGTCGCGTTTGGTGGTTTTGTCATTCTGTGCCACTGCATTTGGCGCAGGGGGTCTGATTTTTGCGTCGCAGGCTGTGGCAATATGGATAATTGTTCCTCTGTTTATCTCGATAGGGATCGTGCCGGGTGCGTCCTTTGCGGCGATCCCGGCACTGAACGAGACTGCAGCCAATCGAGCTGAGGCCAACGGTGCTGTCGCACAATTGGGCAATGTCGGCACGACCAGTGGTACGCCGCTGTTTGCATATTTTTTAGCAACTGCGGGTGCGACCGGCCTTTTGGGGCTGACGATCGTTATTTCGCTGGTTGGTGCGGTTGTGGTTTGGATGGTTTTGGTGCGACCAAAGCGGGACGGCGCCTCCATCTCGCGGCGTCAAACGGGTCAGTAACGCCTTTGACCCGTGCATTCGCCACAAAAATTGGGGACAAGTTGCCGCGTTTACTTTTTGTTCTCAATTTCGCATTGGAGACTCGCCAACGCGCGCCTACGTTATGTGCAACACTTGACGGAGGGCAGCATGCCTGAGCAGAAAATGATCGAGGTGCGCGGCGCGCGCGAACACAACCTCAAAAATATTGATGTCGATATTCCACGTGATAAGTTGGTGGTAATTACCGGTCTTAGCGGCTCAGGTAAATCCAGCCTCGCGTTTGATACGATCTATGCCGAAGGTCAGCGGCGCTATGTGGAATCGCTAAGCGCTTATGCGCGCCAGTTCCTCGACATCATGCAAAAACCTGACGTCGATCATATCTCAGGACTAAGCCCTGCAATCTCAATTGAGCAAAAGACGACTTCAAAGAACCCGCGCTCGACCGTCGGCACAGTCACTGAGATTTACGATTACATGCGGCTGCTATTCGCGCGCGTCGGCACACCGTTCAGCCCGGCCACGGGCCTGCCGATTGAGGCGCAGCAGATCCAAGACATGGTCGATCGGGTCATGCAGATGGAGCAGGGGATGCGCGGCTATCTGTTGGCCCCGATTGTTCGCGACCGCAAAGGCGAATACCGCAAGGAATTTCTGGAGCTGCGCAAACAAGGCTTTCAGCGCGTCAAAGTTGACGGTGAGTTTTATGAGCTGGATGAGCCGCCGACGCTGGACAAGAAATACCGCCACGACATCGACGTAGTCGTCGACAGGATCGTGGTGCGCGAAGGGCTGGAGACGCGACTGGCTGACAGTCTGCGCACAGCTTTGAACCTTGCCGATGGTATCGCCATTTTGGAAACCGCACCAGCGGACGGGGAGCCTGAGCGCATCACGTTTTCCGAAAAATTCGCCTGTCCGGTGTCTGGCTTTACCATCCCGGAAATTGAGCCGCGTCTGTTTTCGTTTAACGCACCTTTCGGGGCCTGTCCTGCGTGTGATGGCCTAGGGGTTGAGCTGTTCTTTGATGAACGTCTCGTTGTACCTGATGCCCAATTGACACTGGAAGACGGCGCACTTGCGCCTTGGCGCAAAGGCAAATCGCCTTATTTCCTGCAAACGATCGAGTCGATTGCCAAACATTACAAATTCCCTGCCAAAACGCCTTGGAAAGACATCCCCCTGGAAATCCAAAACGTGTTCTTGCGTGGCTCGGGTGATGATGAGATCGGGTTCCGCTATGATGAAGGTGGCCGGGTTTATCAGGTGACGCGTAGTTTTGAGGGCGTGATCCCGAACATGGAACGGCGCTACCGCGAAACCGATAGTGCCTGGATCCGCGAAGAGTTTGAGCGCTATCAAAACAACCGCAGTTGCATGACCTGTAGCGGCTATCGTCTGAGACCCGAGGCTTTGGCGGTGAAAATCGCTGGCCTGCATGTGGGCCAAGTGGTTCAGATGTCGATCCGGGAGGCCGCAGATTGGTGCGCAACCGTGCCCGACAGTCTGACTGTCCAGAAAAATGAGATTGCGCGCGCGATCCTGAAGGAAATTGGAGAGCGGTTAGGCTTTTTGAACAATGTTGGGTTGGAATATCTGACTCTATCGCGCAACTCAGGCACGCTGTCTGGCGGCGAAAGTCAGCGGATCCGGTTGGCCAGCCAGATCGGATCAGGTTTGACCGGTGTGCTGTATGTCTTGGATGAGCCGTCGATCGGGTTGCATCAACGCGACAATGACCGGCTTTTAATCACGCTAAAAAATCTGCGCGATCAAGGCAATACGGTGATCGTGGTCGAGCATGATGAAGAGGCTATTCGTGAGGCTGACTATGTCTTTGACATTGGCCCGGGTGCGGGTGTGCACGGCGGTCAGGTTGTGGCAAAGGGAACGCCCGAGGAGATCATCGCCAATCCAATGTCGATGACGGGGCAATATCTGGCGGGTGTGCGCGAGATTGCGGTGCCTGCCTTCCGGCGCGAAGGCAACAAGAAATCGGTCACCGTGGTCAAGGCGACTGGCAACAACTTGCAGGATGTCACAGCCGAGTTTCCGTTGGCAAAATTTGTCTGTGTGACCGGTGTCTCTGGTGGCGGCAAATCCACGCTGACGATTGAGACTTTGTTCAAAACCGCTTCAATGAAACTGAACGGTGCGCGCCAGACGCCCGCCCCCTGTGAGACGATCAAGGGGTTGGAGTATCTGGATAAAGTCATCGATATTGATCAGCGTGCGATCGGGCGGACGCCTCGATCTAATCCGGCGACATACACTGGGGCCTTCACGCCTATTCGCGATTGGTTTGCTGGTCTGCCAGAGTCCAAGACACGCGGGTACAAGCCGGGCCGCTTTAGCTTTAACGTCAAAGGTGGACGCTGTGAGGCCTGTCAGGGCGACGGCGTCATCAAGATCGAAATGCATTTTCTGCCCGATGTCTACGTCACCTGCGAGACGTGCAGTGGCGCACGCTATAACCGCGAAACCCTTGAGATCAAGTTCAAGGGCATGTCGATTGCCAATGTGCTGGATATGACGGTTGAGGATGCGCAGGTCTTTTTCAAGGCGGTGCCAACGATCCGCGAAAAGATGGACGCACTGGTTCGGGTCGGCTTGGGGTATATTAAGGTCGGACAGCAGGCGACGACCCTTTCGGGTGGTGAGGCGCAGCGCGTCAAATTATCCAAGGAACTGTCAAAACGCTCAACCGGGCGCACGCTGTATATTTTGGATGAACCCACTACCGGCCTGCATTTTGAGGATGTTCGCAAGTTGTTGGAAGTGCTTCATGAATTGGTCGACAGCGGCAATACGGTTATCGTGATTGAACACAATCTTGATGTCATCAAAACCGCTGACTGGATCATTGATATCGGCCCAGAGGGTGGGGATGGCGGCGGCAAGATCGTGGCGGTCGGAACGCCTGAAGATGTCGCCGAGATTGAGGCGTCTTACACTGGCAACTATCTCAAACCGATGCTGACGTCCAAGAGGGTCGCGGCCGCAGAGTGATGCCCGGGGGTGACGCTGCTGCCTGAGTTAAGGACGCAGCCGTTACCGGTTTTCGTTGTGTGAAACTACAGTTTTTCGGTTTTATTGACCATCAGGGCTGACAGCCCGTGGAAGTGAAAGATGTTGGCGTATTGTGGCGCTTGAGTCAGGGCCAGTGTTGGGCACCGATCGAACAAAATCGGCAGCGCAATCTGCAATTCCAGACGGGCCAGCGGTGCGCCGACGCAAAAATGCAGCCCCCCCCCGAAGGCTAGGTTTGCAGGGCCGGTTCTGTTAGTACGAAAGTCGTCTGGCGCATCATAGATGCTATGATCTCGCCCGGCCGAGGCCAGCATAAGGCCAACTTCATCCCCGCGCTCAAAGATGTGGCCAAAGACCTCAACCCGCTCATAGGCATACCGCGTGAACATATGCAGCGGCGGGTCGTAACGCAGGATCTCCTCAATCATTGGGGCAGGGTCTGAGCCGGGGCGATGACCTGTTTCCAGGAGCGCCTTGACCCCATTTCCAAGCGTGTGAACTGTGGCTTCATGGCCCGCATTCAACAGCAAGATACAAGTGGTGATCAACTCATCGGTGCTCAGCTTTTGCCCGTCGTCCTCAGCCGCGATCAGGTGGCTGATCAGATCGTCACGCGGATCGGCCCGGCGGTCCCGCACATAGCGGCGCAAAAAGGCAACGAACTCTTCAGTTGCAGTGATCGCAAGATCCTCATCAACGCGCGATCTGCCAGCCTGATACATGCCCACCATCGCGTTGGACCAGCGCAATAGGTCTGGCGCCATGTCTTCGGGGACACCCAGTAACCGCGCAATGATGATAACCGGCAAATGTTGCGCGTAATGCGTCAGCAGATCGAATGGCCCGTCGTCGGGGAACTGATCGACCAGTTGATGGCATAAGGTCGAAATCTCAGGCGCCAGTTCCTTGATCCGGCGAGAGGTAAATGCGCGCAGCACCAGCGCACGCAATCGCGTATGGTGTGGCGGCTCCAACTCCAACATTGAATGGGCCTCAACCGCGTAAAAGGCGCGCAAATGCTCTGGGATCGGTTTGCGCCGTTCCTCAGGTTCCTCCCTTCCAAAACGGCGATCTTTCAGAAGGGCTGCAACTGCGCGGTGGCTGACCGCGCAGGGAATTTTGTAGTCAGTCCAATAGACCAGATCACCATGGAGGCGGGCGGCCGCATAAAAGGGGTAGGGGTCTTGGACAAATCTCAGATCCGTTGGTGATTGTGACACGTGCTCCATGGCAGTTGATCGATCTAATCTGCGCCGCGCACCGGGATAATCGCGCCGGGTGTGGGTTTAACGACGCGCTGGATGAACCAGATCCCGCCTGCTGCGGCCACCCCGATTAGGTCTGTGAGCCACCCGCCTTCGATCATGAACAGGGCCGCAATCACCAAGGCGACACGCAAGAACCAAACGGCCAGTGCCCCCATGAACCAGCCTTGGATACCGGCGCTTAGCAAGAACACACCAAACGTCGCGGTGATGCCGGCCCGGATGACCTCAAACCAGGTGCCATCCATCAAGATCGCCCCATTATAGAAGAACATGAACGGCACGACGAAGGCAGAGATCCCTATCTTGAACGATGCGACAGATGTCTCCATCGGATTAGCCCCAGATATGCCAGCTGCGGCATAACTGGCCAGCGCCACGGGGGGCGTGATGGCCGAGACCACAGCGAAGTAGAAGACAAAGAAGTGCGCGGTCAGCAGTGGAATACCCAGTTGCACCAGACCCGGCGCCACAACGGACGCTGCGACCGCATAGGCCGCAGTGGTCGGCATACCCATGCCAAGCAAGATCGAGATACACATCGCAAAGAACAGCGCCAACAGTTGTGACGACTCAGCTACACCCAACAACAGCGAGGAAAACCGAGCGCCAACGCCGGTCAGCGAGATAACTCCGACGATGATACCTGCGCATGCACATACTGCAATGATCTGGATCGCCATGACGCCTGCCAGCTCAAACGCCTTGATGATCGACCGGAACCCCATTCGGTAAGGTGTTAGCCAAGACACAACCGCAGCGGAGGCCGTGGCCAGCGTGCCCGCCCGGATCACCGAATATCCCATAAACAGGGCCGCGATCAGAATGATGATCGGTAAGAACAAAAAGACCCGGCGCACCATCTCTTTGAGTTTTGGCAACTCATCTTCACGCATGCCGCGCATGCCCAGTTTAGCAGCCTCAAAATCGACCATGAAGTAAATAGATACGAAATACAGGATCGCTGGGATGATCGCTGCAATGGCGATATCTTGGTAGGCGATGCCGGTGATCTCCGCCATGATGAACGCGCCTGCACCCATGATCGGGGGCATGATTTGACCGCCGGTAGAGGCCGCAGCCTCAACGGCACCGGCGGTTTTCTTTGGATAACCGACCTTTTTCATTAATGGAATTGTTAGCGACCCGGTCGCAACAACGTTGCCCGCAGATGTTCCGTTGATCATGCCCATCAGACCGGATGCGAAGATCGCCACTTTGGCTGGTCCCCCGCGTGAGCGTCCTGCGACCGCGAAGGCAAAGTTGACGAAATAGTCGCCAACTTTGGACGCCTGAAGGAACGCTGCAAAGATGATAAACAGGATGATATAGGTTGAGGACACGGCCGTTGTTGGCCCAAGAATTCCGGCATCAGTGTAGACTTGGCTGAAAAACCGCTGCCATGAGATATTGGGGGCGTTCAAAAAACCGGGAAGCTGATCGCCGGTAAAGACATAAACCAAAAACACACCGGCGATGATGATGAGGGCAAGGCCCGCCACGCGGCGCGTCAGCTCCATAATCAATGCAGTACCAGCGACCGCTGCAATCGACATCCCGATCGGGGCAAAGGGTGTTCCCGTCGAGTTACGCATCAATGTTCCAAATATCGTGATCAGATAAACGGCGACAGAAATGGAGCATAACGCCAGCACAACATCAGGTGCCGAGAAACCAGCGCGGTCACGGCGATGAAACCAACCAAGGACAATCGCACCGGCAGTCGCCACAATCAGGGGCAGGCCGTAGTGATAAATTTCACGCGACCGAATGCCTTGATCCAGACCATTCCACATCACACCGCCCGCAATGTCGTTTGCAAAGCTAAGCGCGGTCATGATCGAATAAAACGCAGGGATCATCAGCGCATAGGCGATGTAACCCAGCATCGGCGTCTCGCGGCGCTCAGTGTCGTTAAAGGTTCGCGCAGAATACAGCATGAAGCCAAGGCCAAGGGCACCGGCCACATGCACGATCCGAAAATTCCAGGTTTCCATCGGAAAGCGGGGCAGGAACGGAATATCAATTCCGGTCACGCCGCGGATCGAAAAGCCATTCAATGCGGCCATGTGGAAGGCCGCATAGAGTGCCGATAAGGTCGCAACAAGAATAAATGAGTTACCGGTGAAGATCCTCCGATTACTTTCAACGGGCTCCTCATCGACGCCTTCTGCCAGCACTGGGCCTTCTGTCACGTCGGAAATGCTGGTCATGGTATGGTCCCCCTTGGTCGGCAATTTCATATAGATCTTATGCCTTGTTGCTTTTTGCGTGAATTTAACAAGTTTGCAACGCTTTGGTCAGTTTTATCGCAATCAAACTTGGCCATGATCGATCGGATCTTGCACCTTTGCGTGGCCCCGGTCACCCTGGGATAATCGATAGGGTTGATCTAAGCAGGATGCGTTGCGGGAAATGACCAGTCAAACGCGTGCCCCTTTGGGCCGGAATTATGTAAAATTGTGGCTGTCGAGTGCCGTGTCCAATTTGGGTGATGGAATAGGGGTGGTTGCGTGGCCTTGGGTTGCGTCACTTTTGACGCGTGATCCTTTGGCCATCGCGCTGGTCGCGGTTGGAATGCGGCTGCCATGGGCCCTTTTCAGTTTGCCTGCGGGTGTGATTACGGACCGGGTGGATCGACGTCTGCTGGTGCTGTCGATGGATTTCGCCCGTGTTTCCATTCTTGGCGTATTGGCGTTGTTTGTGTGGCTCAGCCTGCCGCTGCCGGATCCGTCCGCAGGGTTTCCGGTCACACCGCTTTATTACGCCGTCTTGTGTGCTGCGGTTGCTGTCGGTTCGGCAGAGGTGTTGCGTGACAATGCGGCCCAAACCCTGATGCCCGCCATTGTTCCAAAACAGCGTCTGGAGGACGCCAATAGCAGGCTGTGGAGTATTGAGATCCTGACCAACACCCTGATCGGGCCGCCATTGGCCGGATTAATTATCGCGATATCGGTCCCACTGGCGTTCGGGCTGAACGGGTTGGGCTTTTTGGTTGCGGCACTGTTGGTGGCCAGCATTTCGGGCCGGTTTAGCCCGAAAATCGTGGTCAAACGCTCTTGGACCGCTGAATTGCGCGAAGGGATGACGTTTTTGTGGCGCAACCGCACATTGCGCGATCTGGCTTTAGGTCTGGGTGCGATTAATGCGCTCCACCAGATGATGCTGATCTCGCTGGTTCTGTTCGCCCAAGAAATTTTGGGGCTGACCGCTGCTGGATATGGATTGGTCTTGGCGGCTGGTGCTGTTGGCGGGCTGATGGGTGGTGTCTTTGCAGCCCGCTTTATCGCGTGGTTGGGGGCGGCGTTTGGCCTGCGCATGACACTGGCGGTATTGGCGCTGCAAATAGGGCTGATCGCCGGGGCAGGGCCGGTCTGGATAGTGGCTGTCGGAATGGTAATGGGCGAATTCACCGCCATGATCTGGAACACGATTACCGTTTCATTGCGCCAACGCCACATCCCGGACGTGTTATTGGGGCGGGTAAACAGTGCTTACCGGTTTTTTGGCTGGGGCGTTATGCCCATCGGCATTCTTGCAGGCGGCGTGATTGTGCGCACGACAGAGCCTTGGCTGGGCCGCGATTTGGCACTGCGCGCGCCCTTTGTGGTCGGCTGTGCACTGGCGGTGATTTTGGCGGTTGTGATGTGGCGACGCGTCTCGCCCCGACGACTGGACCAAACCGACTGGACATAAAATTAGGGCATGTCGCACATTTCCCCCGTATCAACAGGTTTTAAATCGCTGGTGTTGGTTGTTCTAATCGTGTTAGTGTACTTTTGTCAGTAACAAAAAAATCAGAGTCTATTGGAGATTTCAAAATGGGATTTAAGTTCAATATGGCGTTGGCGGGGGCATGTTTTGCGCTCGTGGCAATGCCAGCTGCGGCACAGGTTGCCATGTGTGGCGGCGTTGGTGCTGCGGGCGAATGGGTTGGTGGCACGCCTGAGGCGTCTGACATCTCAACAATTTCTGCGGCATTGGATCAAGCTGGCTTGGTCTCACCCGGCGGTGAATTTGTTAGCCTGTTTTCATTGAGTGAAACAACCTCGCTTCGTCTTGAGGCGATGGGTCAGTTCGGTGGCGACACCGTTATTGATCTACGTGACGAAGGTGGATCAATCATTCTTAGCGACGACGATTCTGGTGGCATGATGGCCTCACGCGGTGAGATCACGCTGGACCCCGGGACCTACTGCATGAGCACGCGCAGCTTTGGCGGCGGCCCGTTGATGTCGGATATTCGTATTGGCCGGACTGAGCATGAGCCATTGACCGAAGGCACGATGGGTTATTCGCAAGATGTGTGCACCGGCTCAACACCGGCAACGCCTTTGGGCAGCGGTGGGATGTTGGACGATCAGTTGGCCGGCGGCGTTACTGCCACCAGCTCAATCGCGGACACGCCGTATTACCGATTTACGTTAGGCTCAAACCAGCCTGTTACGATCCGGGCTGAGAACCAATCTGCCGACCCATATCTCTATGTCTACGATAGTAATGGCAACCTGATCGATCAAAACGATGACTATGACAGCTTGGATGCACGGATTGATTTTACCGGCGGTCTGGCGGCAGGCACGTATTGTCTGGGTCTTCGGGCATTGTCTGACGAAACGGCACCCGTCACGGTCTCAATTGCGACCTATGATGCGGCATCTGGTCTGAGAGACATGTATTCAACGGCAGACGCCAGCCCCCCTCTGGATGGCAGCCATCCATATACAGATCTGGGTATTTTGCAGAACTCCTTGGTCACAGATGTTCAGGTTGACAGCGATGCGATCTGGTATTCCTTTACCGTGCCCGAAGGCGGCTTGATCTTGATCAACGCTATTGGAGTTGGAAACTCGGACCCGATCATCACGCTATTTGATCGTCTTGGCCGTCTGATCGAACGGAATGATGATTTCGGCGGTACGTTTGATGCGCAGATCGCAACCCAAGTCTCACGCGGTCAGTATGTCCTTGGGATTTCGCAATATAGCACTGGATCAACTGGTATGATCCGTTTGGCGATGGAACGCTACGTGCCCGCCGAGTAATCTGGCAGCCACCTGAAACGAAAAAAGCCGCCCCGTTTGGGGCGGCTTTCTTTTTTCAAAGATCCGAACTTACATGTCGCCGAAGATCATGTCGTCAGGAATGGTCGCACCAGCATTTTCGATGAACCACTGTGCGGCACCGGGATGCCACATCATGACGGTGTTCTTGTCCCAGTTCTCTGGCAGAGTGGAGAGTGCGGCGCGGTGAATGTTCACCATCCGCTCATTGTCGGACATGACAACATCCACAACCGCGTTCACGAAGGACGCTGGCAGTTCGCAGTTTGCGATCGCAAAGTTCCACATGGAGACAGACCGCGCATCTGATTCCAGCGTAGTGTAGGTGTTCGCTGCGATATTGAACTGCGACACTGGGAAGGCGGCCATGATCGTGGCTTGCTCTTCTTCGGTGAACTCGATGATGTTCACGTCGGTCTGAACTTCCAGCTGGCTAACAGCAGGAACAGGAACACCGGCAGCAAACGCAATCACGTCCAACAGACCGTCCTGCAGCTGGCTGCCAAGGTCGGTCCAACCGCCGTTGCGACGCTCAAACTCAACGCCCAACTCTTCCATCATAAGCGGAAAGTATGTGTCGGATGTGGAGCCTGCCGGGCCAAAGCCAATGCGAGCGCCCGCTGGAATGTCAGAAACGCTTTCGATGCCCGAAGATGCCAGCGCGGTAACCGAGAACGGCGTCTGATACATTGGGAACATCGCGCAAGCGTTGGTCATTTGCAGACCCGGCGCAATTGGGTTGGTGCCGTTGATTGACTCGGCAGCCGGACCCATTGTCGTCATGCCGAACTGTGCTTCTCCGGTGTGAACCAGCGCCATGTTCTGCATTGGTCCGCCGGTGACTTCGCCGCCACCAGAAAGGCCCAGCTCTTCGGCGACCAAGTTGGCCCAACCTGCGCCATAGGCAAAGTATGTACCGCCTTGGGACGCTGTTCCAACTGTAAAGCTTTCTGGCCAATCAGCTGTGTGCCCGTCAGCGAATGCAACCGATGCGCTCAGCGCTGTGGTCATCGCAAGCAAAGTTACTTTAGTAAGTTTCATAATTGTATCCTCCCATGTGGCATGCCAGCACGCAGCGTGCGAACGGTCATATCACTTGTTTTGTTTTAGCGTTGCTTTGCCCGGATGCAAGCTAGACGCGTTAACGAATGCTATGTTACCGCTAAAGCGGCTATAATCCCCATGAAATCAGAAGCTTTCAATGAGGCACCGCCCACCAAGGCGCCGTCAACATCCGCGACAGCAAAGATTTCACTGGCGTTGGCTGCCTTGACTGAGCCGCCATAGAGCAGCCGAATGCCGTCGCCGACATCTTGCCCGAACCTTGCACGCAAATGGCTGCGGATCGCGCCATGCGCCTCGGCAATCTGGTCCAAAGTTGGCACTTTGCCTGTTCCGATTGCCCAGACGGGTTCATACGCGATGACTAGTATGTCATCCGTTACAGCATCGGGAATGGATCCGGCCAATTGGGTTGAAATGACGTCCAGAGTTTGTGCCGCGTCACGTTCAGCCTCGGTCTCACCGATGCAGACAATCGCAATCAGGCCAGCCCCGATTGCGGCTTGCGCTTTGGCGCGGACGATCGGGTCGGTCTCTGCATGGTTAGTACGCCGCTCAGAATGTCCAACGATCACGGCACTTGCACCTGCGTCAACCAGCATCCCGACCGCGACATCACCGGTATGGGCGCCTGACTGCGTAGTATGACAATCCTGTCCGCCAGTTTTCACGGCACTGTCGGCGGTCAGCAAACTCATCCGATGCAAAAGTGTTGCAGGCGGGCAGATTAGCACCTCAACGCTGGTGCCAGTCGTTTGGTCAATTAACGCCTCGATCTCAGCTAGATCTGCGGCGGTACCGTTCATTTTCCAGTTTCCAGCAGCTAATTTGCGACGCATATTGGGCCTCCTTACGGTTATGCAGTCAGAATGCAACTGCAGGCCCCGGGGTCAAGCGCGCTCTGAAACGTATCATGATTGCTGGATGGGTTAGGTTAGGTTCCGGCGGTCAGTTTCTCGTCGAACTTGATCGACTCGCCGCATCCGCATGCGTCCGTGACGTTCGGGTTCTTGAATTTGAACCCTGACTCCAACAGCGCAACCTCATAGTCAATTTCGGTACCGAACAGGAACATTTGTGCCATGGGTGCGATCATTACGCGGGCTCCGTCTTGTTCAACCAATTCGTCATGTGGGTTCACTTCGTTGACGTATTCCATGGTGTATTCCATACCAGCACAGCCGCCCTTTTTGACGCCAATACGCAGCCCCTGATGGCTGTCACGTGCCATCAGTTTCGCAATCTGAATGGCGGCTTTTGGTGTGATGCTGACGGCTTGTTTGCCGGGAATGCCGAACATGGCTAAATCCTTATGCTATTTGGTAGATGTAAACGCTCTGATTGGTTGTCTCAAGAGAGGGCTGCGACGAACTTAAATTCAACCTTTGTTATTGATCTTTATCTGTCAAGCTTGGGGAAGGGTGCTACATAAAGCCCAGTTCAAGCCGGGCCTCATCTGACATCATATCCATGCCCCAGGGTGGATCAAAGGTCATCTGCACATCGACCTGTTTGACCCCGGCAAGCGGTTCAACCGCCTCAGCCACCCATCCGGGCATTTCGCCCGCAACCGGACATCCGGGGGCCGTAAGGGTCATGATGATCTCAACCTCATTTTCCGAATTTATATCAATGGTATAGATCAGGCCAAGGTCGTAGATATTCACCGGGATCTCCGGGTCATAAACGCTGCGGCACGCCTCAACCACGTTTTCATAGAGCGGATGATCCGTGGTCGACGGCTGGATCAGTGGTGTGCCTTCAAGTTGATCTGGCAGTTGGGTCATTCGGCGGTCGCTCCTGCTATTCTTGACTGAAGATATAAGGATTACGGATCCGATCGTCCAGTGGGGCTAATCAGTCCAATTCCATCAATACACATCTGATGACTATGTAATTGACGCATTATACGCGGCGTTGGCCGTCTTTATCTGCGTCCAATGCTAGATCCGCAAGGCGTTCGACACTGTAAGTTTACCACACATGAGCGGTGGTCTCGACCTGCATCCATCTGCGCAGCTGCGCAGGGGACACGGCGGGCACTGAGCGGGTTTTCACCGATTTCTGCCATGCTGACCCAGATTAAAGCCGCAGGTGGGCTGTTTGGCGTATGATGATATTTATGCGCCAAAGCGTTTGGCGCGCCGGGCTGGGCGTTTCACTTTTGGGGCGTCCGGTGAATGAAAAAGGAGCTGCACCGCCATGAACCATTCCACAATCGTCGAATATGCACATGCGCTGTTCCATGCCCACGGAGACCGGGCCGAAGTCGAAGCTGCGCAAAGGGCACGTCACTATCGTGAGAAGGGAGCCATTGAGCATTCTGATAATTGGCAGGCGATCCGGGTGGCCATCAAGGGGATGCGCGGGCCGAGCCAAGGCTAACCACAGGTTATTCCCTTACAGATGATGCCACCGGATTTTTTGAAAACTACAGGACGCTTAGGATGAATGTCTTGGGCGGCTGACCGCGATTGGCATGGTTTCAGGTAAAATACGATTATCATCTGCCCAGATATAGTGGTGTACTCCTAGCGGCGTCACCAACGCCGCAATAATCGATTATATAAACAGACAACCGTGACTTGCGCAGGCTAGAGCTGCCATTTGGACGGGTACGAAGCTGACGCAATCGTTGCACCGATTTTCTTAGCCTTGGGACGAATTTGTACGAGGGGTTGAGGCATGGACTGGAATGAGCGGGCGACCGGTTGGGTGGAGTTTGAAACCATGCTTGAGGCAACCCACGCGCCGGTCCTGCACAGTTTAGTTGCACGTGCTGGGATGATGCAGGGCGCACGTGTCTTGGATATTGGCGGCGGCCAAGATGGTCGGGCCGAACGGTGCGGTTTTTTTCGATGGATATCGCGGCCCACATGGTGGCACGCGCCGTCGCGCGGACCGCTGATCTGCCAAATGTGGATGTGGTTTTTGGGGATGCTGAGTTTGATCCACTGCCAGAGGTGGGGTTTGACATCATGATCTTGCTGTTTGGCACCATGTTCTTTGACAAACCGGTTGTGGCCTTTCAAAATATTGCACCTAGCGTTGTGTCTGGTGGGCAGTTTCATTTTGCGACTTGGGCCTCGCCCCAAAACAATCCCTGGTTTGAGCTGGCCGGGCGCCGCGCCGTGGAGCGTTTGAGCCCAATGACGCCGCCTGTGCCACACGCACCCAGCCCCTTTGGTTTTTGCGGATGCTGAGCGGACATTGGCCCTGATCGCTGACGCGGCATTGGTTCGTGGTACGGTTGAAACTGTCGATCTTGACCTGAGGCCTATGGGCAACCCGGCTGATGTGTCAGAATTGTTGCTGCGCGTCGGGGCGGCGGCCAGTGTGGTTGATGCCTTGGCTGGCACACCCGTCGATGTGGCCGAGATCCACAAGACGTTGAGCGCGGACATTCAGGAATTGATTGTTGACGAGGCTGTGCGGGTTCCAGCACAGATCCATTTCTACAGCGCGTAAAAACCCGGTTAATGCGGGCTTTGCCTTTGGGGCAAAAACGCTCTATCGGGACGCCATGACAACACGCATTTCGTTTACCAAGACCCATCAGGATGGATCGGCCCGCGCGGGCGTGATCGACACGCCGCGTGGCGCGGTCCGAACGCCCGCCTTTATGCCCGTGGGCACTGCTGCCACCGTCAAGGCGATGCTGCCTGAAAATGTGCGCGCCACTGGTGCTGACATCTTGCTGGGCAACACCTATCATCTGATGCTGCGCCCCACGGCTGAGCGAATTGCCAATTTGGGTGGTTTGCACCAATTCATGAACTGGGAGCGGCCAATTTTGACCGACAGTGGCGGGTTTCAGGTGATGAGCTTGGCCGATCTGCGCAAGCTGACCGAAGAGGGCGTTAAGTTTCGCAGCCATATCGATGGCTCCAAACATATGCTCAGCCCTGAGCGCTCAATGGAGATCCAAAAGCTGTTGGGATCAGACATTGTGATGTGTTTCGATGAATGCCCGGCGCTGCCTGCGGACCGGGCACGGATTGCCGACAGTATGCGGTTGTCGATGCGCTGGGCAGAGCGGTCCCGCGATGCGTTTGGCGACCGACCGGGCCATGCGCTGTTTGGCATTCAGCAGGGCGGGTTGGAGCAAGACCTGCGAGAGGAAAGCGCCAAAGCGTTAAGTGATATTGGTTTTGATGGCTATGCAATCGGCGGTCTGGCTGTGGGTGAGGGACAAGAGGCGATGTTTGATTGCCTTGATTACGCGCCTGATATGTTGCCGCACGATAAGCCACGCTATTTGATGGGTGTCGGCAAACCTGATGACATCGTGGGGGCCGTCAAACGCGGCGTTGACATGATGGATTGTGTGCTGCCGTCGCGGTCGGGTCGAACAGGTCAAGTGTTCACGCGCCACGGGGTGGTCAACATCAAGAATGCGCGCCATGCCGATGATCCGCGCCCGCTGGATCAGGCCTGCACGTGTCCCGCCTGTTCCAACTATTCGCGCGCCTATCTGCATCACGTGTTCAGATCGCAAGAGATCATCAGCTCAATGCTGCTGACATGGCATAACCTGCATTATTATCAGGAGCTGATGGCCGGCATGCGCGACGCAATTGCGGTGGGTGATTTCGCAGGGTTTGAGGCGGCATTTCACGCAAATCGTGCCGAGGGCGATATCGAGCAGATTTGAGATTTGAGGGCAGTGGCGCGTATAACTTGGTTTCGCGCTTAGTCCTGCTACGCGCCCTTTTCGCTGTTGGCCGCCAGATCATTGAGGACGGCGATGGCGTCATGTTCACGACCATCTGGGACAAATAAATGATCATGGTAAAACCCCGCGACGGGGTTCACGCCCATGTCGTGCTTTGCCAGTTCTGTCGCGATCCGCGCGATAAAGCCGACGGCCTCAAGCGAGGAATGGATGTTCAACGTGATCATCCGGCATGGAAATTCATAGTCCAGCTGATGCGCCTTGGCGTCAGATTCCAAAACGATCAGTGTAGTTCCTTCGGCCTCTTGAAAGATCATTCTGGGCACCAAACCAGCAGGCAATGCGTTGTCAGATCGGGTGACGAAGACGTAGAGGCCGTCAACGAGGCTTGCTGACATCGAGCCCAACAATTCCTTAAGATTTGTCCCGCCGGTCATGCGCGTCATCCTGCGTTGGTTTGATGAGATTTTCAACAATAGGAACCACTCTTGCCGCCCGGTGGCCGTGGGGATGATCTAGCTATGGATCGCGCCTAACGAGGGGAAACCTGTGGCTTCTCTGTCTTTCTCGAGGTGTCGGAGTTTTGTCATGAAATTAAATGAGACTATCTACGCAAAGATACTAATCAACACAGTGTAGCAAATTTTGAAAGGCTCGCGATTTTCCATCACTCACTCATCATACCGTTTTTCGTATATCAGAGCATGGTTTGGCTGGACTATTCCCGATCTTCGGCAAGCCAGACGCCGATAATCTTGGTAAACCTGTCCAGCTTGTTGCGTCTGATCTCGACATTGTGCGGATAGCCAGATGGTAGCGAAAAGTGCAGATTTTTTGACGCTCTCACAGTTTTCGTCTTCAATAACAGCAACAAACTCATTCATTCGACGCATCCCTATTTTTCGTGAAATAAGCGCTGAAGGCTCGGACGGGTACCAATGCAAACAAGAAGATTATGCTCAGAGCAAACATCGATTGGTACTCCAGAAGAAAACATATAACCGCACACAGAAGACAGAATATTGCCTCAAATGCCGTATTTAACTTCCAATTTGAAAATAGCATTTAAATCTCCAAAATTCATCAAGTTTGGTGCATACTACGCAGGGGTTTGTTGCACAAATCGCTGCGTGAGGGGATTCACGGCATGAATCCAGTTCCGGGTCTTGTACTTCGTCGGTGTCCAGATGCTCATCGCAGCCTACTACTGCACTGGATTCATACAGTGAATCCTATAGGATGCGGTTTGGGCAACAATGCCGAACTCTGCGAAAGTTCACTTTGTCCGGTGGTCTCAACTGATCGATGCAACACAGCGAACCTCTATGCAAATCGCAGCAAAGGTCTGGTTTCCGCCCTCCGTGCTGATGCCAACATGGTCGCGTTCTGTTTTTCGCGCTTGCAGCTAAGGCACACTTCGCCCCGTATAGCGACGTTCGAGCCAACAAAATGCTGCGCAGCAACCTTGTCGAAAGTGGCCTGACAATATTGTGCGCAGCGCCTATGAGTACTGTGCCCAAAGAACCAAGGACGTCTCGTGGATAGTAAAGTTTCCATATTTCAAATCACGCAGGCCACCACAGCCACGTTCACCGAACTCTACTTTCGCCTCACGTTTTTCTTCTTCATTCAACGCGGCAGCAAATACGTTCTCAGCCCCAAGCAAGGCGAGATGCTGGGCGAAGAAGGTGATCTGATGATCTTCCCACCGGGGTCTATGGTGACTATGGAAAACCGCCCTGTGATGGAGGGTGATTATCGCGCTTTGGGCGTTTGCTACTCCCATGACCTGATCAACAGCGTGTTCTCTGACCTACCCAAGTTGGATGCTGCCAATGGTGTCCAGATCGTCCGCGTCGCAGAGAATAACCCATCAGGCATTTTGAGCTTGATCCAAGACACTTTGGATAATGATGCCTTACCTGAAACAATTCGCAATCACCGACTGTTGGAACCGCTGTTATGGTTGCGTGAGCAAGGGTTGCAATTACCCACGCAGGTAGAGGACGATCCGATCAGTCAGGTCCGTAGCCTGATTGAAACCAACCTAAGCCACTCATGGATGGCAGATGAAGTCGCCGAACACTTTGCCATGAGCGAAGCGACGATGCGACGGTGGCTTTCGAAGGCAGGGCAAGGCTTTGCCCGAATTTTGCTCCATGCCCGGCTGGAACATGGGCTGATCTTGCTACAAACAACCAACGCTCAGGTGTCTGAGATCGCGCTAGATTGTGGGTTCAAAACTCCGTCGCATTTTTCCGACGCGTTTCGCAAAAGGTTCGGGATTAAGCCAAAAGATATCCGTTTGGCCGCAGGTTGATCGAAATTCGATAATTTTTGATTGGGAGCTGGAAGCGGCACTGCGTTGTGATGGCTACATTAGGCTCATCAACAACAAACAATCCCAGAAGAGATTATCACAATGACACGCAACGTTTTTCTCGCCGCTGTAATGGCTACAACACTTGCTGCCCCTGCAATGGCAGATGGCTTTACTCTGACCAGCCCCGACATAGCCGAGGGTCAGCAACTGAGCAGTGATTTTGTCTTCCAAGGCTTCGGCTGCGAGGGCGGCAATGTTGCCCCTACGCTGGAGTGGTCTGGCGCACCCGAGGGCACCGAAAGTTTTGCCGTCACGGTCTATGACCCCGATGCGCCCACAGGTTCCGGCTGGTGGCACTGGTTCGCCTTCAACATTCCTGCTGACGTGACTTCCCTGCCAGGTGGCGGCGACGTGAACGGTGTGCAACTGACCAATGATTACGGTGCGACGGGCTTTGGCGGCGCATGTCCTCCTCTCGGTGAAGTCCACCGCTATGAGTTCACTGTGCACGCTTTAGGCACCACGCTGGAGATCGACAATTCGGTCAGCAACGCCTTGGCGGGCTTCATGGTCAATGCCAACAGCATCGCGTCCTCGACGATCACCGCTGTCTACAACCGTTAATCGAACGTCTTAGCCCCGGGCCAGTACCCACAAGGAACACTTCTATGAAAATCATACTCAAAAGCTGGGTGAATGGCGCGCCTGTCCCCCAGAAATTCGCATTTGGCAAAATTCCAGCCGAAGGGCGTTTTGAGACCTCAGACAATATTAACCCCGCAATCAGTTGGTCTGACTTTCCAGAAGACACAAAGTCATTTGCGGTCATCATGCACGACCCAGATGTCCCGTCCTCTGGCGAAGATGTGAACCAAGAGGGCAAAACGGTCCCTGCCGACTTGCCACGCGTGGATTTCTATCACTGGGTTCTGGTGAATATCCCAGCAACCCTGCGCGAAATCCCTGAAGGTGCTGACAGCCTTGGTGTGACGCCAGGTGGTAAAACAGCTGGTCAGCGATCTTATGGTCAGACAGGTATCAACAGCTACACCGACTGGTTTGCAGGTGACGCAGATATGGGCGGCGACTACGGCGGCTATGATGGTCCGTGTCCGCCATGGAACGACAGCATCATGCACCACTACCACTTCACAGTGTATGCCTTGGATGTTGAACAACTCGACTTTGAAGGCACGTTCACAGGTGCCGATGCACTGGCAGCGATCGAAGGGCACGTACTTGCAAGGGCCTCCCATATTGGCACCTACAGCATGAACCGCGACGTGGGTTCTATTCTGGCAGAATAAAACTATTTGCCTGCTCCAAACGCCTTTGGTTCAGGCAAATCCAATCAGGAATTTGATCATGTTTTACGAACCCCAAAACGGGCATGGACTGCCGCACAACCCGTTTAACGCATTGATCACACCGCGCCCTATCGGCTGGATATCGACGCGGGGTGCGGATGGTTCAGATAATCTGGCACCCTATTCGTTCTTCAACGGTGTCTCATATGAACCACCACAGGTTATGTTCGCTTCAACCGCCAGCAAAGCGGACCGTATGCGCGGCAAAGACACAGTAGGGAACATCATCGACACGGGCGTGTTCTGCGTCAACGTTGTAGGCTTTGAGATGCGTGATGCCATGAATGTAACATCAAAGCCTGCCGCCCGTGACGTGGACGAGTTTGATCTTGCAGGGTTGGTGCGCAAAGACTGCACAACCATCGCGTGTTCCCGTGTGACCAATGCTCCGGCTAGCATGGAGTGCAAGCTGGTAAAGATCGTTGACCTGCCCGGAGAGGCCAACATTGTCGTCTTCGGGGAGGTCACGGGTATCCACCTGCGCGACGAATATCTGGTGGACGGAATCTTTGATGTCACCAAATTCCAGCCCCTTGCGCGTCTCGGCTATCGAGATTATGCGCGAGTGACAAAACTGTTCAGCCTAAAAAGACCAAGTGATTGATCGCAATCTAACAACAGTTTTCTGCATTTCGCAGATATCTGTGGATTGTGCAGCATCGGTCAAAGGCGGCTCTGAGGCCACTTTTGCGGCGCGTGCACAAAAGATCAACATAGGATCTGGCCTTGAACGGCGGCAGAGCGGGCATTGAGACGCTTCCGGCTATAGTTTAAATTGAAACCTAAAAGCAGAGGATGCGGCCAGTTGGAAATGCATCAGATCCGTTACTTCGTCGCCACCATCTCTACGCTCAATTTCACCCGAGCGGCAAAAATGTGCAACGTGACCCAGCCAGCACTGACCCGGGCGATTCAAAAGTTGGAAGAGGAACTCGGCGGGCCACTGTTTCGCCGCGAAGGGCGCAATACGCATCTGACCGAACTCGGTCGTGTTGTCCGCCCGCGTCTGGAGCAAGCCCTTGCGCTCACCAGAGTCGCCCGAGAGGAGGCGTTGGATTTTTTCAACATGGTAAATGCAAAGCTTGACCTTGGATGTATGTGCACGATCGCGCCCGACAGCGTTATCAGCTTGGTTGAATCCTTCACAAAAAATGCTCAGGAACTTCGGCTGATCATCCACGAGGGCCCCGGGAGGGAACTGGTTGAAAAGCTAATGGACGGAGAACTCGACGTCGCGATCCTTGCCCTGCCGGAGATGCAGGATGAATTGGAGGCGTTGCCGCTGTTTGAAGAAAATTACGTGATTACCTTTCCAAAGGACCATCGGTTTCGCAACTTCGATAGTGTCGCCGTAGCAGATCTAGAGGGCGAGCGTTACCTAAGAAGGATAAATTGCGAATACCTTGACGGCTTCCACAAGAGTAGCGAAACCTTCGACGTGACAATGGACGTTCGTTTCGAAAGCGAAAATGAGAACTGGATTCAGGCCATGGTTCTGGCGGATCTCGGGTGTGCTATCATGCCACAAAGCTTGGTGCGACATCCCGAACTGCACCAACGACCATTAGTCTCACCTTCTGCCAGTCGAACGATTTCGGTGGTGACCCGACGCGGGCGACGCCATTCTCCGCAGGTCGACTACTTCATAAATCTCTGCAAGAGCTTCGATTGGGATCGCACTGATTGAGGTGCCCCTAGTTTCCTAGGCGCCCGCCTTTTTGATTTTCCTTTGTTTGATTTCATAGTCAACCGGCGGAAGCATGCCGTTGTTTGTGTGTTTGCGGGTCGGGTTGTAGAACATCTCAATGTAATCGAACACGTCCTGCCTTGCGGCGTTGCGTGCGAGATATGTCCGTCGTCTGATGGGCTCCCGTTTCAACGGCTGAAGGAAGCTTTCTGCGACGGCAGTGTCTATGACCGCGATGCCTCGCCCATTGCCGGTGAAGGGCTCAAGCGTATCGCGAAGTTCTACAAGATCGACGAGGCTATCAGGAGACAATCGGCTGAACAGCGCAAGGCCGCACGACAGGAGTGAGCCAAGCCGTTGGTGGATGACTTGGAGGTCTGGCTCAAAACCCAACGATTTCGCATCTCCGCAAAATCGCGTCTTGGCGAGAAGCTCAGCTATATTGCTAAATATATGGGCCGCCTAAAGCTGTCTCTTGAAGACGGCACTGTCGAAATGGACAGCAACATTGTCGAACGCGCCATTCGCCCCATCGCCCTTAACCGCAAGAACGCGCTGTTCGCGGGCCATGACGAAGGTGGCCGAACCTGGGCCCGTATCGTGTCGCTCATCGAGACCTGCAAGCTCAACGGCGTCGAGCCCTACGCCTATCTCAAGGCAACTGACCTGCCCCCCGAGGCTCCCTCATTTATAACGAGAGTCCGCGGGTCTGGTTTTCATATTCTTCGTGGTCAGTTTGGGCAAGCGCGTCGTGCGCGGGGCCCTCAAATTGCTCAAGCGCTCGGCGCGCTTCTGCAGGTGTTTGGTTGCCCAGAGATGAGTGCGGTCTGACGTTGTTGTAATCGTATCGCCAAAGGGCCAGTTTGCGGCGGGCGTCATCTAACGTATCGAAGATCTCCTCATTCAGCAGCTCGTCTCGAAGGCTGCCGTTGAAAAACTCGATGAAGCCATTCTGCTCTGGTTTGCCCGGATCAATGTAATGCCAATCAACGTCGTTATCGCCAGCCCACTTCAGGATCGCACAGCTGGTGAACTCTGTCGTTATCACTGACGATGCAGGATGGCTTGCCGTAGACACGGACAAG
>JBLHOS010000005.1:0-62655 GCA_047623825.1 Paracoccaceae bacterium | reverse complement strand
CCCCGAATGCAGGATGCTGTTGCAAGCTGTAATTGTGGTCTGAAACAGGGGCCGCACGGTTTTGCATCGGGCACACTTGCCCGATACATGCTTAATGCGCGGTTAATTCTGCGTCATAACGTTTTGCTTGGGCGTTTAGTCCTGCAAAACAACCAACGCGTGGCGCTTTTTGCCTGCCGACAGCTTTAGCGGTCGGGCCAGATCGGACACCGTGATCATCAGCCCCGCATCTGTCAGCGGCGCATCGTTTAGCCGCGCCCCGTTGTCAGCGATGAGGCGCTTGGCCTCTTTGCCCGATCCGGCCAGGCCAGCGCGTGTGATGAGCTGCACAATTGAAATGCCGCCCTCCAATTCAGCCGCACTTAGCGTCAGGGTCGGCAGATCGTCACCGGTTCCGCCATGCTCAAAAACCTCGCGCGCGGTAGCCTCGGCGGTGTGTGCTGCGTCAACCCCGTGCAAAAGGCTTGTGACTTCATTGGCCAACACAATTTTTGCCGCGTTAATCTCAGACCCGGTCAGTGCACCCAAGCGTTCACATTCTTCAATCGGTAGTTCTGTATAAAGCTTTAAGAACCGACCGACATCGGCGTCAGTTGTGTTGCGCCAAAACTGCCAAAACTCATAGGGGCTGCGCATCTCCGCGTTTAGCCACACGGCACCATCCTGACTTTTGCCCATCTTTTTACCGTCAGATGTGGTCAATAACGGTGATGTTAGGCCAAAGATCTGACGCTCCAGCGTGCGGCGGGTCAAATCGATTCCGTTTATGATATTGCCCCATTGATCACTGCCGCCCATTTGCAGCAGACAGCCATAGCGGCGGTTCAGCTCCATAAAGTCGTAGGCCTGCAGAATCATGTAGTTGAATTCCAGAAAGCTAAGCGATTGCTCCCGGTCCAGCCGCGACTTGACGCTTTCAAAACTTAACATCCGGTTCACGCTGAAGTGGCGGCCGACATCGCGCAGAAAGTCCAGATAGTTCAGGCCGTCCAGCCATTCAGCATTATTCAGCATCTTGGCGTCGGTCGGGCCGTCGCCAAATGTCACGTAATTGGTGAAAACGCTTTTGATCCCGGCGATATTGCTATCAATTTGTGCCGGCGTCAGCAGTGGGCGCTCTTCGGCGCGAAAGCTGGGATCACCTACTTTCGTAGTGCCCCCACCCATCAAGACCAGCGGTTTATGCCCGGTTTTTTGCAACCAACGCAACATCATGATCTGGATCAGAGATCCGACATGCAATGAGCTGGCCGTAGCATCGAACCCAATATAGGCCGGAACCACACCTGCAATCAGTGCGTCATCAAGGCCCTGATAATCGGTGCAGTCGGCCAAAAAGCCCCGTTCGATCATCACGCGCAGAAATTCAGATTTAGGGTGGTAGGTCATCGCTGGTCCGTCCATGGTTCACGGTATGTTTGATACCGCTAAGCGATTGAAGGGGAAAGACCCGATCTGGGCTGCGGGCACAATGTCGGGCACCTCCTTGGATGGTGTTGATGTGGCCTTGCTGCAAAGTGACGGCGAAAAGATCACTGGTTTTGGTGAAACCCGTGCGCGTGCCTATTCCCTAGTGGAGCAAGAGACGTTGCGCGCAGGTTTGGGACTATGGCCGGGGGACGACGGGGTCGATGCGATTGCAGAGCTGATCGAGACCGCGCATATCCGCGTCTTGTCGCGAATCCCACAGGTTGATCTGATTGGCTTTCATGGCCAAACGCTGGCCCATGACCCAGATCGTGGGCGAACCCATCAGGTGGGTGATGGTCAGGTTTTGTCAGACGTGTTGGGGCGTCCGGTGCTTTGGGATTTTCGGTCGAGTGATATGGAACTGGGCGGGCAGGGTGCGCCCTTGGCCCCGTTCTTTCATTTTGCGTGTGCCAAATGGATAGGTGCCACAGATCCTGTGTGCTTTTTGAACCTTGGCGGTGTTGGCAATCTGACTTGGGTTGATCCTGGCTGTGCGCGCGCCGAGGATGCCGGTGCACTGGTTGCGTTTGATACCGGGCCTGCCAATGCGCCACTCAATGATCTGGTCCGGGCGCGCTTGGGCCAAAGTTACGACAAAGATGGCGTGCTATCGCTGGCTGGAACGGCTGACCCCGCGATCGTCGCAGAGGCGATGTTGACACCATATTTTCTTAAAATTCCGCCTAAGTCCTTGGACCGGAATGACTTTGATCATGTCATGCCATTGGTTGATGGGCTAAAGACTGAGGACGCAGCGGCGACGCTTGTGGCGTTCGCTGCCAAGGCGGTTGCGCGCGGGTTGGAGCATTGTCCATGCCCGCCCTCTGCGATTTATGTCACCGGTGGTGGGCGGTCCAATCCGGCGATGATGGCGGCCTTACGCCATGCAACCAACGCAAATGTTCTGCCCGTTGAGAATGTTGGACTGAACGGTGATTTCCTAGAGGCGCAGGCCTTTGCCTATCTGGCGATCCGGGTGGCGCGCGGCCTGCCGACTAGTGGACCCAGCACAACTGGGGTCGCGGCATTTGTGGGTGGCGGCAAGCTGAGTGTGCCCTCGGGACGCTAGCCTAGACCCCGGGAATGTCAAATCCGTGTGGTGCCAACACAAAACCCTCAAACCGAAACCCCGGTGAGACTGTGCAGCTGACCAGTGTATAGTCACCAGTGCTGTGAGCAGATTGCCAATATCCTTTTGGAACAACCGATTGCGGCGCACCCTTATCCAGATTTGGGGTCAGGATATGCAGCTGCGCAGGCCCGAAATCCGTCTCACTGATCGACAAAGCCAACGGTGCACCGGAATGATACATCCAGATTTCATCCGCATCGACCTTGTGCCAATGACTGATCTGCCCGGCCTTGAGCAGAAAATAAATCGCGGTTCCAGAGGGGCGGACGCCGATCGGTGCATCCGCCACCCACGTTTGGCGATACCAGCCGCCCTCGGGGTGCGGCTGGAGCTTTAGGTCGGCGATGATATCATCGGCGGTCATGAATTAGCGCAGGATCGATTTTCCGGCATAAACCGCGGTCTCACCGAGCATCTCTTCGATCCGGATCAGCTGATTGTATTTCGCCAACCTGTCGGAGCGGGCAAGCGAGCCGGTCTTGATCTGCCCACAATTGGTGGCGACGGCCAGATCAGCAATCGTGGCGTCTTCTGTCTCACCAGAGCGGTGCGACATCACACATGTCATCCGGTTGCGGTGGGCCATTGAGACGGCGGCCAATGTCTCAGTCAGGGTGCCGATCTGATTGACTTTGACCAGCAAAGAATTGGCGCAGCCTTGCTCAATCCCCATGGCCAAACGCGCAGGGTTGGTCACAAACAGATCATCGCCGACCAGCTGTATTTTGTCACCCAAACGGTCGGTCAGCATCTTCCAACCTTCCCAGTCATCCTCAGAACAGCCATCCTCAATCGACAAAATCGGATAGTCGGCGCAAAGCGCTGCCAGATAGTCAACATTCTCAGCTGCACTCAGGGTTTTACCCTCTCCAGCAAAGACATATGAGCCGTCTTTAAAGTATTCTGTAGCGGCACAATCAAGCGCCAGCATGATATCTTCGCCTGCTTTATAGCCAGCTTTCTCAATCGATTTTAGAATGAAATCCAGCGCGTCGCGGGTTGAATTCAGGTTCGGCGCAAAGCCACCTTCATCACCGATCCCGGTCGACAGGCCCGCAGCAGACAGCTCTTTTTTCAGTGTGTGGAACACTTCAGATCCCATGCGGATGGCGTCTGCAATTGAAGTCGCTGAAACCGGCATGATCATGAATTCTTGGATGTCGATCGGGTTGTCTGCATGCTCTCCGCCATTGATGATATTCATCATCGGCACGGGCAAAACATGGGCAGATGTGCCACCGACATAGCGGTAAAGCGGCTGACCTGTTGCATCAGCGGCGGCCTTGGCCACTGCCAGCGATACACCCAAGATTGCATTGGCCCCCAGACGGCCCTTGTTTTCAGTCCCATCGATCTCGATCATTGCGGCGTCGATTGCGGCCTGCTCAGTTGCGTCAAAGCCGACCAGATTCTCGGCCAGCTCTCCATTAACCGCGGCAACCGCCTCCAGAACACCTTTGCCCATGTAGCGGGCAGGATCGCCGTCGCGCTTTTCGACGGCCTCATGGACACCAGTTGAGGCACCCGACGGCACAGCCGCGCGGCCCATGTTGCCATCCTCAAGGGTTACATCGACCTCAACCGTTGGGTTGCCCCGGCTATCGAGGATTTCGCGGGCGAAGATATCGATGATGGTGCTCATAACGGGGCTCCGATTGGGGATGTTATATTCAAAAACGGTTTAGCGGCGCAATGCTGCCGGGGGAAGGGCTTTTGCTTGAGTTTTGACGCGTTGGCCCAGGTCGCGGCCACGCTATTGTTGCAACACGCCGTCGTCGATCAACGGCCTTTTTGTGGCACTCCGTATAATTCCAGCTTGTGACCCTTTAGCTCAAACCCCAGCTTGGCCGCAATTTTTTCTTGTAGCGCCTCAATATCAGGATCGACAAATTCGATCACTTCACCGGTTTGCAGGTTAATCAGATGGTCATGGTGGTCGCGCTCGGCGTCCTCATAACGTGCACGACCATCGCCGAATTCCAAACGCTCAATGATCCCCGACTCCTCAAATAATTTGACGGTGCGGTAAACTGTGGCAATTGAGATTTTCGGATCACGGTCCGAAGCGCGGGCATAAAGTTCCTCAACATCCGGATGATCGGATGCCGCCTCTAGGACCTGCGCGATGATCCTGCGCTGGTCGGTCATTCTGAGGCCCTGCGTCTCGCATCTGCTTTCGATTGTATCGGTCATCGCACGGCCCCATTTGGTGTGGGTTTCAGGTTTAGGCGAAAGCGCCCCTTTGGAAAAGGGGTCAGTCTGAATTTTTGGTCAGACTTTTGGCCAGCGCACCAACCGTCAACCCCTGTATGATGATTGAGAAGACGACGATCATATAGGTTGCGGTCAGGATCAGCGGTTTCCATTCCCCATCTGGCAGTGCCAAAGCAAGTGCTACTGATATCCCGCCTTTCAAGCCACCCCAGGTCATAATCGGGATTACCCCATCACTGAATTGGCGAAACGGGCGCAGGGCAAGCACCGGCACCGCAACGGCGATCAATCGAGCAAAAAGCGCCAGTAGAATGGCGGCGAACCCGGCCAAAAGCGCGTCGCTGGAAAAGGCGACTGCAAACACCTCAAACCCGATTAATAGGAACAGGACTGCGTTCAGGATTTCATCAATTAGCTTCCAGAACGTATCCACATAGTCGCGGGTTGCCGCACTCATTCCGTGTTTCGCACCAACATCTCCGATCAAAAGACCGGCTACCACAGCCATAATCGGGGCGGAAACATGCAGCCAGATCGCCAACTCATATCCGCCAAACGCCAATCCAAGCGTCAAAAGCACCTCTAGCGAGGGATCATCGATACGGCGCATGACCCGAAATGTCAGCCAGCCCAAAACGCCACCCAGAACCGCACCGCCCACAGCCTCCTGCACGAAAAGCAGTGTTGCACCTTCAAGCAGGCCTGCGTCGCCATGCGCGTTTGTTGGAAAGGCCAGCCCCACAAGGATCAAAAATACCACATAGGCAACGCCGTCATTGAACAGGCTTTCGCCGGCAATCTTTGTTTCCAACGATTTGCGCAAGTTTGCAGCGCGCAGCACGCCCAGAACGGCGACCGGATCAGTTGGCGTAACGATGGAGCCAAAAACCAAGGCAATCAGCAAGGGCATGCCAGTGATCCAAGAAAACCCGACGCCGATGATCAAGGTCGACAGGGCAACGCCAATAGTAGCCATCAGCGCCACAACACGCCACTGCGCGCGCAGATCTGACAGCTTCACATGAAGCGCGCCCGCAAACAGCAACAGGCCCAGCATCCCTTCTAGCAGGGCCTCAGAGAAATCGATGTTCGTAATGACGCTGCGCATTTGGGCGGCGACGCCAAGGCCGGGCATCACGACATCCAGCAGCATGACCGCAAATGATGCCACCAATGCCACAACCAGAATTCCGATCGCCGAGGGTAGTTTCAGGAACAGATAATTGATCGCGCCAAAAGCCCCGGCCAACACGATCAAAAGTGATGTGATCTGTAAAAAATTCATCTGTGGCAGACCTTTGCGTGGGGTGTTTCAAAATCTCTAGCACAACAGCTGGTTCTTGACACGCCTGAGCAGTGCAGGCACGCCATTCGTTGGAAGACGGGAGCGACTGATATGCCACGCAAAGATAGCCTTGATACGTTTGGTATTGTTGCGATGACCGGATTTGCCGCACTTTTTGCCTTCAATCAAGTGGTGATCAAGGTAACAAATGACGGGTTCCAACCGGTCTTTCTGGCCTCGGTCCGTTCCTTTGGCGCGATTTTTTGTGTTTTGGCTTGGATGAAGTTTCGCAACCTTCCGATCAGGATCGCGCCTGGAACCATACGTGCAGGCCTTTTGGTCGGTGTGCTGTTTTCGATTGAGTTTGTGTTCTTGTTTCTGGCGTTGGATCTGACGACGGTCGCGCGCAGTTCCGTCATTTTGTACTCAATGCCAGTCTGGTTGACATTATCGGCGCATTTCTTGTTGCCGGGTGAACGGATGACGCTGCTAAAGGCCACGGGTCTAACACTGGCCTTTGCAGGGGTCGCGTGGGCGATTTTGGGCCAGAAAGAAGGCCCCGGAACCGCATCGTTTTGGGGTGACATCTTTGCGCTGTTTGCCGCGTGGGGATGGACCGGAATTGCACTTTGTGTCCGGCTTAGCGCGCTGCGCGACGTCCGCGCAGAAACTCAACTTTTGTGGCAGGTGGTGATTTCAGCGCCTATCCTATTGATTTTGGCAATGTTTTTTGGCCCGTTCCTGCGCGATCCGGAATTGATCCATTGGGCCGGAATGGCGTTTCAGATTGTTGTGGTGGTCTCAGCCGGGTTCATTGTCTGGCTCTGGATGCTGTCCATCTATCCGGCGGCATCTGTTGCCTCCTTCAGCTTTTTGTCACCCGTCATCGGAGTGTTTCTGGGCTGGTTGTTGCTGGATGAGGAGATTAGCGGCGTGATCATCGCGGCCCTGACGCTGGTTTGTGGCGGGCTATATCTGATCAATCGGTCCAAACGCGCCTGATCATGTGCCGCAAAAAGTATGCTGAACTGCCTCGCCGTCCAGCGGTGGGGTCTGCCAGATCTCATAGCCGGGGCGCCGCGTGAACGGGTCTGCCACCACCTGCAACATCTCGTGAAACGGTGCCAGATCACCCGAAAGGGCCGATTGGATCACGGCCTCAACCCGGTGGTTGCGCGGGATATAGGCGGGGTTCGTTGCCTGCATGGCGGCCTGACGGGTGGCGGGTGAAACCGCCTCACGCCCAATTCTGGCTGTCCATTCACCAAACCAAGCGTCAAAGCTATTTGGGTCAAGAAACTGGTCACGGGTTTTTTCGGGGGTGTCAGATGACAATGACTGGAAGGTCAGCGTGTAATCCGCTTGGTTGCTGGCCATCCGTCCCAAAAGATCAAAGGCAAGGGCCGCGTCGCCGGGTTCTGCCGTGCTAAACCCAAGCTTTGCGCGCAACACATCCTCCCAGGCGTCGTTGAACACCTCTGAGAATCGTTGCACAGATTTAGTCGCAGCCTCGATCGCGGCGTCGCGGTCCTCACCCATCAAGGGCAACAGGCTGGTGGCCAGTTGCGCGAGGTTCCACACCGCAATTTCGGGCTGATTCTTGTAGGCATACCGCCCAAATTGATCAATTGAGCTGAAGACAGTGTCGGGATGATAGGCATCCATAAAGGCGCAGGGCCCATAGTCGATCGTCTCACCCGAAATGGTCATGTTGTCTGTGTTCATCACCCCATGGATAAAACCGACCCCCATCCATTGTGCGATCAGCAGCGCCTGCGCATCAATCACAGCATTCAGGAGGCCCAAAGCACCGTTTGCCTTGGGGTAATGGCGGGCGATTACATAATCTGTCAGCGCTTGCAGACCATCAAGGTCTTTGCGAGACGCGAAAAACTGAAAGGTGCCAACCCGAATATGACTGGCTGCGACGCGTGTCAGAACGGCACCGGGAAACGGCGCTTCTCGCATGATCATTTGGCCACTTGTAACTGCGGCAAGCGCGCGGGTGGTCGGAATGCCAAACGCATGCATTGCCTCGGATACGATGTATTCGCGGATCACAGGGCCTAGCCATGCGCGGCCATCACCCATCCGGCTGTAGGGGGTTGGCCCTGATCCTTTAAGCTGAATATCGCGGCGTACACCATTTCTACCGATAACCTCACCCAGCAACACCGCGCGCCCATCGCCCAATTGCTGCGACCAGCCACCGAATTGGTGCCCGGCATAGACCTGTGCCAAGGGGCTTGCGCCATCAGGCACAGAATTGCCCGCCAAAACCGCCAAACCATCTTCAGTCCGCAGTGCATCTGGATCAAGGCCAAGATCGCGCGCCAAAACATCGTTTACCGCGATCAGACCGGGCGTTCCAACCGGAGTGGGCGGAAGGGCTGTAAAAAAGCGCTCGGGCAGGCGGGCATAGGTATTGTCGAAGGCAATCTTCATCGGGACCTCTTGGAGTTTCTCCAGAGCTAGGACAGTTGCGATGTAATTGCTAGGTTTAGGCCAGATTTATTGGGGATGGGCAGATGCCTTAAGATGATGCCCGACATCTTTGTGATCCCAACACATCACTAGAACCGCGCGATCCGTTGGGTCAGAAGGTCGAAGAAACCGTCGGCATCGATATCGCCCATGAATGTGGCGTTTGGTGTGCGACCAGTGACACGCCACCAGTCGGCGACCGTCATGCCAAGGGTCAATTCTGACTGTATCTCAATCTCAACATTCACATGCCGGCCCTGAAATAGATCTGGCTGGATCAGGTAGGCGATGACGCAGGGGTCATGCAACGGCGCACCCGCGCTACCGTATTTTTCCTTGTCGAAGCGTTCAAAGAAAGCGGTCCATTCTGCGACCATCCTGCCAACATGGCTGCCCATGGTACGAAAGGTCTCAACCCGTGGCGCCGTCGTCAAGGCCTTATGGGTCACATCAAGTGGCATTGCCGTAATTGGGGCACCAGATTTGAACACAATATCAGCGGCTTCCGGATCGACATAGATGTTAAACTCGGCTGCAGGTGTGATGTTGCCTACCTGAAAATAGGCTCCTCCCATCAAAACGATCTCTTGGATCCGCGGCGCGATATCTGGCGCGCGCATCAGGGCTGTCGCGATATTTGTCAGCGGCCCCAATGGGCACAGCGTCACAGTTCCTGAAGGTTCAGCCCGCAAAGTCTCTATGATAAAATCAACGCCGTGCTGGTCTTGCAGCGCCATGTTAGGGTTGGGCAATTGCGGCCCATCCAGACCAGTTTTTCCGTGCACATGTTCAGCCGTCACCAGTTTGCGTTTGATTGGCGCATCGCAACCCGCAAAGACCAGCGTGTCGGGCTTGTCGGCCAATTCGCAGACGATCCGGGTATTACGCTCAGTCAAATGCAGGGGCACATTGCCGGCCACAGCCGTGATACCCAAAACGGTCAGATCTTCGGGGCTGGCGAGTGCCAACAAAATGGCCACGGCATCATCTTGGCCGGGATCTGTGTCGATAATGATTTTGCGTGTCATAATGGGACCTTGAACCAAAGAGAGTGGATTTTTCGAGCTTAGTTTTATGCTATCAGATTTTCCATCACTTCAGCTGGGATATTTTGCGAATTCCAAGGCTGAAAATGGCAAAGGCCGCCCAGAGGATGGGGCGGCCTTTGAAGGTCTTTCAGATTGATCAGCGGTTTTCGATGTCGCTGTAATCGCGGAAAGTTGCACCGGTATAAAGCTGACGGGGCCGGCCTATCTTGCCGTTCGGGTCGCCGATCATTTCTTTCCACTGTGCAATCCAACCAACAGTCCGGCTTAGCGCAAAGATCGGTGTGAACATCGAGGTTGGGAAACCCATCGCCTCTAGGATGATACCAGAATAAAAGTCGACATTCGGGAACAGCTTTTTATCTGCAAAATACGGATCTGCAAGTGCGGCGGCTTCAAGTTCCTTTGCAACCTGCAAAACAGGGTTGTTTTCTACACCCAGAAGGTCGAGCACTTCGTCCGCACTCTCTTTCATCACTTTGGCCCGCGGGTCAAAGTTTTTGTAGACCCGGTGGCCAAAGCCCATCAGGCGGAACGGATCATTCTTGTCCTTGGCGCGTGCGATATATTCTGGGATCCGGTCTGGTGTCCCGATCTCTTGCAACATTTCAAGACAGGCCTGATTGGCGCCACCGTGTGCAGGGCCCCAAAGACATGCAATACCAGCAGCGATACACGCAAATGGGTTTGCGCCCGATGATCCCGCCAGTCGTACCGTTGAGGTCGAAGCGTTCTGTTCATGGTCGGCATGCAGCGTGAAGATACGGTCCATCGCCCTGCTAAGGATTGGGTCGGGCTGATATTCTTCGGCAGGCACCGCAAAACACATCCGCAGGAAGTTAGTGGCGTAGTCGCAATCATTGCGCGGATACACAAACGGCTGACCGATCGTATATTTATAAGCCATCGCCGCAATCGTTGGCATTTTCGCGATCAGTCGGATTGAGGCGACTTCGCGCTGCCATGGGTCCGAAATGTCGGTGCTATCGTGGTAAAACGCGGACATCGCCCCGACAACGCCGGTCATAACCGCCATAGGATGGGCATCCCGGCGGAATCCACGGAAGAAATTCACCATCTGCTCATGGATCATCGTGTGATGCGTGACCCGTGTTTCAAAGTCTTCCAACTCACGGGCGGAGGGTAGCTCACCATAAAGCAATAGATAGCAAACTTCGAGATAGTGGGAACTTTTGGCCAACTGATCAATCGGATATCCGCGATGCAGCAGCTCTCCTTTTTCGCCATCAATATAGGTGATCGCGCTTTCGCATGCAGACGTCGACGTAAAGCCAGGATCATGCGTGAAAACGCCTGCCTGTGCATACAGTTTGGTGATGTCGATGACATCGGGGCCGACGGTTGGCGAGTGCATGGGTAAGTCGAGTTCGATGTCGCCAAAGCTTAGTTTTGCTGTCTTGGTATCTACCATGTCAGTCCCTTTCTTGGTGCCCCGACCTGAGCGGTGGGGTCTTGTCCTTGGACCGACGCTAGCGCGGCCCTTAATCAGTCTGATTGGCCGCCAGTCGGGCGGCATCGTTCAAACGAGCCAGAGTTTCCACCCGGCCGATCACGAGCATCATATCAAAGACGCTAGGACTGACGGTTCGACCTGCCAATGCTGCCCTAAGAGGCTGCGCTAGCTTGCCAAGTTTCAGGCCGTGGGTCTCTGCCAGTTGTGAAACAGTTGCCTCAAGCATGTCACGTGTCCAGCTAACAGTCTGCAGATGCGGCGTCAATTCCGTCAGTATACCACGGGATACATCGTCCAAAAGCTGTTGTGACGATAAATCTGGGGTAAAAGGCCGCGAAGACAAGACAAAATGTGCTTTTAGAAGCAACTCTGGTAAGGTTTTTGCCCGTTCCTTCAGGCAATACATCCCTGTGATCAGCCCATCTTTCTGCAGTTGCGAAAGCGGCTCATTCGTTGATACGGCCAAAAACTGCTCAATCGCGACCAATAGGTCCGTATCGGGCATTTTTGCAATGTGATGCGCAGAGACGCTGTCGAGCTTTTTGAAGTCCAACCGGGCAGGGGATTTTCCGATCCCATCGAGGGAAAACCATTCAAGTGCCTGTTCATCGTCAAACAGCTCATCATTGCCATGCGACCAGCCCAGTCTGGACAGATAATTACGCATAGCAGAGGGCGGATACCCCATGGCGGCATATTCCTCAACGCCAAGCGCGCCGTGCCGTTTGCTAAGCTTTTTGCCATCAGGCCCGTGGATCAGCGGAATATGTGCAAAGATCGGCAGAGGCCAGTTCATTGCCAGATAGAGATGCGCCTGACGGGCCGCATTTGCGAGGTGATCATCGCCTCGGATGACATGCGTAACACCCATATCGTGATCATCTACAACAACTGCCAGCATGTAAGTCGGTGTGCCATCTGAGCGTAGCAGAACCATGTCGTCCAGAGTTTCATTTTGCCAGGTAACGGCGCCTTGAACGGCATCATTTATAGTGATTTTACCTTCGCGTGGTGCGCGCAGACGCACGACAAACGGTGCATTGGGGTGCTGATCTGAGGGCGTGTCGCGCCAAGGAGACAGAAAAAGGCTGGAGCGTCCCTCAGCCTGAGCAGCCTCACGAAATGCTGTGATCTCATCAGGCGTTGAGAAGCATTTGTAACCAGTGCCTTCGGCCAACATCTGATAGGCGACCTCGGCGTGGCGGTCCTTGGCGTCAAATTGGCTGGTCGGATCGCCGTCCCAATCAAGCCCAAGCCAGGTCAGGCCTGACAAGATTGCAGCTGTCGCCTCAGGTGTCGAACGGGCCCGATCGGTGTCTTCGATGCGCAACAAAAATTTGCCGCCGCGACCACGCGCAAACAACCAATTGAACAGCGCCGTGCGTGCGCCACCAATGTGCAGATACCCCGTAGGCGAGGGGGCAAAACGCGTGACGACGGGGGGATGATCATCGGCCATCTGTTATCCTTTCCGCGCCCAGTCGGGCTGGGGCGTTAACCTGTTAGCAACCATATTTCAGCTAGGCTTAAGCGACGTGTTTAGGCAACCGCGCAGGGGGTGACAAGAGTGCGCCTTTTGCAATGGCTTGATGCTGGATTGCAGGCTCAACGTGGGGCGCTAATGCCTTGGTCGCCGGTGGCTTTGGGCCTCGGCGTTGGTCTCTATTTTGCGGCTTCAATTGAACCGGATTTGCCTTTTTATGGCGTGCTGGTCGGGTTTGTCTTGGTCCTTGCGGTGCTGGCCCGGCGCTACCGCGAAAAATTTGGACCCTTTGCGACGGTAATGATTCTGGTGGCCTTCGGTGTCCTATTGGCAGGCGCGCGGGCCCATTTGGTCGCGGGCCCAGTTCTGAATTACCGCTATTACGGCCCGATTGAGGGGCGGATTGTGGCGATTGACCGCTCAGCCTCAGATCGGGTGCGGATCACGTTGGACCGGGTGAATTTGGCGCGAATGGCGCCAGCTCGAACCCCACGCCATGTACGTGTCTCTCTGCACGGAGAGGATGTTCCGTTTGCGCCGTATCCAGGTCAAACCATCATTTTGACGGGACATCTGTCACCCCCCAATGGCCCGACAGAGCCCGGTGGGTTTGATTTTCAACGCCACGCTTGGTTCCAGCAGATCGGCGCGGTGGGGTATTCCCGCACACCCGTTTTGATCCTGACACCGCCTGATCCGGTAGAACAGCGACTGGGGCGGTTTCGGCATCAGGTTTCGGGAGTCATTCAAGACCGTATTGAAGGGCAGGCGGGCGCTTTTGCCGCCGCCGTACTAACTGGCGATCGATCCGGCATTGAGGCGGCTCCTTTGGCGGATCTGCGGCGCTCAAACATCGCGCATCTATTGGCAATTTCCGGCCTACATATGGGATTGCTGACCGGGTTCATTTTCTTTGGCTTGCGGTTGAGCCTCGCCTTGATCGCGCCCATCGCATTGCGGTTTCCCATCAAAAAGATCGCAGCGGTTGTCGCACTTCTGGCGGGTGCGGCCTATCTGGCGTTGTCTGGCGGTAACGTAGCTACCGAACGGGCGTTTGTCCAAGTTGGGGTGATGTTTGGCGCGGTCTTGTTGGACCGGCGCGCAATGACATTACGCTCCGTGGCGATTGCAGCACTGATTGTACTGGTCCACCGCCCCGAAAGCCTTTTGGGCCCCGGATTTCAGATGTCTTTTGCCGCAACGACAGCTCTGGTTGCGATTTTTGCGGCGTTGCGCAAAGTGGTGGCGCTGCGAAACTTGCCAAGTTGGGCGCGATTTGTCTTTGCATTGGTCATGTCATCGGTCGTGGCAGGGGCGGCCACAGCCCCATTTGCGGCGGCGCATTTCAACTATGTCTCGACATACGGATTGATCGCCAATCTTTTATGTGTGCCGGTGATGGGCAGTCTTGTGATGCCTGCTGCGGTTTTGGCTGTGATCCTGTCGCCATTTGGATTGGAGTGGTTGGCATTTGGTGCGATGGAGCTTGGGTTGAACTGGATCTTGGCCGTTGCGCATTGGGTCGCACATCTGCCGGGTGCCAGACGGGCGATCGTGATGCCGCCCGGCACCGTGTTGCCGCTGATCACTATTGGCGCGCTGTTTATTATCTTGTGGCAAGGGCGCTGGCGAAGCGCCGGAGTATTGCCCATCTGTGCCGCTGCCGGCTTATGGTTTATCGCTGAGCGTCCACAGGTTTTGATCGCCGCATCGGGTGGATTGATCGGTGTCCAAACAGAGGTTGGGCGTAGTCTAAGCCGGGATCGTGGCGACGGGTTTGTCGCGGGAATTTGGTTAGAGAACGATGGGGATTTGATCGATCAAGCTGGAGCCGCCATTCGCGACGGCTGGATAGTATCAGGCACGGGGCGGGCGTTTGTTCGGAGTGGTCTGGATATTTGGCACGCTCGTGGGGGTCGTGCCTCAGCCGGGGTTGAGGCGGCATGCCGCACTCATTCGATTGTCGTCACCACTGAACAAATTGAGGAGTTTGCACCAGGGTTGCAAGGTAATGTGGGCCATGCAATTTCTACTTTGATCCCCGACCCTGACGATTACCAAGCCACAGTACAAGCCGCCGTCCCGGCCAGTACGGCGTTCAGCGCAGGTGATCGGGGATGTTTGCTGATCTCAGCTGAGTTATTGGCACAAACAGGGTCGATCGCACTTATCATGTCAGATCAAGGCCCACGCTTTTTAACGGCGCGGGCGCAGCAGGGCGACAGACTTTGGTCGCCCTACGAGAGTTTTGAATAATCAGCGATCAGTAGCTGCGGATCAAACCAACCAGCTTACCTTGAATTTTCACCTGATCGTCGCGCAACATTCGCGTTTGATATGCCGGATTAGCAGCCTCCAGCGCGATCATATTGCCCTTCTGACGAAAGCGTTTCAGCGTTGCCTCATGCCCCTCAATAAGGGCCACTACAATATCGCCATTTTGGGCAGTCGAACGCTCCTCGATCACCACGATGTCGCCTTCATTGATCCCGGCATCGATCATCGAGTCGCCTTTTACCTCTAGCGCATAGTGCGATTTCCCTGCGCCCAGCATCTGACCTGGAACGGAAATATGAGTGGCAACCTGACTGATAGCCTCAATCGGAGTACCAGCCGCGATCCGTCCCATAATCGGAAGATCTTGAGTGCCGACACCGGCCACCGCCATCGCCCCAAAAGGTATGTCCGTCTTATCGCCATGAATGACTTTTGGCCTAAATCCACTGCGTGATTCAAGGGTTTCAGGCAGCTTCACGATCTCAATTGCACGTGCCCGGTGGGCCAATCTGCGGATGAAACCACGTTCCTCCAGCGCTGTGATTAAACGGTGGATGCCGGATTTTGATCGAAGATCCAGAGCCTCCTTCATCTCATCAAAAGACGGAGAGACCCCATCGCGCAATGTTCGCTTATTAATGAAGTCCAATAGGTCTAGCTGTTTCTTCGTCAGCATAAGGCGTCCCTTTAGATATTTACATCTCTCGTTCAGGGTCTGTTCTATCCCTGTTCCCGCTTCGTGTCAACAAATCTGCCTAAAGTGGAATTATGTCGACCAAAGCGCCGGCGCTGAGTGCTGCTTGGTTGGCTGGACGGATCATTAGGGCGTCTGCCCCGGCCAAAACGCTTATCAGAGAGCTGTCTTGGCGCTCAAATGGTGTGACGACCGGTAAGCCGTCGCCAATGCTTAACTCGGCGCGCATGTAATGCTGCCTCGGGCCGTTTGGTCCCAGATCTTCGGCCAGGATTGCCTGTTTTGTGGCCCGTGGACCGGTGGGTAGTCCTAGGTATGCATGGATCATCGGCACCAAAAACAAATGCCCGCACACCAGCGAGGACACGGGATTGCCCGGTAGACCCAACAGCTGCGCCTGACCTAGTCGCCCGGCCATCAGGGGTTTCCCTGGACGCATTGCAATTTTGTAGAATGCCCTCTCCAGCCCCAAAGATCCCGCAACTTGTGCCACCAGATCATGATCACCCACAGATGCACCGCCGATTGTCACGATTAGATCGGCGTCTTGCGCCAGTGACAGGATGCCCGACAGGCTTTCCACTGTGTCTTTGGCAATGGGCAGAACCCGCGCAAGACCGCCTTCGGCCTCGATCATCGCCTTTAGGCCATATGTGTTGGATGCGATGATTTGATCGGGGCGTGGCGTTTCACCGGGTTGTACCAACTCATCCCCAGTGGCGATTAACGCGACGATGGGTTTGCGCCCGACCTGCAACCGTGGTTGGTTCATTGCGGCGGCCAATGCCAAATCGGTGGGACGCAGTCGGCGCGGGGCGCTGATGGTGCTGCCTTTGGCAAAATCACCCCCCGACGGACGCACATAATTTGCCAGATCCAGCGTGTCGCCCAATGTAATCTGATCGCCGTCTCGGATGACGTCCTCTTGAATAATGATCCTATCAGCGCCCTGTGGCACTGGCGCACCGGTAAAGATCCGCACGCATTGGCCGGGACCAACGGCTCCGGTCCAGATATGTCCGGCGGCGGCCTCCCCGACCACGACATAAACAGCACCGGGAACTGCGCCAACGCCGCTCAGCGCATAACCATCCATGGCTGATGCTGCAAAAGGCGGCTGATCACGCTGCGCTGTCACGTGGGACCGCAGGACCCTGCCATTGCAGTCCGCCAGATCAACCCATTCAGGTTCTAATGGCTTGGCCAGCGCCAGACAGGCGGCTAATGCCTGTTCTACTGAAATCACAAAGACGCCTCATAACGCCCTGACTTCCCGCCATCTTTCAGCAAAAGTCGAATGTCGGTAATCTGCATCGCCTTATCAGAGGCTTTGACCATGTCGTATATCGTCAGGGCGGCGATGCTGACGGCGGTCAGGGCTTCCATCTCAACCCCGGTTTGCCCAGCGGTTTTTACGGTCGCGGTAATCCGCACGCCTGGAAGGCTGGCGTCAACCTCCAGATCAAGCGCGACTTTGGTGATCGGCAACGGATGGCACAATGGGATCAGATCGGAGGTCCGTTTGGCCCCAATGATCCCGGCCAATCGCGCCACACCCAAGACGTCGCCTTTGCCGGCGCGTCCCTCAGCGATCAGGGCCAAAGTCTCAGCCTGCATTAAAACAACACCTTCGGCGACTGCAACACGCGCTGTATTGGCCTTGTCAGACACATCAACCATATGCGCCTGGCCGTTGCCGTCAAAATGCGTCAATTCTGCCATCACAAGCCCCCGGACATCAACGGGTGGGCCAGTATTGCGCGGGTTGCGGCCGTCACATCGTCTTGGCGCATCAAGCTTTCTCCGATCAAAAAACAGCGCGCGCCATAGGTGGCCATCGCGGCCAGATCTTCGGGTGTGGTCAGCCCGCTTTCGGAGACAACCAACCGGTCCTCGGGCACGAGGCGCACCAGATCGCGCGTTACATCCAATGAGACCTCGAATGTATTCAAATCACGGTTGTTGATCCCGATCAGGCGTGAGGTCAGACCTGTCGCGCGCTCCAACTCTTCGGCGTTATGGACCTCAATTAAGGTATCCATGCCCCAAAAATTGGCCGCATCTTCCAATTCACGCGCCTGTGCGTCTGAAACGCTGGCCATGATGATCAAAATGCAATCGGCGCCCATCGCGCGGGCCTCTGCCACTTGATAGGTGTCATACAGGAAATCTTTGCGCAAAACCGGAAGCTCACAAGCCGCGCGCGCGGCGATCAGATAGCTGTCATCGCCCTGAAAGCTGGGCGTATCCGTCAGGATGCTGAGACAAGTGGCGCCACCGGCCTCATAGGCGGCAGCAAGGGTGGCTGGCTGGAAATCGGCGCGGATCAACCCTTTAGAGGGGCTGGCCTTTTTGATCTCGGCAATCAGTCCATAACCTTCGCGAGCTCGGGCGTGCAGGGCGGCCGCAAAATGGCGAATTGGAAGGGCAGCTTTTGCATCCTGCTCAACGCTCTCCAATGGACGCTTTAGCTTGCGCACTGCGATTTCTTCTAGCTTATAAGCCTTAATCTTCTCGAGGATTGTCGGCACACTCATGCTGTCACCTCAGAAGTGATCTGGGCCAATTTAGTTACCGCACGTTTGGCGGCACCGCTGTCGATGCTTTCGGCGGCCATTTTGGCACCCTCCTTTAGGTCGGTAACCCTATCTGCAACCAGCAATGCAGCTGCTGCGTTTAACAAAACTGCGTCGCGGTACGCACCTTTGGCTCCGTCTAAAAGGGCCGCAAACGCGCGGCCATTCTCTTGCGGTGTGCCGCCCAAGATATCCTCAAACTTGTGCACGGGCAGGCCAGCATCTTCTGGTGCGATCTCAAATTCTGTGATTGTGCCGTTCGCCAAGGCCGCAACCTTTGATGGGGCTGAAATGGCCAGTTCGTCAGTGCCGTCACCGCCGTGCACCAGCCAAGCTGTCTCAGACCCAAGAGCCTGCAAGACCTCCGCCATCGGGCGGATCAAATCGGCAGAAAATGCGCCGGTCAACTGCCGGGTCACGCTAGCAGGATTAGTCAATGGTCCCAATATGTTAAATACAGTTCTTGTTCCAAGTTGCTGGCGTGCGGGCATCACGTGCCGAATGGCCGGATGGTGCATTGGAGCCATCATAAAGCCGATGCCAGCCTCGGCCAAGCCGCGCTCTACCACCTTGGCGCCGACCATCACATTGATCCCCATTTGGCCCAACGCGTCTGCGGCCCCAGATTGCGAGCTTAAATTGCGATTGCCGTGTTTGGCCACCGGCACACCGGCACCTGCCACAACAAATGCGGTCGCAGTTGAGATATTCAGTGTGCCCTTTCCGTCGCCCCCGGTGCCAACGATGTCAATTGCGCCCTTTGGTGCCTTAACTGGCAAACATCTGGCGCGCATGACCCGTGCCGCGGCGGCGATTTCCTCAACGGTTTCACCGCGGACACGCAACGCCATCAACAGTGCGCCGATTTGGGCGTCGGTTGCAGCACCCTCAAACAGCAGATCAAATGCGGCCTCAGCCTCGGCGCGGCTAAGTGGTCGGTCGGCTGCCGCGGCAATTAGGGGCTTCATCGCATCGCTCATGCGGTCTCCTTAACGGATTGGTGCAAGGCACCAGGTGCCAGCTTCAGGAAGGCGCGCAACATGGCATGCCCATGCTCGCTTCGAATACTTTCGGGGTGAAACTGAACCCCCTCAATCGGCAAAGACTTATGGCGCAGGCCCATGATTGTGCCGTCCGCAAGCTCGGCGGTGATTTCAAGGCAGTCCGGCAGGCTTTCACGCTCTACAATCAACGAATGGTACCTCGTAGCCGGAAATGGTGAGGGCAGGTCTGCGAAAATACCTTTGCCCTGATGTTGTATCATGCCCAGTTTTCCGTGAACGATTTCGTGGCATCTGACAACACTACCACCAAAGGCTTCGCCGATGGTCTGGTGCCCAAGGCACACACCCAACAAGGGCGTACCGGTTTGGGCAGCTGCCTGTGTCAGCGCCAGGCAGATACCCGCATGCGCCGGATCACAGGGCCCCGGCGACAGCACGATCGCCGATGGATTAAGGGCCATAGCCTGTTGGACATCCAGCGCGTCGTTCCGTTCAACGCGAATTTCAGCACCCAACTCGCCCAGATAATGAACAAGATTGTAGGTAAAGCTGTCATAATTGTCGATCAGAAGCAGCATTCTGCACACCCGTAAGATAAGGGGGTGAAACAGGACCCCGGCCCGGGTTATACATGGTCAGAGCCGCGCCGCAGGGTCAAGTCTCGACCGCAAGAACGGCGCGCCAATAGTGAGGGTCCAAAAGATGGGCAGAGGTTTTATTAACGGGATCATATGGGGCGTGATTGTCTGTGTGATCATTTTGGCTGTGGTAACGTTGAACGCACCATTGCCGGAGCGCTCGACCCCAGAATTGGCCTCAGTTGAGGCATCTGATCCACAACTCGAGCCAATGCTTGAGGCTTTGCCTGAGGCAATTCCTGAGGCTGGGCCTGAGGCTGATCTAGAGATCGCTGAACCGACGGTCACGCCAAATGAGCCGGTGACAGCAGGGACTGATGTGCCATTGCCCGCAGGCTCTGAATTCAATCGCCCCCCGCCAGAGCAACCTGCAGCCTTGCCCGGGACAGATACCGATATAGGGTCAGCGCCAAACGTTGGGTCGACAGCGCCAGATGCACAGGCGGTGACAAACTCTCCTGCGCTCAATACCCAATCAGCGCCATTGCCTGATGTTGTCGCCAATCTTGAACTGCCAACCCAAACCTTGCCCCAAGAGACGGATGTGGCCACAACGTCCGCGTTAGCGGATGCGCCACCGCCGCCTGCTGAGCTGCAGCCAACGCCGTTGGGCCTGCCGTTGATAGAAACAGATCCAGCGGCGCAACAGGTAACGGAGCGTGCGTCATCGCGGTTCCAGACAATTGGTGACGCCACGACACAAACGGCGGCTGAAATTTCCGACATAGGTGGCGCGGTTCGCGCGATTGATGCGTTCGCCGCAGAGTTTGATGCCGCGGAAACCCGCCCACTGATGTCGATCATCTTGATTGATGACCCGTCGCTTGGTTTGGACCGCTCAGTTCTTGCAAATTTCACCTTTCCAGTGACTTTTGCGATCAATCCTGTCCGCGCAGATGCCGCCGAGGCCGCAGCATTCTACCGCGCCTCTGGTTTTGAGGTAGTGATCTTGTCGGATGCCCTGCCAGACCGAGCTGAGGCCTCTGATGTGGAAGTGTCGCTTCAGGCGGCCTTTGGGATTGTGCCAGAGGCGGTGGCTTTTATGGATACCAGCGCCAATATTGTACAATCTAATCGTCAACTGTTGGACGCCGTTGTCGGTGTGCTGACGGAAACTGGTCACGGTCTGGTTGCCTATCCGCGCGGTTTGAACGCAGCTGAACAAACAGCAACCCGCGCCTCTGTCCCTGCGGGAACGCTGTTTCGTGAACTTGATCAGGAACAAGAGCGCGCAACCGTGATTACGCGTTATCTCGACCGTGCAGCCTTTGCTGCCGTGCAGGACGGATCTGTAATTGTCGTCGGACACACCTATCCTGATACGGTCACAGCGTTGTTTTCATGGGCCTTGGGAAATCGGTCTGAAAGCGTTGCAATGGCCCCGTTGTCGGCCGTCTTGCTGCGATAGGTTCAGGTGTTGCCACGTCCGGAAAAGCGCCCGGCTTCACTTGCGGCCATGATCAGGGCACGTGATTTGTTGACGGTTTCCTGAAACTCGGACTCTGGATCACTGTCATAGACAACGCCGCCGCCGGCCTGAATGTATAGCTTGGCATCCTGAACCACGGCAGTGCGCAGTGCGATGCACATGTCCATGTCGCCACCAGCGCTGAAGTAACCAACACCGCCACCATAGACGCCGCGTTTTTCAGGCTCCAGCTCATCGATGATTTCCATCGCGCGGACCTTTGGCGCACCAGAAACAGTGCCTGCGGGCAGTCCAGCCAGCAGCGCAGACAGCGCATCATGCTCATCCGACAGCTCACCGACCACGTTTGAGACGATGTGCATCACGTGGCTATAGCGCTCAATGATGAACTCTTCGGTCGGATGTACCGTTCCGATTTTTGAAACACGACCAGTGTCATTGCGCCCCAGATCAAGCAGCATTAAATGCTCTGCCAGTTCTTTTGGGTCTGACAGAAGATCGATCTCATAAGCTTTGTCTTGTTCTGGGGTCGCGCCGCGGGGCCGGGTCCCGGCGATCGGGCGGATCGTCACCTGACCATCAAAAACCCTGACCAAAATTTCTGGGCTGGCACCAATAACTTGGAACCCGTCAAAGTTGAAAAAGAACATGAATGGTGACGGATTTGTCCGGCGCAATGCACGGTAAAGCGCAAAGGGCGGCTCTGGAAAATCTAGGGTCCAGCGCTGTGACGGGACAACTTGAAAAATGTCTCCGGCACGGATGTAATCCTTAGCAGTCTCTACGGCCGCCAGATAGTCGGCCTTGGCAAAGTTTGAGACCGGATCTGCGCGATCATGGGTCTCACCCATCTCGCGACCTGAATTGCTGGGCGTGCGTTCCAGATCGCGCACGGCGTCCATCACACGCTCTGCTGCTTGGGCGTAGGCGGCGCGCGCCGATAGCCCCGATCCAACCCAAGCGGGCGACACAACCGTTACCTCACCTTTGACGCCATCCAGAACGGCCACAACAGAGGGGCGGATCAGAACCGCGTCCGGCAAACCCAAAGGATCGGGGTTCACATTTGGCAAATTTTCAACCAGCCGGATCATGTCATAACCCAGATAACCAAACAGCCCAGCGGAGGCGGCAGGCAAACCATCGGGCAAATCAATAGCCGACTCGGCCAATAGCGCCCGGATCGCGTCCAAAGGCGGGATCGTAATCGGCTCAAACGCAGTGCGGTCATAACGCGCGGTCCGGTTCACGCGGCTTTCAGTGCCGCGACATTCCCAGATCAGGTCTGGCTTCATGCCGATGATTGAATATCGACCACGGATTTCACCACCGGTCACACTCTCCAAGATAAAGCTATCTTGACCCGCGTCGGCAAGTTTCATCATCACAGACACGGGCGTGTCCAGATCAGCGGCGAGCCGGGTATAGACCAGCTGGTTCTTGCCGGCTTCCCAGCCCTTAGCGAACGCGTCGTATTCAGGGATCAGCGCCATTGATCAGGGCAGTGTCGCGTGCACGGCATTGATCATCGCAGGATCCAGACGGATGCCAATATCAGACTCGAGCGCCTGGCCAAACGCCTCAAACACGTCTTGGGCAATGGATTGTGCGGCCTGCGTCTGGACAATGTTCAGCAATAGCGTTGTGGTTTCGTTGGTACGAACCGCCGCGTTGATCCGGTCCAACCGAACGATCCACGCGGTATCAGCCCCAGGTATAACAACCACATCTCCAACTTCGGATTGTTGAAAGACCTGTGCGACCAGTGTTGGCGGGGCGTCAGGCACAAAATCTTGGCGTCTGATCTGCTGCTCTTGCGTGACTGTAAGGGGCAGTGTTTCAAGGCTGCTACTGCTGTCCAGACCGGCCACCAGATCAAATGCACGGGCCGTCACGCGGTCGCGCAATTGTTCAGCCTGCCAACCAGCCTCGGCAGCGTCGCGTGCTTGATCAAACGGCTGCACCGTGGGTGGAACGATTTCGTCCAAGCGCAGGGCAAAGAGCCCGCCATCGGATAATTCAAACAACTCGGGAAAGTCTCGTTCAGTTGCGACGGCGGCAATTTCGCGAAAGGCCTCATAGGCCGCAATCTGATCCTCTGATGTTGGCAACCAATCGATTTGGCCCAAGATCATATCGCTTTCGTTCGCTAATTCTTCCAAGGTCGCACCACCGGCCAGCAGATCCTCATAGTCGTCGCGTGCGTCGTCGACAGCGCGGATCGCAGCAGATGCCGACAATTCAGCCGTCAGATCTTCGCGGGCCTCCTCAAATGTAACTTCTGAGGCCTCAAGTACGGCGTTTACCCGGAACAGGGCAGGGCCAAGTCCGCTTTCTACTGGACCAATCAACTCTGAGGTGTCGTCAGCAAAAATCATCTCAGCGGCTGCATCATTTAGATCACCACGGCTAAGATCGCCAAGATCGACGTCATTCAGCGTCAGGCCGCGATCCGCAACCAATGTGTCGAAATCAGTGCTACCGTCTTCAATGGCAGTACGTGCGGCCTCCGCCTCTTCAAAGGTGCCGAAGACCAAACGCTCGAGCAGGCGACGCTCATCTTGGACAAATTCATCGATGCGATCGTCATAAAGCTCCCGCAGCGCCGTCTCATCGATCTGCATCTCATCCATGATTTGGCTTGGTGTAACCCAAGCGTAGGTGATGCGGCGCAGTTCGGGATCGGTGAACCGTTGTGGGTTTTCCTCATAGTAGACCCGCAATTCGGCCTCAGTTGGGGCGATGCGTCCGGCGCTAAGGGCAGCCTCGGTCACACGCACCGTTGAGAAATTGCGCGTTTCTGATTGATAGGCGATGACCGCTTCGGCAAATTGCTCGGGAGCTACAATACCACCCGCAATGGCCGCCTGCAAAATGCCGCGGGCCGTGTCATGACGAACATCTTGTTCAAAATCAGCAATGCTCAGACCTGCAAACCGCAGGACGCGTTCATATTCAATGCGATCAAAACTGCCCGAAAGGCTTTGGAATGCACCATTCTGACGGATCTGGCGGGCAATCTCAGCGTTGCCAACAGACAGGCCCAAGGCATCCGTTTCATGTGACAGGGCCGCTCGGGCAACCAAACCTTCCAGAACCGCGCGATCAATGCCAGCGGCTTGCAATTGCAGTAGGTTTACCGATTGACCAGACTGTGCTGATTGCGCGTTTATTTCGTTTTGAAGGGCGCGGGCATAATCTTGAACAGATATTCGCGCTGTTCCGACAGAGCCGACCGCGCTGGCCGATCCCCCGAATGATCCGATGCCAAAGCCAGCTAGGCCAATCATCAAAAGGCCCAAAATCATCCAAACAAAAATGTTTGACGCCTTTTTCTTTGCGCGTGCAGCCATGTCGGCGCTCTCCCTCAGAACGTTGTTTGCAGTGGTTTATGCGCTTGACGGGTAAGGGGCAAGGGCTGCCGAACTGTGTTAAAGAGACAGGCCTTGTAGACGCCCGATGACTTCGGCCAATCCGTCCTTGTCCGCGTTGGCAAAGGCGATCCGCAAGCAGCGCTCAGCCTGGCCTGTTCCGCCCTCAGGCAGACGCGGTGCGAACATTGTACCGGGCAAAACCAGAATACTGGCTGCACTGACCAATCGCTGCGCAACCACATCTGACGGCAGATCAAACGGATGTTCAACATAGGCGAAATAGGCCCCACAACCCAATAACCGCCAGCTGTCCAGCGTGGCAAAACCCGCCTTTACTGCGGCCCGACGTGACAGGATTTCCAATCGCTCCCCCGCCAGCCATTGCCCCAGATTTTGCATGCCCCAAAGTGCACCAATCTGGCCAATTTGGGGTGGACATATCGCGACAGTATCAAGGAATTTCTCAACCTCAGCCAGACGTGACGGACTGGCCATCATCGCTCCAACACGGTGGCCAGTCAGACGGTAAGCCTTGGAAAATGAATACAGCTGAATCAGTGTTTCATCCCAGTCCGGATCATCAAACAAAGCGTGCGGCGCGCCGTCCTGACTGTGGAAGTCGCGGTAGGTTTCATCAAGGATCAGAGCCAGATCATGGCGTTTGGCCAGATCGTAGAACGCTGCAAGCGTTTCGGCGGAATATTCGACGCCACCGGGATTGTTCGGGCTGACCAGCAAGATCGCCCGCGTCCGGTCACAGATCAGCGCCTCGGCCATTTCAGGGTCCGGGATCAGATCGTCGCCTGTGGCCAATAATTTGGCTTCAATCCCCTCCATATCCAGCCACATTTTGTGATTAAAATACCAAGGCGTCGGCACGATCACCGCGTCGCCCGCACCGGCCAGTGTGGCCATGGCGGCCGTAAACGCCTGATTGCAGCCCGACGTGATCGCGACTTGATCAGGGCGCACCGGCGCGCCGTACCCCACGCTCCATTGCGCAGCAATTTCGGCGCGCAGTGCGGACATACCCAAAACCGGTCCGTAAAGATGACTTTCGGACTGGTTCAGGATGGCGTCGGCCATGGCTTGACGCAATGCGGCCGGGGGCGGGTCAACGGGGGCGGCTTGACTAAGATTGATTAAAGGGCGGTCAGCCGGAAAATGGACGCCGTCTAACCAACGCCGCGCCTCCATCACAGGGGGCGGGAACGTCGCGAGCAGGCGAGGGTTCACACGGGACATACTGCCTCCAATAGGCAAGATCGATCAGGCAAAATGCGAGCGTCGTTTAGAACGGGATTTCGTCATCCATGTCAGAACCGCCGCCACTTCCGTAGCCGCCACCGCTACCACCTGAGGACTGGCCTGACGGTTGATCATTGCCGTAACCGCCGCGGTCATCGGGTATCTGATTGCCACCATCGCTGCCACCGCCATAGCCGCCACCGCCACCTTCGCTACGGCCGTCCAGCATTGTCAATGTACCACCAAAATTACGCAGCACAACTTCGGTCGAATACTTGTCTTGGCCGCTCTGATCTTGCCATTTTCGGGTTTCCAATTGGCCTTCAAGATAGACCTTGGAACCTTTGCGCAGGTACTGCTCAGCGATGCGCACCAAGCCTTCGTTGAAGATGGAGACTGAGTGCCACTCGGTCTTCTCTTTGCGTTCGCCGGTGGTACGGTCTTTCCAGTTTTCCGATGTGGCAATCCGCAGGCTGCATACCTTGCCGCCATTCTGAAAGTTGCGGACTTCTGGATCTCGGCCTAAATTGCCGATCAAGATCACTTTGTTGACGGAACCGGCCATGGATCGCTCTCCCTTTACGAATCTTTGCAACTGATCTGATGGTTAAACCATCGGAAATTGTTTAATAAAAGTCGAAAAGACGGGTCATCAACTCTGTTGACTACCCTTCCCCTTGGAATCTGAGACAAAATTATCTAGGGTTTCGCGGTCGACTATATGGGGCAGACAAGATGAGCAGGCTTCAAAACCGTTTTTCGCTGGTTCTAGGTGTGATTTGCGGGCTGGCTACTGGCGTCTCAGCGTTGGCTGTGGCTGCGGACACTCGGTTTGACCGGTTCAGCTCTCAAACGCGCCTTTTAGACACGCGCGGCGCCACGCAATACGCGAACTCGTCGCGGTTGCAGCCCCAGTCTGAGGCCATAAGCCTTGGAATTCCAAGCTATTCCGGCAGCTACAGTGGACCCTATATCGACATGGCGCGTAGTGCCGCGCGTCGTCATGGTGTGCCCGAAGATCTGTTTCTGCGTCTGGTCACACAAGAAAGTAATTGGAACCAGAATGCTCTCAGTCATCGCGGCGCGATGGGGTTGGCCCAATTGATGCCGGGAACTGCGCGATATCTGGGTGTGAACCCGACTGATCCGGCTGAAAACCTAGAGGGCGGCGCGCGCTATCTGGCTGAGCAATACCGAACATTTGGGAGCTGGCGTCTTGCGCTTGCGGCCTACAATGCGGGCCCAGGTGCGGTTGAGCAGTATAACGGTGTCCCACCCTACCGTGAGACCCAAGGCTATGTCTTGGCGATCCTAGGGGTGACTTAACGGCTCTTCGCGGCCCATTGCGATCAACCGGTCGCGCAATTGTGTCGCCTCAGGCGCGCCTTTCTCCAACGCAAAAACATACGCATGGGTCAAGTAGAACCCGATCGCAACTGGATCAGACGCTACTTCACTGGCCAGTGTATAAAGTTGGATCAGGGCAGGGGCGTCGCGGGCGTCATGGGCCGCAAGCAACTGCGCATCCAGATCAGAGCGGTTCATCATGCGCGGCTAAATGGCGTTCTAACTGTTGGGCGACCCAGTCGTGAAAGATATGGGTTGGTCCGTCCATGGCTGGCGAAAAGCGACCGCCATCAAATCCGGGGGCTGATCTGCCGCGCTGCATCCCCTCAACGACACCAATATCCTCAACGAAAATCTCTTTCCATTGCTGGGTATTGCGCGCCCGCATCTGAGCATTTGTATCGGGGTGTGCGTAGTAGATGTGCACGTGTTCACGTGTGCGATTATGCGCCACCGGCTCTAGTAAAATCGCATAGGCATGGTCGCGGTGCACACCAAACAGCACGTTTGGAAAAAATGAGATATATTCAGCGGCGGTATCCCATTGGTCCGACAGATTAGCGAAATCAGGAAACTTTGAGCCATCTTCGCCCGCTAGCTGTCGATAGACCCAACTGCCCTGACCGGAAAACTGTCCCGGCTCTTCGATATGATAGTGATCTTCCAACCGAGAATAGCTGTTCAGGCCGGGATGGATCCAAGGCAAATGGTAGCTTTCGCAGTAATTCTCGACCGCAAGTTTCCAATTGGTCTCAACCTCCAACATAAACGTGCTGTCCGGTCCACCGTGATACATTGGTTGCTCAAATTCGGCCCACCGCGTCAGAACGGTTGCGTGCACGTCCTCGAATGGGGCGGCAGTGCCGCTTAGGTTTACAAACACGACATCACGCCAGATATGGCTACGAACCTCAATCAGGCCCAAGGTCGCGCGGTCTATGTCGATATGGGTGTTTTGGCCGGGTCCGCCGACATGCGGAGTGGAGACAAGGCGCCCGTCCTTGGAATAGCACCACGAATGGTAGGGGCACCGGATCGCGCCTTCTATTTTGCGCGGTTCATTTACCAAGATCATGCCGCGGTGGCGGCAGATGTTTTCAAAAACCCGAACCGTTTCATTTTGATCTCGGATCAACAACAAAGGCTGGCCCAAGAATGTGATCGGAACTGCATCTCCGGCTTCGGGGACGTCTGCGGCGACGGCCAGACCGGCCCATGTTTCAACCAACGCGGCGCGGTTTTCTAACGCGATTGTTGCCGGGTCGGTGTAGTGAGAGTTTGGCAGGCCGCGTGCCTGATTCAGAGGGGCGCGGACAGCCGATAGGTCGGTGAGGGTCAAATTTGGCGTGTCTTTTGGCATGACAGGGGTCCAATTCGCAATTTGAACCAACGTTAATCTGACAAGTGGTCGCAGGTCTTTCCTTCTGGCGACACTTGTTTTCCCAGTGGCGACACTTGTTTGCCGCGGTTTTGGGCGAGTGTTGGCGTCTATCGTTGCTCCAACAACGCGGAGACGGGGGGCAGGAGGTAACAGGTTTACAGGTCAGCACAGCGCTGTGCCGACCTGTAAATGCCATAAGAAAACTGTGCCAATTGGCAAACCGGTCTCTTAGCTTAGCTGTTCCATCCCGGACCATCACATTGAGCCTCGGCGATCTGCGCTGTTCATGGCAAGATCAGTTCTGAGGGACATTCGGAACGGGGTGCTGCCATGCTGATCCATCTTCACAAGCAAGCGACGACCACGCCGAAGGTGCGGGCCGCAATCCAGGCGAGCCGCGAGCCTGCGTCGGTTCTGGCCGAGCGGTTCGGCACGACGGAGCAAACGATCTACAAGTGGCGCCATCGCGACAGTGTGCTCGACCGCAGCCACACAGCGCACCGGCTGCAGACCACCCTTACCTCGGCACAGGAAGCTGTCGCCAACGCGCTGCGCAAGACACTGCTCGTGTCACTAGATGACCTGCTGGCGGTGGTCAGAGAGTTCCTTAACCCTGCCGTTTCCCGCTCGGGGCTGGAACGCTGTTTGCGCAGGCACGGGGTTGGCAACCTGCGCGATCTCAAGGCTAAGGAGGCCCGCCCAAGCATAGCGGTCTCAAGGCTTATGAGCCCGGATACATCCACATCGATGTGAAATACCTGCCTCACCCTCTCGGGACATTGCTGGGCAATGCCCTGCCGGGCAGTGAATGGCTGACGAGACCTCCCGCCGCTACCTCTTTGTGGCGATTGATAGGCCCACTCGCTGGGCCTTTGTTCGGGTCTACAACAGTAAGACGGCGGCGAACGCGCGTCGCTTTCTGCGGGACTTGGAACGCGCTTGCCCAATGCGGATCCGTACCATTCTTACCCCCTTTCGGGATATTGCTGCGCAATACCCTGTCGGGCAATGGACAACGGAAAAGAGTTCACCGACCGCCTCTTTGGTCTGCGTAAACGGGCGCAAAGCGGGCAGCATGAGTTCGACATGCTCTGCACCGATCTGGACATCGAGCACCGCCTGACACCGCCCAGATCACCGCAAACCAACGGCCCTCCTCTCGGTGATTGCGGGCAATCACCTGCCGAGCAAACGGGTGGAGCGGTTTAACGGTCGCATCGAGGATGTGTTACAAAGCCACCACTTCCGATCCGGTGAAGAGCTGGAGGCCACGCTGCACCGCTACGTCTGGCTCTACAACCAGCAACTCCCGCAATCAGCCTTGGGCAGCAAGACGCCCTTACAAGCCATGAAAGATTGGCACAATCTCAAACCAGAGCGGTTCAAGAAACAGCCGTACTACCGTCCGGGATGTGACACTTAGGCTCAAGTTTCTAGTTGGATAATCTGTACCTTGACGGCGTGGCCAAATGTGCTTTTTGTGGCATTTGGTAGATAGATTTAGGAATTGTAAATGGCTGTGCCCAAATTGAGCAGACGCCGTCTCGTATCTTTTCTTCCATTCGGTTTGTTAGGTTTTGCAGGCTGTGCGTCGGGGCAATCGTCATATATTCCACGATTAGAAACAGACGCGGAATTCCAAGAAATGGTCTTGCGTGCCATGCCGGACTATCAACTGACATCTGCGATCATTGGAAGACCAGTGGTGCGGTCGCCAGGGTTCGCTCTTCTCTTGTATGACCAGAGTGAAGCCCCTCAAACCGTTTTTAGTGTTTTTTTATCTCAGTTTGATGAATCGGGACTTCGCGCAGTTGACTTATATATTCGCGGATTTAGCCGTGAATTTGACTCTTGGCGTTTGAGGTTTCCGGGTTGCAGCATTAATGAATGTGCCAATCTGGAAAGTGGTTTGCGCGTTGACGCAATATCGCAACAAGAACATGATCGATACGATGCCAGCTTATTTGTACGGCATCGGATTGCTGAAGCAACACTCTCTGGCGTTTCCTATAAAGCTGAAGTAATCGTGGGTTATGATTACCAAAGTCGCTTGATTACTTACTGGGTGCAGACTAACCGAGTAGCAATCAATGACGCAGAACGCGAGTGGGTGACTCGCAATGCGCGGTCTAGGTGATCCCACCCCGTTGACGTATATCAATATACTAATAATCTTGCCCTTGGTTTGAGCGGATTTTATGACAACGGTCCCAGTATTAGTGGCAACAATGCAAAAGGATTGTAATCTTGAGTTTTTGGAGCAGAGTGTCACGACAGCTAATTCTAAAAGCCGACATCGGAGTATATGCAACGAATTCACACTTTGTCTGCATCGCAGACCTTGATGGTGACCGCCGCGAATGTCGGCTCTCCGCCCATCATGTAGAAATGTGCATGGCGTAGCATTCGTCAAATTAGGCTCACGCGGTCATTAGATTGAATGAAACTGGGCGCCTGTATCGCAGGCGCGAACTCCAATCTTGGCAATGCTACGAACTTAAACCTGACCGGCAGGCTTCCACAAAAAAAGGCCCAAGGGATCCTCGGGCCTTTTTGCACTTAATCAGTTTTATACTTTACGCGTTGGCTTCGCGGATTTTCTCGGCGGCGTCTTTGTCGTAGGTCACGCCGCTGGTTTCAAACAGCGTGTCCAGCTCTCCGGACATCATCATCTCAGTGATAATATCGCAGCCGCCGACAAATTCACCTTTGACGTAAAGCTGTGGAACTGTCGGCCAGTCGGAATACTCCTTGATGCCTTGGCGTATGGTCTCATCAGCCAACACATTTACATCGGCAAATTCGACGCCCATGAAGTTCAGAACACCAGCCACGCGGGACGAGAACCCGCATTGCGGCATCGCTTTGGTGCCTTTCATGAACAACACGACATCGTTGCTGGTGACGGTCTGTTTGATGGTCTCTTCGATGGTCATGTCATTTGTCCTTATTCTGGTGCTCGTGTAGTCAGCGCCAAGGCGTGCAATTCGCCGTGGGCCCCGTCCATTTTACCTTTTAGGGCTGCATAGACCGAGCGCTGTTGCTGCACGCGATTCATACCCTGAAAACTCCCATCGATCACTTCGGCGGCATAGTGGTTTCCGTCGCCCGCCAGATCGGTAATCGTTATCTTTGCCTGTGGGAAGCTTTCCCGGATCAGATCTTCTATTTCTTGAGCCTGAATGGCCATGAGGCATCTTCCTGACTGTTTCTGTTAATAATGTAGAGCCGCAACCTACTTGGCGCAAGGCACGGCCCTTGATCCAAATTGGGGCGGCAATCAGGCAAATGTCTGTGCAAAGGCGCCGCGGTAGATCTCAGCTAACTCAGACAGCGGTGCGGTGCTTGCGCCAAAGTTAACGTTGTCGCCACCAAACCGCCCAACTGTCTCCAGAACCACACCGGCGTGGCCCGCGGCAATCATAAGGGCCTCGGCTTTGTCATACGAGCAGGCGATCAGATATCGGGCCTGATCTTCGCCAAACAGTGTTTTGGTATCACAGGCATCCAACGTCACACCGACGCCCGCGGCCTCTGCTAATTCAAACGCAGCAACCGCAAGGCCGCCATCGCTAAGATCGGTGCAAACATCGATCATCGCGTGGTTTTCGCGAATAAACGTCCCATTAAGTTTTTCCAGCTCCAGGTCAACAAAGGGCGCATCACCGTCTTCACGGTTAAACACCTCCGCCAGCAGGGCAGATTGGCCCAGATGTCCAGACGTGGTGCCAACGACCAACGCTAGATGCCCGTCGCGTGTGACACCCCCAATTTGATCGTTGATATCCGCGATTAATCCTACGGCCCCGATGGTCGGAGTTGGCAAGATTGGCTGGCCATCAGTTTCGTTATAAAGCGAGACGTTGCCAGAAACGATCGGCATATCCAGCGCGGTACAAGCCGCCCCGATACCTTTGATCGCACCAACCAACTGGCCCATGATCGTGGGTTTTTCCGGATTGCCGAAATTCAAATTGTCGGTCGTGGCCAAGGGTAATGCGCCAACAGCGCACAGATTGCGGTAGGCCTCCGCAACGGCCTGCTTGCCGCCCTCAAACGGATTGGCCTGCACATAGCGCGGTGTCACGTCTGAGGTGAACGCCAGCGCCTTGTTGGTGCCGTGTATCCGGACGATTCCGGCGCCATGGCCGGGTAGGCGAACCGTGTCGCCCATGACCGAAAGGTCATATTGTTCATAGACCCACTGCTTGGCACAATAATTCGGGCTGCTTAGGATCGCGCGTAATGCATCGATGCCGTCAATTTCAGGTACTGCTTCCATCTCTGAAGCAGGCGGCGTTTCTACCCAAGGCCGGTCATATTCGGGGGCTGTGCCGGACAAGGCCTTTAACGGCAGGTCGGCCATGATTTGACCTTGATATTCTATCAAGAAACGGTCTTCGGCGATGGTTTCCCCGACAATCGCAAAATCTAGGTCCCATTTGTCAAAAATCGCCTTCGCCTCAACCTCCATTTCTGGACGTAAAACCATCAACATACGCTCTTGGCTTTCGGACAGCATCATCTCATAGGCGGTCATGTTGTTTTCGCGCACAGGGACTTGATCAAGGATCAACTTGACGCCCAGACCGCCTTTGTCACCCATTTCAACCGCCGAACAGGTCAGGCCTGCGGCCCCCATGTCTTGAATTGAGATCACAGCGCCGGAGGCCATCAGCTCTAGACAGGCCTCTAGCAGGCGTTTTTCGGTAAAGGGATCGCCAACCTGAACGGTGGGGCGTTTCTCTTCAATTGTGTCGTCAAACTCTGCGCTGGCCATAGTGGCGCCGCCGACCCCGTCGCGGCCAGTCTTGGCGCCTAAGTACACAACGGGCATGCCGATGCCTGAGGCCGCGGAATAAAAGATTTTGTCAGTATCGGCCAAGCCAGCCGCAAACGCGTTGACCAGACAGTTACCATTATAGGCGGAGTGGAACCGAACCTCACCGCCGACGGTCGGCACCCCAAAGCAGTTTCCGTAACCGCCGATGCCCTCAACCACACCGTGAACCAACTGGCGGGTCTTGTGGTGGGACGGCTCCCCAAAGCTAAGCGCGTTCATCGCGGCAATCGGGCGCGCACCCATGGTGAAGACGTCTCGTAAGATGCCGCCCATGCCGGTCGCGGCACCTTGGTAGGGTTCGATATATGAAGGGTGATTATGGCTTTCCATCTTAAAGACCACGGCTTGTCCGTCACCAATATCGACGATGCCTGCGTTCTCTCCGGGGCCGCAAATCACCTGTGGCCCTTCGGTCGGTAGGGTCCGAAGCCATTTTTTTGAGGACTTGTAGGAACAATGCTCGTTCCACATCGCAGAAAAGATACCCAGCTCTGTAAAGCTGGGGACGCGACCAATGATCTCTAAGACGCGCGCATACTCGTCTGTGCTAAGTCCATGACTTGCAATGAGTGCCTCGGTGATTTCCGGCTCTTGCATAATATGTCCCGCAACTGTCCCTATCGGGTGGGCTTTTATGGCAGCTGACAGATCGGGGAAAGGGCAAACCGGGGCCGCGTGTGCTGACAGCAGTCGTTTTGCCAAAAAAAAGGCCGAGAACATGTCTCGGCCAAAGTCCAACAGGGAGGTAGGACCAGAAGCAATTGCTTGCTGTCTAGGCCTAATGCTCAAATAGTCAGCGACATGTGAACGATCAAGCATAGATCGCAAGATTGGCCGCATGCCCGCTATGCGCTGATTGCATAGGGCGCGGTCGGCGGGCGATCAGCTTTCGATACTGTCGCGTTTGCGGCGGCGGTGGGCGATCACCTCCTCCGTTACGAAGTCGCGGAATGCCTCGATCCGTTTGGATTGCCGCAGCTCCTCTGGATAGGCAAGAAAAACAGGGACTTCGTTGCTTTCGATTTTGGGCAAGATGCGCTGCAACTCTGGGAAATCTTCGGTCAGATAGTCCGGCAGCACACCGATACCAAGGTCATGGATCACACCTTGCAGCACGCCAAAGTAATTATTCACGGTCAGCGTATTGCCCACGTCATGGGTCATGATTTCGCGCACCAAAGCGGCGCCAGCACTGACTTGAGCGGAATTCGTATTTTGGCTGATCAGCCGATGACTAGACAATTCATCCAATGTTTGCGGGGTCCCATTGGCCTTTAAATAGCTTGCAGAGGCATAAAGCTGCATTCGAATATTCATCAGGCGCTTGCGGATCAGGTCGGCTTGGCTTGGCTCTTTCATGCGAATAGCGACGTCGGCCTCCCGCATGGGTAGGTCCAGAACGCGTTCCTCTAGCATCAGGTCAATCTTCAGATGTGGATAGCGGCTGTAAAGTTGGGGCAGGCGTGGCGCCAGCCACAGAGAGCCAAAGCCGATGGTGGTGGTCACGCGCAACTCACCAAAGACCTCTTCCTCACTGTCACGAATGCGTGCGGCGGCAGCGTCCAGTCGTTTGGACATCGACCGGGTCGCATCCAGCAATAACTCACCTTGTTCGGTCAGGATCAATCCACGCGCATGACGGTGAAACAAGGTGGTGTTCAGGCTTTCTTCGAGGGCGCGAATCTGTCTGCTGACGGCCGATTGGCTTAAGTGCAGAGTGTCGCCAGCATGGGTCAGGCTGCCCGCATCAGCAACAGCATGAAATATCCGCAGTTTGTCCCAGTCCATGACCAATCCCTTTGGTTACGCCTACAAACTCAGTCAGACGAAGCGCTTGCGGTCAGATACACGGCCCAACCTACAATGCAAACTAGTACGAAGCGCCGTATAAATCATTTGGTATTTTCAGGTCAGTCTTTTTGACCTATAATGAAATTGTTGGTTTATGGGAGGTAAGCACGCATGAGCATTCAAAAGGTATCATTGAACGATAGATTTGATTTGACCAAATCTCCGGTCCTGTTGAATGGAACGCAAGCTTTGGTTCGCATGATGTTGGTTCAAAAAGCGCGCGATCTGGCGGTAGGACTGAACACTGCTGGTTTTGTAACAGGCTACCGCGGATCTCCGCTTGGTGCTGTCGACATGCAGATGCAGCGCGCCGAACGTGTGCTGACGGCCTCTGACATCAAATTCCAGCTTGGTCTGAATGAGGATCTGGCGGCAACGGCGCTTTGGGGCTCACAGCAGGCTGAGTTGCGCGGCGAAGGCAAATTCGACGGTGTCTTTGGCCTTTGGTACGGCAAAGGTCCCGGAATTGACCGCTCTGGCGACCCGATGAAGCATGCAAACATGGCTGGCACTTCGCCAAATGGTGGTGTTCTGATGGCAATGGGCGATGACCATACCGGTGAAAGCTCTACCGTTCTACACCAATCAGAATGGGCACTGGTCGATGCCTATATGCCGATCCTGTCACCTGCGGGTGTGCAAGAAATCATTGATTTTGGAATTGTTGGTTATGCCCTTAGCCGATTTGCCGGGGTCTGGGTTGGTCTAAAAACCATGAAGGACACCGTTGAGGTGACCAGCGTCATCGACGGTGATCCAGACCGCGTCTCAATTGTGCGGCCAGAGTTCAACATGCCTGAAGGTGGATTGAACATCCGCTTGATTGATACGCCGCACGCCCAAGAGGCGCGCGTGATTGACTATAAACGATTTGCGGCTGAGGCATTCGGGCGTGCAAATAAGCTAGATCGCCGGGTCTGGGGCAAACCGGGCGCAAAAATCGGTTTTGTTGCGGCAGGCAAAAATTGGCTGGATCTGGTCCATGCGATGGACCTGCTGGGCATCGATGAGGCGGAGGCGGAGCGCCTAGGTGTCACAACCTACAAAGTCGCGATGACATGGCCACTGGATATGGTCAGCTTTAACGAATGGGCCGACGGGCTGGACCTGATCGTTGTGGTAGAGGAAAAGCGCAAGCTGATCGAGGTGCAGGCTAAAGAGGCGATCTTTAACAATCGCCAAGGTCGCCGGGTTTATGGTTGGCAAAATAACCGGGGTGAGGAGTTGTTTCCGACCCGTGACGCGCTGAACCCGCTGATGATCGCGGAAAAACTTGGTAATATCTTAATTGAGGAGGATCGCCGCACCGACGGGATCGAGGCTGGACTTGCCAAGATCGCGAACGCGCGCCGGGCCGATAACGCTCAAGATCTGGCAGAACGCTTGCCCTATTTCTGTTCTGGCTGCCCGCACAATTCCTCAACCAAACTGCCAGAGGGCGCGCGCGGCTCTGCAGGTATTGGTTGCCACTATATGGTTCAGTGGATGGACCGTGAGACCACCGGCTTCACTCATATGGGCGGCGAAGGCATGAATTGGGCCGGTGAGGCGCCATTTTCGACCCGCAAGCATCTGTTCCAGAACCTCGGCGATGGCACCTACAATCACTCAGGCGTACAGGCGATCCGTGCTGCATTGATGTCGGACGTCAACATTACCTACAAGATATTGTTCAATGATGCCGTCGCAATGACTGGTGGGCAGCAAAATGATGGTGATCTGACGGCCCAACAGATTACGCGTGAATTGTTGGCCATGGGCGTGAAGGACGTGGCGCTGGTCTATGATGAGAAGGAAGAGATCGATTTCTCAGTCTTTCCATCTGGATTGCGCCGGTATGAGCGTGCAAAACTGATGGACGTGCAGCGCCATATGCAAACTGTTGAGGGGGTCAGTGCGATTGTCTACGTTCAGACCTGTGCCGCAGAGAAACGCCGCAGGCGTAAGCGCGGCACATTTCCAGACCCGGACCAGCGCATTTTCATCAACACGGATGTCTGCGAAGGGTGCGGCGATTGCGGGGTTCAATCCAACTGCGTCTCGATCGTACCGGTCGAGACCGAGTTGGGACGCAAACGCGCGATCGATCAAAGTTCCTGCAACAAAGATTTCAGCTGCATCAATGGCTTTTGCCCGTCTTTCGTGACGGTCTCTGGCGCAAAAGTGAAAAAGCAGGCGACAACAACGGTTAAAATTGGGGATCTACCGATGCCCACGCTGCCCAGCATCCAGCGGACTTATAACGTCGTGATCACCGGGGTCGGTGGCACCGGCGTTGTCACAATTGGTGCGGTTCTGGCGCAAGCAGCGCAAATCGACGGTAAAGGTGCAGCGATGATGGAAATGGCAGGTCTCGCGCAAAAGGGCGGCGCCGTTCATATTCATTGCCGTCTGGCCAATAAACCGCAGGATATCAGTGCTATACGCGTCGCTACCGGTGAGGCCGATGCCGTTATTGGTGGTGATCTGGTTGTTACGGCAGGTTCAAAAACCTTGGGTCTGATGACGCAAGGCCATACCGGGGCTGTGGTCAATAGTCATGAAATCATCACAGGTGACTTCACTCGGAATACCGAATTTCGAATTCCAGGCAACGAGTTGCAGGTCACACTTCAAGCGCGTCTTCAAGACAAATTGGCGATGTTCGATGCGACCGAACTTGCCCGTGCGTTGATGGGCGACTCGATCTTTTCCAACATGATGCTGTTTGGTGCGGCATGGCAACGTGGGCTTGTCCCGCTCAGCCATGAGGCCCTTCGCGCCGCGATAACCTTAAATGGTGCGGCGGTCGAAAAGAATTTGTATGCGTTTGAGCTGGGGCGTTGGAGCATGGTGCACCCAGAACAGGCACAGCAAATCCTAAGTCCAAGCGTGGTCGCAAAGCCCAAAACCACAGATCAAAAGATTGCGTTCCGGATGGATCATCTGACCCAATATCAAAGTAAACGTCTGGCCAATCGCTATCGCAAGCTGGTTGATAAGGCGGAACAGGCCGATCTGCGGGCGGCAATCACACTCGGCTATCACAAGTTGTTGTCGTACAAAGACGAGTATGAGGTCGCTCGGCTGCACAAAGATACCGAGGCCAAGGCGCGCACGGAATTTGATGGCGATCTTAAGCTAAGCTATCATCTGGCCCCCCCAATGCTGCCGGGAACAGACACGCAGGGCCGACCCAAGAAACGCCAGTTTGGTGCGTGGATTGGCCGTCTATTTGGTCCGCTGTCCAAGGGTAAGCGGCTGCGGGGTACCCCTTTTGACCCGTTCGGCTATTCGGCTGAGCGGCGGATGGAACGCGCGTTGATCAAGCAATATGAGGCTGACATGGCGGAGGTTCTGCGCGATCTGACAGCTGACCGGATGGCACCTGCCATTGCGCTGGCCGAATTACCCCTGCAGATCCGTGGCTTTGGCCCCGTCAAACAGGCAAATGTTAACGCTGCCGCCAAACGCCGCGAGGAATTGTTGACCGCGTTCCGCGCCGGCAGCGCACCGTTTGCACAGGCCGCTGAATAAGCGTTCAGGATTTTTGGACGAAATAGGCGGTGCCTTGGGACAGTGGATCACTGCCCAAGTATATATGGCCTTGTTCGGCGCAGAAATGCGGGACGTCGATCTGTGCTGCGGGATCATCCGCGATTAATCGGGCAATTTGGCCGCTGGTCAAGGCCGCTATCCGCTTGCGCAGGCGCAAAACGGGTAGTGGGCACAGCAGCCCGATGGCGTCGATATCAAGATCAAATTTCATGCTGAGCCAGACCTAAGTCCAAAATATCCGGCTGTCCACGCGAATGTGAGCGGTCTGCTAGGTGACGCGCAGCTTCAGTCCGGTTAAGTACTAATGTATGTTTGGAATTGACCTTTTTGATGCGAGCCTTGTGCCCGCCATGCTGGTGGCCCTGACTGCTGGGATACTGAGCTTTGTTAGCCCTTGCGTGCTGCCGATTGTGCCGCCCTATCTGGCGTATATGGGCGGCATCTCAATGAACGAAATGAAAGAGACGGGGACCGGTCGCCGCAAGGCGGTAACGGCGGCTTTATTCTTTGTTCTTGGTCTGTCCACGGTGTTTTTGTTATTGGGCTTCACGGCATCATTGTTTGGGCAATTTTTCTTGCAAAATCAAGTCCTTCTATCGCAAATCTCTGGGGCAGTCGTCATCATATTTGGCTTGCATTTTCTGGGGGTTTTTCGGATCAGGATTTTGGACCAAGAGGCGCGAATGGACGCCGGTGATCAGGGCGGATCTGCCTTTGGTGCCTATGTTTTGGGGCTTGCGTTTGCGTTTGGCTGGACGCCCTGCATCGGCCCGCAACTGGGCGCTATTCTTAGCATTGCCGCAACCGAAAGCAGTGTTCAGCGCGGGACAGCGTTGCTGGGGATCTATGCGATTGGTTTGGGCCTACCATTCATTCTAGCCGCAATGTTCATAGAGCGTGCGATGAGTGTGATGACCCGTCTTAAACGTCACATGAAAGCAATTGAGCGTGTGATGGGTGTGTTGTTGATTGCTGTGGGTACAGCATTGTTAACCGGCGGTTTCTCGACGTTTTCGTTTTGGTTGCTGGAAAGGTTCCCAACCCTTGGCCTTCTGGGTTAATCTGCCATAAGCTTGTCCAAATTGCGTGGTATTAGGGGCGCCATGGACGACCAAGATCACCAAACCGGGAAAATCGTGAGGCGTCGCCGGGTGATATACATCCCCGGCTATGATCCTGTGCCGCCGCGCCGCTACCGCGAACGCTATCGCCGCGAAGGGCTGAAACAGGCGGCGATTAGCGGCTATGAGATAGGGCTGACCGCGCATCCGGTCGTGGACGACGCCCCCTATGGTTGGCACGTCACCACCCAGATCGATGGCGTCCAGACCCAGGCTGATGTCGAGGTGCTGATCTGGTCCGATATTGTTCAGGGGTCGATGCAGCACGGGATCATGGCGACCTATCTTCAACTGGCCCACACCGCGTGGACCTACATTTCGACAGGTGCGCTGTTTCGGCTGATGCGGTTGCGCAAAGGGCCGGTTATTGCAGCGCTCTATCCGGTCGCGATGCTGTTGGGGCAGCTTTTGGTCGCATTGCTGCTAATTTGGAGCGTGGCTACATTGTGCCAGTGGTTGGGTGCACAGATCGCCTTGGGGTCAGATCGATTGATCATCGGTATCTCTTGGGCTGTGGGTTTGGCGACAGGAAACGCGCTGCTACGATGGTTCAAATCGCTCGATAGCCGGTTTTTGGCATATTATCTGATGCATGATTATTCGTTCTCGGCGCGTTTTGGTGGCGCCAACCCGCCTGAGCTTGAGGAGCGCATGGCGCTGTTTGCCGACCATATCGGACGCGCTCTGCAGGATGCCGATCTTGATGAAGTGCTAGTCGTCGGGCATTCATCTGGTGCGCATCTGGCGATTTCTGTTCTGTCTGATTTGTTGCGCGGCGACTGCATGCCAAAAGGTGGTCCAGAGTTGTCGTTTTTGTCCTTGGGGCAGGTGGTGCCTATGGTGTCATTTTTGCCAAAAGCCTACAGGTTACGCGCCGATCTGGCCTATCTTTCGGCCAGTGACCAGATCACATGGGTCGATGTGACGGCACCGGGGGACGGCTGCGCCTTTGCACTGTGTGATCCCGTGTCAGTTTCGGGCGTTGCCCCACCAAACAAACGCTGGCCTTTGGTATTTTCTGCGGCCTTTAGCCAAACCCTAAGCCCTGCGGCATGGTCTGCGCTGAAATGGCGACTGTTTGAGGTGCATTTCCAATACCTCAACGCGTTTGATCGGCCGCGCGACTATGACTACTTTCAGATCACCGCTGGGCCAGAAACTTTGGCTGACCGGTACCGTGGCCGTGCGCCCTCCAAAAGCCGAATAGAAACTCCGGTCAACCGCTACCAGGGCGTTGCGTGATGCATCCCCCAAAACCCACCGCACGTGCCGATAAAGTTTCATTGCTGCGCTACTTGCGGCTTTTCCGGCAAGATATCCTATCGGCACAGCCCGCACGGCTATACCGGGCTTGGATGGCGGAGTTTCGGACGCCGTTCTTTCGGTCTTATCTGATCAACCAACCTGATCTCATCGCGACCGTCCTGAAACAGAGACCAGACGCGTTTCCGAAATCGGACCGGATTGGTGAAGGTCTGCGTCCGCTTCTGGGCAATTCGGTGTTTTTGACTAATGGCGAAACATGGAAACGCCAGAGGCGGATTATTGATCCGGCATTTGAGGGCGGGCGCCTGCGCGATACGTTTCCTGCGATGTGGGACGCGGCCAAGGCCGCCTGCGCGCGGATGAACGATGAAGAGCAGGAGATTGAGGCGCAGATGAGCCATGCTGCCGCCGACGTGATTTTCCGCACGCTGTTCTCGATCCCGATTGAGCATGAGACCGCAGCCGAGGTCTTTACCGAGTTTCGCACCTATCAGCGGACGCAGCCGATTTTGAACATCGCCGCCTTCGTACCGATGCCAAGTTGGATCCCACGCGGCCATCGTCGCAAGACCAAGGCGGCGGCCAAGGTCATACGGGGCCTGATTACCCGTCTGACAACAGAGCGGATGGAGGCGATTGCCCAAGGCACGGCCCCCGACGATCTGGCGACCAAGATTATGACCGCGGCGGATCCCCAAACAGGTCAGACCTTCAGCACCGATGAGATGGTTGACCAAGTTGCGATCTTCTTTTTGGCCGGGCATGAGACCAGCGCCTCGGCGCTGTCATGGGCGCTGTATCTGTTGGCGCAATTTCCCGATTGGCAGGACCGCGTGGCCGCCGAGGCACAGGTTCTGGACGTGTGTGATTTTGCCATCATGTCCAAACTCAAGCTCAGCCGTGATGTATTTCGCGAGGCGCTGCGGCTTTACCCACCGGTGCCGATGATGGTGCGTGAAACCACCAGACATGAGACGTTTCGCGATAGGGATGTCCCGGTTGGTAGCCAGATCGTCATTTCACCGTGGCACCTGCACCGCCAATCGCGCTTGTGGGATGATCCCGACGGATTTGATCCGGGCCGGTGGCAAACTGAAAATGGCAAAAGCTGTCAGCGCGAAGCCTACATCCCGTTCTCGACTGGTGCGCGGGTTTGTCCTGGCGCAGGCTTTGCGATGGTCGAAGGGCCATTGGTCCTATCGATGCTGCTAAAGAAATTCCGGTTTGAACTGATTGAAGGCAAGGTGCCGGTCCCGGTGGCGCATCTGACAGTGCGCGCGCGCGATGGGATCTGGCTCAAGGTCTCAAACCGTTAGGCGCCGAGCGTTAGCCACGCAGCGTCTCGAACACATAGACCCTGATGGCTGATGCCAGACCGCTTTCAACGCCGCGCGCACCGTCTATTTCTGCTGCCAATTCATTAATAGAGATACCGCGCGCCACAGCAATATCTTGAAATGCATGCCAAAACGGATCTTCGAGCGAAACGCTGGTGCGATGGCCCCGCAGGGTCACAGATCGTTTGCGGGGCCGCGCCGTCATTCGTCGTCAAAATGATGTTGGTCCAGCAACTTGCGGGCTTTTTCATCTTTCGCCGCCTCAAGAAGCCGCTGTGCCTTGGTTAAACCATGGCGTAGTGCGTTGGCGTCGGCCTGTTGTTTTTCGTCAGCCCGCGTGCGGTCTTTGCGGATATGGTTTAGATTAACTGGATCGCTCATTTAGGGCCGATCATCTGCTCTGGACGCACAACGCGATCAAACGTTTCTGCGTCGACAAATCCAAGGGCGATCGCCTCTTGTTTCAGGGTTGTTCCATTTTTATGAGCCGTTTTCGCAACCTTGGTCGCATTGTCATACCCGATCTCAGGGGCAAGGGCCGTGACCAGCATCAGGCTTTCGCGCATCAGCTTTTCAATCCGCTCCCTGTCAGCCTGAATGCCGACGATGCAATTGTCGGTAAATGCGGACGACGCGTCACCCAAAAGCTGCATGGATTGCAATACGTTATAGGCCATCATTGGCTTATAAACATTCAATTCAAAATGTCCTTGGGAGCCCGCAAATCCGACTGCAGCGTCGTTGCCCATGACGTGAACGCAAACCTGAGTCAGTGCTTCACACTGGGTTGGGTTGACCTTGCCCGGCATGATCGAGGAGCCTGGCTCATTCTCAGGTAACTGTAATTCGCCCAATCCGCAACGCGGGCCAGAACCTAGTAAACGAATGTCATTAGCGATTTTGAAAAGGGACGCCGCGACTGTCTTTAGCGAACCTGAGATCTCGACCATGGCGTCGTGGGCGGCAAGGGCCTCAAACTTATTGGGGGCTGTGATAAAGGGCAGGCCAGTGATGCGCGCCATATTTGCCGCGACTTCTTCTCCCCAACCGATGGGGGAGTTCAGGCCAGTCCCGACTGCGGTGCCACCTTGTGCCAGCTCATAGATGTGACCCAAAGATGTTTTTACCCGTGCAATTCCCATAGCAACTTGATGGGTATAGCCTGAGAATTCTTGCGCCAGCGTCAGCGGTGTGGCGTCTTGGGTATGGGTCCGCCCAATCTTGATGATGCCGTCAAATTCGACAACTTTCGCCTGTAATGCCGCGTGAAGTTTCTCCAATCCTGGGATCAGAATAACATGTGCGGTCACGGCAGCTGAGATATGCATCGCCGTTGGGAATGTGTCGTTTGACGACTGGCCCATATTGCAGTGATCGTTGGGGTGAACAGGTGTCTTGGAGCCAATTACGCCGCCTAACATTTCGATTGCACGGTTCGCGATAACTTCATTGGCGTTCATGTTGGATTGAGTGCCAGAACCGGTCTGCCACACGACCAAGGGAAAGTTGTCGTCCCATTTGCCGTCGATCACTTCTTGCGCGGCGGCAATGATGGCGTCAGCACGCTTGGCGTCCAGACTGCCGCTGGCTTTATTGGCCTCAGCGCAGGCACGTTTGATCACGCCTAGCGCGCGGACGATTGCGATGGGCTGCTTCTCCCACCCTATCGGAAAGTTCAAGATAGAGCGTTGGGTCTGCGCGCCCCAATATTTGTCTGCTGGAACCTCCAACGGGCCAAAGCTGTCGGTCTCTGTGCGTGTGGCAGTCATCGCGCGCTCCTTCGGGTATCTGTTGGATGCGTTTTAGCGGGCGGTGCGGGTGCTCGCAAGCAACAGCGCACGAAAAATATCTAAAGTGCAGCCTCTTTTGCAAACCGGTAAACCCGCGCGGGGGGTAAATTATTCCAGACCTTGCGGCTGATTTTCCAACTTAGATTAAGGGTCAGACGCAGCGCTTCATTCACGGGTGGTGTCGGTCCATATGTGAACTGCACAAACTTGCCACCGGGACGCATACAGGCATATGTGCCACGCAGAATAGCCTCTTGCAGATTATGGGGCATCGACAACAGTGGCAGACCAGAGATCACGGCCTGCGCGTTCTGGACGGGCAGGGTCGCGATCTCTACGGCAGAGCATTGATAGACATTGATGCCCGGGAACATCATACGCAGCCGGTCGCAAAAGACCGGGTTCATCTCTATTGCATGAATGTCTTGAGGCGGCACACCGCGTGCCAATATTGCACGGGTGATCTTGCCAGTACCGGCGCCCAGTTCAATGACTGGACCCGCCGCTGGATCCAAAGTCACTGCCATCTCTCGGGCCAAGGCCTCAGACGAGGGGGCGAGTGCCACAATTTGTAGGGGTTGCGTGAAAAGTTGACTTAAGAAAAGCCGTAGATCACTGGACATATGCTGTTTCCAAAACCCAATCTCGATGAACAGATCGGGCCACAGATTTTTCAGTCACGCAACACTAATCTATGTGTTGTTACAATAGTTTCGCAAAGGGATGGTTCGGCCTAATGGCCCTTGCGGAAGGCATCCAGCCGGACAACCTGCGCTTCTTTGGGAGCCTCATTGCTAACGTCGTCTGGCGTCGGCAGGTCATCAGGTTCGGGTGCACCGTCGTCAGGTCCGTCTTCTTCGCTATGTGTCTCAAACCGAAGGCCGAACTCAACAGACGGATCGACAAAGGTCAGGATCGCGTCAAATGGCACGCGCATAGGTTCAGGGTTTTCACCAAAGTTCAGCGTAATCGCAAATCCATCGTCGTCGACTTCCAGCCCGTCGAACCAATGCTGAACCACGATGGTCATCTCTTCGGGATAACGATCCATCAACCATTGCGCGATGTTCACGTCTGGGTGTTGGGTGTTGAAGGTGATGAAGAAATGATGCTGACCCGGCAGGCCTGAGTTAGACACACCTTCAAGCACGGTTTGGATCAAACTCCGCATTGCCCGGTGCATTAACCGGCCATATGGAATTGTATCAGAAATGGTTTCAGTCATCGAGGATCACCTCACATCAGCGATCTAGTCATCATAGAAGGTTTCACCGCGAAGGAAAGTGCCAAGCCAACGGTTTCTGTAGCAACTCCAAACTAACTAGATAGGAAGGTTCGCAAATATCAGCCAAGCGGCAAAGATTGCCTCACATCCAAAAAAAGACCAGCTTTGACGGGATCCGGCTTTGTCGCGGAGAATTGAAGTAATCCGGCCAACTGCTGCCCCCGCATATGCAAAACCCATGATTGTAAACGCCAATGGTTCCGCCAGGAGCAACACACCAAAACCGATGCCAACAAAAAGACCCCCAGAGGCCGCCGACACCTCGGTGTATGCCATATTGCTCGGGCCCGCGCGCATATCGAGCTGGTCCATCGTCCAACGCGGTGCCAACCAACCAACAAGGCCTAGAGCGATGGTGATTAGGGCGACCAGAATATTTACAGTTTCGATGGTTGTCAGGGTGCCAAACATGCCCGTCTCCGGTTAAGTAATCTCCTCTTAAACGTCAAAGACCCATTTTTGGATCAATCCGTCAGCGAAATAACTCAAGAGGGGTTAAGTGCAGGCTTCTGTTGCCAGGTGCCTGCGAACCCCGCCTTACACCGCTAAGTGCAAGGACTTAATTTTCAACAGTTCCGGTCGCTTACGCGGCCATCGCCATTGGAGCACGATTGTCATTTGCAATTGTACAAGTTTCGCCGATAACGGTGGCAGACAGCCGAAACAAAGCTAACCCCTTTAGACGTTCGTCGATCCTATTTCGGCCCCAAGATCCCCAAATGAAGGATTTTTGGTGGAGCCGCCGGGTACCGCCCCCGGGTCCGATCCGCTTATGACGAGCGCGTTTATGTCCATATTCTCTTGCGAGACATTCAATAGATACTTGCACCGCGCGAGAAATTCAAGCGTTCGTATGCGGCCAAAACACAGTGTCCATTATATAGGCCCTGGGCGCAGACCCTGTGCATGCAGATCTGTAGCCAACGGTCCCAAATCACTGCAAGCTTTGGGCGAGCCCTGTAAATAATCGTTGGGTTTTTTTTATGGGACGCCTAGACCGGGCTAATGATCGCACTATTTACCGGGCAGCGCGATGGTAGGGGATAAGACCGTGGACAAGATAAATCGCAGACCAAATATTGTGTTGGTTCTGGGCAGTGCGCCGCAGGCGACAGAGACACAGAACTGGCCGCGTGATCCGTTTAGCAAGATCGTAGCTATCAATAATTCATGGCGTGTGCGGCCTGACTGGGATTATTTGATCCATCCCGAAGACTTTGACGCTGACAGATGCCCAGACACCGTAACGCCTGGTCAACAAATCATTGAAGCTGCGGCCTACGTGCCGGCCCAAAACCAATATGGTGGGTTCGTCTACGCCGGTGGCACAATGGCATTCACGGCGGGATACTGGGCATTGGCTGCTCTGAAACCTGATGTGATCGCGTTCTTTGGCTGTGATATGGTTTACCCGACTGAAACGAAAACGCATTTTTACGGCACTGGTGCGCCAGACCCGCTGCGCGCGGATATCTCCCTGCGCAACCTAGAGGCGAAATCAGCGCGAATGATGTTGATGGGCGCGCGGGATGGATGTGCGATGGTCAACCTTTCGACAAACCCCAGCCGTCTAATCTTGCCGACGGCGCGTGCCACCGCTTTGACCGCGCTAAGTCTGTCCCAACCCTTTGTTGATCTGGCAGCGATCGCAGAGTTGGAGGCTGAGGAGGCGCGGATTGGGTATGTCGTGCCGTCGGGAAGGTATTGGCAGGTTGAGGATCAGTTCGATCCACAGATCATCGACGCATTAGATGCGCGCTGGCTGGCGGCGGCGGGCGACGCAACAGCGCAGGCGCGGGCAATCAGCCGGGCGGGCTAATCCGGTGTCCATACGCCTTGCCCAAATCAGGCAAGGCGTCGTTGTCTGGTGAATTGCAGAGCGTCTAGAACCCTTCGATGACAATCTTGCCCTTGGCAGTCCCGGTCTCGATTAGCCGATGGGCCTCTCGCATGTTGGCAGCGTTGATCGGTGACAATACATTTGACACAGTTGTGCGGATGCGCCCGGCATCAATTTCCCCGGAAACATAGCTTAGCAGATTGTGCTGCTCGATCATGTCGGGGGTTTTGTGCATTGCACGCGCGAACATGAACTCCCAATGAAGACTGGCAGCTTTCATCTTCATTCCGGCCATCGGCATCGGTACATCCGTATTGTCTATGCTCACAATTCCGCCTTGCGGGCGGATCAATTCAACCGCTGCATCCCAGTGGCCCATATCGTTGAAGACGGCGACATGGTCGACATGCTGGACCCCCAGGGCCCGAGTTTGCGCCACCATATCGCCCCGATGAGAAATCACATGATCTGCCCCCAGCAGGGTTACCCAAGCAGTCGTTTCGGGGCGCGATGCGGTTGCAATCACAATCAGACCTGCCTGTTTGGCCAGTTGGATCCCAATCGAGCCGACGCCGCCGCTGGCCCCAATGATCAAGATAGTTTGGCCTTTGTCAGCGCCGTTGCGGTCAATGCCAAGACGGTCAAAAAATGCCTCATAGGCGGTGATGGTCGTCAGTGGCAGGGCTGCGGCCTCCGCATGTGACAGGGTGGCCGGCTTGTGCCCGACGATCCGCTCATCGACCAAATGAAACTGCTGATTGGTACCGGGCCGAGTGATATCACCAGCATAATAGACCGGATCACCAACCTTAAACAGGGTCACGTCGGGCCCGACGGCGTCAACAATACCGGACGCGTCATAGCCGATGACACGCGGGGACGCCTCAACAAGGTCTTTTGGCGCGCGAACCTTGGTGTCGACCGGGTTCACAGCAACGGCGTGCACTGCAACCAGAATGTCGTGGCCTGTCGCTGTTGGCTTCTCAAGCTCCACGTCCAAAAAGGAATTTGGGTTATCAACGGGTAAGTAGTGGGTCAGGGCGACGGCTTTCATGGCGGATCTCCGATAAGTCTGTCGCGGGTTTTGCCGCGAAGGTTGTGATGATTGATGCGGTGGTAGGGCTGCGCTGGCAGGCAACGAATACCAACGAACATGCCTGATCATGGCTAGGATTGGGTCTCAATGTCATGCTTTAGATCATTGAAATAGGTCTATTTCTTATTCTTTTTCTTAATTTTTCGGATGGTCTTACCCAAGGTCTTATTGATTGATTTTCGTTGGGCCAGACTGGCGGAATTAAGCCGATCTTCGTCCAGTAGCTTTTGCCACCGTTCAAGCCGGGCCTTTTCGACAGTCCCACTTTGAAGGCCTTCCTGAATTGCGCATCCGGGCTCTGATATATGGGCGCAATCGCGAAACCGGCATTGATGTGCGAGGGCCAGAAGATCAGAAAATACGTCATCCACACCGGTTGCCGCGTCGGTCATTTGCAGCTCTCGCATGCCGGGAGTGTCCAGAACCGCACACCCACTTGGCACGAAATGAAGCTGCCGCCGCGTGGTGGTGTGGCGCCCTCTGGCGTCGTCAATCCGAATATCTTGGGTCTCAATCGCCTGATTTTTGGCCAAAGCATTGGTTAAGGTCGATTTCCCGACACCAGAGGACCCAAGAAAGGCGATAGTCTTCCCCGGCTTGCACCATTGGGCAAGCTTGCTAAGCGGCTCAGCACCGCGCGCGTCCAGCGTCAGCACGGGCACCAGTTCTGAAATGCTGCGGGCGGCGTCGATGAATTCGTCAGGCGCATCGCTTAGATCAATCTTGGTCAGCAGGACCACGGGTTCGACGTCTGCATCAAACGCCAATGCGATATAACGCTCTAGCCGGGCAATGTTGAATTCCTGATTGCACGACGTCACGATAAAGGCGGTGTCGATATTGGCGGCAATCAATTGAACCCGTCGATCAGACCCCGGCGCGCGGCGTTTGATCAGGCTTTTACGCTCTAGCAGGCGGCTGACGGTTGGTTGGGCCTGATCCAGCATCATCCAGTCACCAACAGTGGCCGCCGGACCGGGTGGGATCAACGCTTCAATCCCGTCGCCCAAAGCGTGCAGGCCGTTGCGGTGAACTTCGACAATCCGCACCGGCGGGGTCGCGGCCATTTCATCAATTGTGGTCTGCTGAAAGAAAAACGCACTCCAGCCCAATATCTCTAAATTGGAGCGTTCAGCCCCAGGGGCGCCGTCCAGTGGGGCAGGTGACAAAAATTGGGAATAGTCCCGCGTCATTCAATGTTGCTTTCGTGTTCCGGCCTTTGGCCGTGGTCGTTGGGTGGTATCGCCATAAATCAACGTCGACAGATCGCCCTCCAATAAGACTGGTTGGCGATTACGGTTATGGGATTAGTAGATAAGGCGCATGCCCCAGCGATAATAGACCTAAAAAAAGACAAAGCTGCCAGTCTAGCGGCCCCAGTTTTATGTAGTGTCAGTTCCGACCTCTACCATCGCGCAGGTACAGGTCATTACTTGGTTGGAACCGCAAAGATGAACGCCAGTGTGGGGGGGCAAGATACCGACGCCCGGAGTGATCGTTGAGCAAGACCGGTTCCAAACGCACGAGCCGCCCGTGATCATCATCCGCCGCCAGAAACTGCTTGATCGCTCTGTCAAAGGAACAACGATCATAGCTGTCGCAATCGGACGCGCGAATTATGATGCAGCGATTTGGGGCCAGAAAAAAACCAACTAAAAATGCAATGAATGCTCTGACCGTCATCTATCTGTCCCCGAAAAATGAGACGACCTGAAAGAATTCGCAGCGTGCAACCATCGCCAAATTTTGCAGATCCGATGGTTCTTTGGGGAAGCTGATTACAGATCTTTTGCGATCAAAGGGCGGTGATTTTCTGCGGATCGACAGACCAGATCCCACCGAAAAAAGGCGCCCCGAGGAGCGCCTTTTCTGATTTCATAAATCTGACTTCAGAAGCCTGCTTTGATCCGCTCAAACGCTTCGGCGTGCATCTGACGCAGCTCATTTGAGATGGGCAATTGCGCAAGAACCGGGACCGTCACGGCCCCAAGACCATTTTCGGTCAGGGTCTCTTGGCCCAAAGCATTCAGCGCGACTGAGTTGGCAGTGCCAAAGCCTTCATTGATCAAGGCCTCTGCAGAGACCTCGGAGAGCAATGCGTTCACGTAGTCATAGGCCTTGGCTTCGACGCCGGGTGCCTCAAGCATGTTGACGTAGCCGCACAGCCAGACCGATGTGCCCTCAACTGTGTTGCGCTCAAACCCGACGGGAAAGCCTTCGTCGGCCATTGCAACGGGAACTTCGTTCCAAGCCCAAGCCACCAGGATCTCACCTGAGCCCATCAGCTGACCAAGTTCAGCCGGATCGGTCCAGTAGGTCCGCAGGTTCTCGTGGATAGAGCGCAGCCAATCGGCAGCCGCAGTGAACTGCGCCTCGGTGGCGTTGGTCCAGTCCGTTGTGCCGGTGGCAAGATACGCCAGCGCAAAGGCATCGTCGACATTGTCAGGGATCGAAAGGCGGCCCGCAAACGCAGGATCGGTAAAGACCTGAAGAGAGCTAACCTGCTCAGCCGTTACTTCGTCTGTATTGTAGGTCACACCCGTGGAGCCAAAGTCGGTTGGCAAGAAATACAGCTCGGCGCTGCCCGACAACACGTCGGCCCCGACCAAGGTGCCATCAATCGAGCTGAAATCGGGGATCAACGAGGTGTCCCAAGGCTCAATAATGCCAGAGGCCTGCCAACGCGATACTGAGCCTGCGCAGATATGGGTCACGTCCGTGGAGTACCCTGAAACCAAACGCTGGAACGCCTCATCTTCGTCACCAAAGAAAGCGAAGTTTGGGCTCTCGCCATGGGCGTCGATATACGGGCCGTGGTATGACGGGTTTTCAAACCCGGAATAGTCGAAGACCAATAGGTCCTCATCAGCGGCAAACGCAGGCAGGTTGAGCGCAAGCAGGGCAGCAGTGCCAAGTAGCATCTGTTTGATCATGGTCAGGTCCTCGCAGGGGTCAAAGGTGGCAAACAATGCACGACACTAGAAAAGACGTAACGTCCGAGCAAGAGGAGTTTGCCCGAAAGAGTTGCACGAGGCAAATTTCTCTGTAAGCGTCGGGTCTAATGGTTCAGCGCGACGGGAGGCGTAGGTGAGCGAAGCAATCCTACAAATGGTCCGCCTTCGAAGCGGCGAGTTCGGCACTTGGATTGTCCTTTATATGGGCATCCTCGCGGCGTGGACCGGTCTGTTTTTCATGGCCACTCAAAGCGATCTGGCTGCGTTAAATGCAACTGGTATGAGCCTGTGGGGTGCCCTGTGTGCGGCTGGCGCGGAGGGGCGGTTTCCTGCTGTTCTGGCGATGTGGATTATCATGGCCGCCGGGATGATGTTGCCCACCGCTGTGCCAGCATTCCTGACGTATAGTGATTTGTCGCAAAGTGGGGCGGGCCGGGTCTGGCCGGTGATCGCGGGATATCTGCTGGTCTGGATCGGGTTTGCGGTTCTGGCTGCGGGCGTTCAGGTGTTTCTGGCGGGGCTTGGCCATCTGGACGCGACGGGGCGATCGTTGAACCTGTGGCTGACGGCCGGGTTGCTGGGGTTGGCAGGTGCGTGGCAGTTGACCAACCTGAAGGACGCGTGCCTTAGTAAATGCCGCCAGCCGCTAACGTTTTTTATGCAATATTGGAAACCCGGGAACCGGGCGGGGGTCTTGATGGGCCTTAGGCTTGGGGCGATTTGTCTGGCGTGTTGCTGGGCCCTTATGGCGCTGGCCTTTGTCGGTGGATTGATGAGCCTGATTTGGATGGGCCTCGCCACCGTTTTGATGACATTTGAAAAATTGCCGCGCTTTGGTGCGGTGCTAACACGACCCTTGGGCTTTGCCCTTTTGGGTGGATCTGTGGCAGCCCTTTTGGCAGCCCTCTAAAAGGAGAGACCGATGAGTGACCATTTGGCTGTGCCGACAAAACTCTCAGATAAACGCCCGGGTGCTGGCCCTGTGCCACTTGGTCAGGTGCCTTGGGCGATCAAGGGTGAGCTGATCCTGAATTGCAATTGCACGGTGTTTTGCCCGTGCGTTGTGTCGCTTGGCACCCATGCCCCGACCGAAGGTTATTGTCAGGCGTGGTCTGGCATCCGCATCGATAGCGGCTTTTACGGCGATGAGGATCTGAGTGGGCTGAACGTCGGTCTGATCCTTGAAATCCCGGGCCTTATGGCACGTGGCAACTGGAAGGCTGCGGCCTATATCGATGATCGTGCCAGCGACGATGCCTATGACGCGCTGATTAACATCTTTACTGGCAAGGCGCGCGGCACAACGGGTCTGTTCAAGGTGCTGGTTAGTGAGTTTTTGGGGGCGGAGCGTGCGCCCGTCAGTTTTGAGACTGAGGGCAAAACCCGCCGTCTGACTGTTGGCAAGGTAATCCAGGGTGAGGTTGTGCCAGTCGGCGGCAATGACGCTGATCAAGATATCGTTGTCACCAACACTAAATACTGGATGGGTCCCGATATTACCGTCGGTACTGCCACCAAAGGCCGCGTTCGTGCGTTTGGCCGGGTTTGGGACTTTGATGGGCGTTCGGCAGAGATCTGCCAGATCGACTGGATTGGTCCACAAGGCCACTGATCTCTTGATCCCAGTCTTTGCGCGCTAAGTTGCGCTCAAAGATACAAGGCAAGGCCGTTACAAATGATGCCACCCCCAATTTTGTACTGGATGCGCCGGGATTTTCGCCTCGCCGATAATCCTGCGTTGCATGCAGCTGCGGGCACTGGGCAACCGGTGATCCCGGTGTTTGTGCTTGATGAGGTTGCAGAGCAGCATCTGGCTGCCCCGAAATGGCGACTTGGATTGGCGGCACAGACATTTGCGTCCAGCTTGGCCGCGCAGGGCAGTCGCTTGATCCTGCGCCGCGGTACTGCGTTGGATGTGTTGCGTCAGCTGGCGGCCGAAACCGGGGCCAATGCGGTGTATTGGAACCGGCTTTATGATCCGCAAAGCAAGGCGCGCGATGAGGGCGTGAAGGTCGGATTGCGCTTGGACGGACTGACCGCGATCAGCCATGCCGGGCACGTCTTGCATGAGCCGTGGACCGTTCAAACCGGAACCGGTGGATTTTACCGGGTCTATACGCCGTTCTGGAAGACCGTTCGGGACCGACCGATTGCGCCTGTGTTGCCAGTGCCTGCGCTGCGCCCCCCTGTGGTCTGGCCTGACAGTGCTGCCCTAGACGATTGGCACATGGGGCGCGCGATGAACCGGGGCGGCGCCGTGGTGCGGCCCTATCTGATCTTGGGGGAGGTGGCGGCTGCTACGCGTCTTGAAACGTTCATCGAGGAGCGCATCGCCCACTACAAAGAGGCCCGCGATCAGTTGCCGGTTGATGGGACCTCAAAACTGTCAGAGCCGCTGAGCTACGGTGAGATCAGCCCCCGCCAATGCTGGCATGCAGGTTGGCGTGCGATGCAGACTGGAATGCCCGGAGCAGAGACGTTCCTGAAAGAAGTGATTTGGCGCGACTTTGCCTATCATCTGGTGTTTCACACGCCCCATATCACCACCCAGAACTGGCGACCTGAATGGGATGCGTTCCCGTGGCGCGGGGACAACGATCAGGCTGAGGATTGGCGGCGTGGGCGCACCGGGCTGCCGGTGATTGATGCCGCGATGCGGGAGCTTTATGTCACTGGTCGTATGCACAACCGCGCCCGGATGCTGGTCGCGTCCTACCTGACCAAACATCTGATGACCCATTGGCGCGTTGGCCAAATCTGGTTTGAGCAGTGTCTGATCGATTGGGATCCCGCGTCCAACGCTATGGGCTGGCAATGGTCTGCAGGGTCTGGTCCCGATGCCACACCCTATTTTCGGGTGTTTAACCCCGCCACACAGGCACAAAAGTTTGATCCGGCGGGTGTCTATCAACGGCGGTGGTTGGCCGAGATCTCGGCCAGTCCGGGTGCCGAGGCGCTGTCATTCTTTGATGCTGTCCCCAAAACATGGAAAATGAGCCCAAAAGTGAACTATCCGGCCACACCCATCGTATCTTTGGAGAGCGGCCGGGAGCGCGCGCTTGCGGCCTATAAGGTACGGGCATTTTAAGCGTGCGCGCAACGCATCTGATTTGGCTTGAAATCAGATCAGTGTTTCGCCCAAACTACGATGGATAATGGGGACACAATGGCATTCAAGACGAGCATCCAGGGCGAAAAAGGGCTTCCGCGCTATTTCGGGCCGGTCTTTGAGACAGCACTGAAAATGGATCACGGGCGACTGGACATGCGTCTGCCTGATGGCCGCGTCTTTCGCGCTGAGGGCAGCAATCCCGGCCCAGCGGCCCAGTTGGATATTCACAATCCAGATATCTTTGGACGGTTGATCCGTGAGGGAGATTTGGGGTTTTGTGAAGCCTATCTTGATGGCTGGTGGAGCACACCAGACCTGCAGGCATTCATGGATCTGGTGCATGCGGACAATGAAGAAATCTATGACGGCTTTCTGGGAATGCCGATAATTCGCGCCTATGAGCGGCTGCGGTTCTGGCTCCAATCCAATTCCAAGCGTCAGGCGCGCAAGAATATCAGCCATCACTATGATTTGGGCAATGAGTTCTACGGCCTGTGGCTGGATGACACGATGACCTATTCCTCTGCCCTATTTGAAACCGGGCAAGAACCGACAGAACTGGCGCAGACGCAAAAATATGCCTCTATGGTGGATCAGATGGGTGCAAAACCTGGCGATCACGTGCTGGAGATCGGCTGTGGCTGGGGCGGGTTCGCCGAATACGCCGCCTTGCAACGGGGCTTACGCGTCACCGGACTGACGATTTCGCAAGAACAGCATGATTATGCCGTGGCGCGGATGGAACGGCTTGGGCTCAGCGATATGGTCGAGATCAAGATGCAGGACTACCGCGATGAGCGGGGCTGCTATGACGGTATTGCCTCGATTGAGATGTTTGAGGCGGTTGGCCAAAAGTATTGGCCGGTCTTTTTTGAGGCGCTGCGCAAATGCCTGAAACCGGGCTGTCACGCGACGTTGCAAATCATCACAGTGCAGGACCGCCGGTGGGAAATTTACAAACACGGCGTCGACTTCATTCAAAAGTATATTTTTCCAGGCGGGATGCTACCATCGCCCAGTGTGCTGCGCGAAGAAGTTAGGAAGTCTGGTTTGCAAATAAAAGGCTCAATCGAATTTGGTGAGAGTTACAGTCACACGCTGCGGCGTTGGTATGACACGTTCAATAATCGTTGGGATGAGGTTGCAGCCCTTGGTTTTGACGACCGATTTCGGCGGATGTGGAACTTTTATCTTACCTCCTGTGCGGCGACGTTTCGGTTTGGCAATTGCGACGTCACGCAGATCACCGTGACGCGGCCCAGCTGAGATGCCGACGGGGCCAAAATTGGCGGGGGCGGTTCTGTTTGCCTTGGTTGCCTATATCGCGGCAATTCAAGTCGTGAACAGTCTGCCCGAAGGCTCTGCTCTGGGTTATTTTATTCCGACGATTGTGGTTTTGGGTGTTTTGCAGGGCTGGATTGTAATGGGCCGGGTCGCAGGTAATGGCTGGCGCGTGGCCATTGGTGGTGGTGTGCGGACATCGGTCCAGATCGCCTTTTGGGGTGTCGTGATTTTCTCGCTGGAGGAAATGTTCGAGCGCTCGACACGTCTGCGCTATGATGGCCCGGGTGAGGCTGCGATGGCCTCAATTGATTTGTTCATCGACTTTGGGTGGTTGGTCTTAACTGTACCTGTCGCCGGTACTTTGCTAATCGGGGGTGCTATTGCGGGGCTGATAACTGAGTATGCGTCGCGGCACTGGATCTAGCAAAGGGCCCGTATGTATAGTTTATTTTTCTATGGTACTTTGTGCCACGCGCCGTTGTTACAGCTGGTCTTGGGGCGCGAGGCTCAGGTGCGACCTGCCGTCTTGCACGATCATGCGGTCTATTGGGTTCGCAATCAGAAATTCCCGGTTTTGGTGGTTGAAACCGGTGGTAGGGCTGCTGGCATCATCGTAACTGGCCTGTTGGACGCCGATATCGCAAAGCTAGACTTTTATGAAGCCGCGTTTGACTATGCGCTGACTGAGGTTTCGGTCCACGCAGATGCGGGCCCGGTTGCGACAATGGTCTATATGCCACCCGCAGACGTTTGGCCCAAAGGGGCTGTTTGGGTGTTGCAGGACTGGGTCGATGATCTGGCAGAGGTCACGCTAAAAGCCTCAGTAGAGGTAATGCGCGGGTTCGGGTTCGTTGCAGCGGATGTGATGGCGCAGCGACGCGGTATCATCTGGGCACGCGCGCAATCGCAGCTGCGCACCTCAAAACGAATGCGGCCTGAGGCGGTCAGCGCCCCGATGCGGCGCGAAGATGTGACAATTGAAAGATTGACCCGGCCATATGAAAAATTCTTCACAGTTGAAGAATATGATTTCCGGTTCCGTCGGTTCAATAACGCGCAATCTGCACATGCCAATCGTGCGGTTTTTCAGGTCGCTGATGCGGTGACGGTGCTACCCTATGATCCGGTGCGTGACCGGGTGCTGCTGGTAGAGCAGTTCCGGATCGCCGCCTACGCCCACGACGATCCGCAGCCTTGGCTGTTGGAACCGATCGCGGGGATCGTGGACTCCGATGAGCAAAATGAGGCCGCCGCACGCCGTGAGGCGCTCGAAGAGGCGCATCTGGTTCTAGGGGCGCTGCATTTTGTGGCTGAATATTATCCGTCGCCCGGAGGGATCTCACAGATCTTGTATTCGTATATCGGAATTGCCGAATTGCCAGATGAGGCCGCCAGCGTTGCAGGCCTTGAGACTGAGCAAGAGGATATCCGCGGCATCATCATAAGTTTTGAGCAATTGATGGAGCTATTGGCCAGCGGTGAGGCGTGTAACGCGTCACTGATCATCTCAGCGCAATGGTTGGCGGCCAATCGTGCGCGGTTGCGATCCTAATCACCGCGAGCGCTTGAGTTTGCGGATTGGCACGCATATCCCTTTAGTAACACCAAATACTCGGAGATAAGGCGATGCAAACTTACAAGGATCTGTCAGCAGCGATCGGCCACACGCCCTTAATCAGGCTCAACAAGGTCAGTGATGAGACTGGATGTGAGATCTTGGGTAAAGCTGAATTCATGAATCCCGGTCAGTCGGTCAAAGACCGCGCGGCGCTGTATATCATTCGCAGTGCAATCGCTTCAGGGGAGCTGAAACCGGGTGGCACGATCGTAGAGGGCACTGCAGGTAACACCGGCATCGGTCTGGCGCTGGTCGGCGCATCGCTTGGCTTTAAAACCGTGATCGTGATCCCCGAGACGCAGAGTCAGGAAAAGAAAGATATGTTGCGTTTGGCTGGGGCCGAATTGGTTCAGGTGCCTGCCGCCCCTTATAAGAACCCCAACAACTACATCCACTACTCTGAGCGTTTGGCCAATGAACTGGCCAAGACTGAGCCGAACGGTGCCATCTGGGCCAATCAGTTCGATAACGTTGCCAACCGGCAGGCGCATGTGGAAACCACCGGTCCTGAGATTTGGGAGCAGACCGATGGCAAGGTGAATGGCTTCATCTGTGCGGTCGGTTCTGGCGGGACGTTGGCCGGCGTGGCGCAAGCCCTGCAACCCAAAGGCGTAAAGATGGGTTTGGCTGATCCCGAAGGGGCCGCACTTTATTCGTTCTACACCGAGGGCGTGCTGAAGTCTGAAGGCTCCTCGATTTCTGAGGGGATTGGGCAGGGGCGGATTACAGCCAATCTGGAAGGGTTCACACCAGATTACTCCTACCGGATCCCCGACCATGAGGCATTGCCGATCGTGTTTGATCTGTTGGCTGACGAAGGTCTGTGTCTTGGCGGATCCTCAGGCATTAATATCGCAGGTGCTATGCATATGGCGGGCGATCTGGGACCGGGTCACACCATCGTGACGATTTTATGTGATTACGGCACGCGCTATCAATCCAAGCTTTATAATCCGGAATTTCTGCGTGAGCAGGGACTGCCGGTTCCCGAATGGCTGGACCGCGCGCCGCAAGATCTGCCCAATGCGTTCGAGTAACCCGGCATGATCGGTCGTCTGATAGCGATAGTCCTGTTTAGCTTGACGCTTGCACTATCGGCGGTGGCTCAGACCGTGCCGGACTATCCAGCCTGGACACAAATTGCCGACCGGGCCGAACGGGTGATCGATGCCGGGCGCGCGTCAGATGCGGCGCTTGAGCAGTTGCGCGTAAATCTGGTTGAATGGCGCACACAGTTTCGAGAAGCGCAAAACATCAATTCGACGCGGATTGAGACGCTGCGAGCCCAATTGGTTGCCTTGGGTGTGGTACCAGACGGGGCAACGGAGCCCGCAGTCATTGCCGAACAGCGCACTGGGCTGACCAACCGTTTGGCCGAGGCTGAAGTACCAGTGCGTCAGGCCGATGCTGAATTACTGCGGTCGATTGGACTTATTTCTGAGATCGACGCGTTGATTGCAGCGCGCCAGGCTGGCGCTTGGTTCCAACTGGGGCCGTCGCCCCTGAACCCGACCAATTGGACCGAAGCGATCACAGTTGTGTTCGAATGGCTTAGGGCGCTTGGCGCCGAAGTTGGCCGGATATCGTCGTCGCAGATCCACCTTACCTCGCTAAGTGATAACGGGCCGCTAGTGGTGTTCTATTCGCTGGTGGGGGTGGTATTGCTGGCTAGGAGTCGTCGATGGGTCGATCGGCTGATGCGCCCCCTTGTTGCGCATGAGGCGACATCGCCACGGGCTCGACTGATGACCTTCGGGTTGTCGCTGCTTCACTCGGCTCTGCGCTTGGTGGCGTGGCTGGCGCTGATAATGGCGTTCAGCTCAACCGGGATGATCGGGTTGCGCGGCTCTGTTGTCATGGGGGTTCTGCCGACAGCAGTGCTGTCGATTGTGTTGGCACGTTGGCTGGGTCATCAGGTCTTTCCGATCCGCGAAACCGCCCCGCGGCCTCTTAACCTGACTGCGCCACAGCGTGCAAAGGGGCGATGGTCGGCGTCGGGTCTGGGCGTGATTATTGCGCTGAGTTTACTGTTGAGTGCGGTTGCCGACAGCGAAGGGTTTGCTGAAAGCGACCGACTGGTTCAGAGTTTTCCGTTGATCGTTTTGACTGGATTTTTGTTATTCCGTCTGGGCCGTTTCTTGATGATCCATGCAACAAACGTGGCAGAGGGCTGCGAGGACGTCACGATCTTGAACCGGATCTATGTCAGCCTTGGCCGAGTGATCATCGCGGTTGCCCTTTTAGGACCGACACTGGCCGGCATTGGCTATTTCTCAGCTGGGACCAGCTTCTTGTTCCCGTCGGTGTCCAGTCTGGCGCTGATGGCGATCTTGGGCATCTTGCAGCGACTGGTCGTGGATATTTATGGGGCGATCGTCAACAAGTCTGAGGGGTTGAATGACGCGCTGATCCCGACCTTGATCGGCTTTGCGCTGGCGATCATGATGCTGCCATTTTTTGCGCTGATCTGGGGAATGCGTGCGGCACAGTTGGGCGATCTGTGGCAACAGTTCCTCGCGGGGTTCTCCATTGGTGGCGTGCAAATTTCGCCCTCCAGCTTTGTAATGTTCGTGATTGTGTTTGTGATTGGCTACACCGCGACGCGGCTGGTTCAGGCAACATTGCGGACCTCGGTTCTGCCTAAGACCGGCCTTGATGCGGGTGGGCACAGCGCGGTTTTGACGGGCACTGGCTATGTCGGCATCTTTCTGTCGGCTCTGATCGCTATTACCACGGCGGGGATTGACCTTAGCTCACTTGCCATCGTCGCGGGCGCATTGTCGGTCGGTATCGGTTTTGGTCTGCAGACCATCGTGTCGAACTTTGTCTCGGGGATTATTTTGCTGGTTGAGCGCCCGATCAAGCAGGGTGATTGGATCGAAGTGAACGGGATGGCGGGGTATGTCCGCGATATCTCTGTCCGCTCAACCCGACTAGAGACGTTTGACCGCTCTGACGTGATTGTGCCGAACGCCGATCTGATCTCGGGTGTGGTCACCAACATGACCCACAACAACAACACGGGGCGGGTGATCGTGCCAGTTGGAGTTGCCTACGGCACCGATACGCGCCGGGTTGAGACAATCCTGAAAGAGATTGCCTCAGCCCATCCAATGGTTCTGCTGCGCCCTGAACCCGCAGTCATCTTTCAGGGATTTGGCGCTGACAGTCTGGATTTTGAGATCCGCGCGATCCTTCGTGATGTGAATTGGGTGCTGACGGTCAAAAGCGATATGAACCATGCCATTGCCGCGCGTTTCGGGGCTGAAGGGATCGAGATCCCGTTTGCGCAGCGCGATGTTTGGTTGCGCAATCCTGAGGCTTTGGGTGCAATGGCCGGCACAGTTCCGGCTGATACTGGCCCGAGCAAAACCCCGATCAATAACTTTGACGATCCTGACGTGGATGGAGACAGCTAATGACGACCCGCTTGTTTATGGACGACGCCTATCTCAAGACCGCGCCTGCCACCGTCATGCGCCATACTGATGAGGGCGGGGTCGTTCTGGATGCGACTATCCTTTATGCTCGGAGTGGCGGTCAGCCGGGCGACAGCGGGGTGCTGCATTGGCCAGGTGGTCGGCTACCGATTGCGACCTCGGTAAAGGGCGACGGTGACGAGATTGTTTTGATCCCATCAGAACCCATGGCGTTGCCCGACGTAGGCATGCAGATTGAGCAGCACCTGCAATGGGACCGGCGCTTTGCCCATATGCGGATCCACACTGCATTGCATCTGCTGTCTGTGGTGGTGCCGCTGCCAGTCACAGGTGGGGCGATCACTGCCGAAAAGGGCAGGCTGGATTTTGATATGCCAGAGGCGCCTGATGACAAAGACGCCCTAGAATATGAGCTGAACAAGCTGATCCAAGACGATCTCGAAATCACCGAAAGCTGGATTACCGATGATGAGCTGCGCGCAAATCCTGGATTGATCAAAACCATGTCGGTAATGCCGCCAATGGGGGCAGGGCGGGTGCGTCTGGTCCGCATCGGCACCGCCGAGCGTCAGATCGATTTGCAACCCTGTGGGGGTACACATGTGGCGCGCACCTCAGAGATCGGACCGGTGACTTTGGGCAAGATTGAGAAGAAAGGCCGGCAAAATCGCCGAATGAGTGTGATCCTCGCGCCCTAAGGTTTGGCTTGGTTGTAGAAAATTGCAGATTGGTGACAGTTGTGGCTTGCACCTGCCGACGGGGTTGATGTATTTCGCGTCCTCACGGAGAGGTGGCCGAGTGGTCGAAGGCGCACGCCTGGAAAGTGTGTAGGCGGGTGACCGTCTCCAGGGTTCGAATCCCTGTCTCTCCGCCACAAACTACTGCAACATGCTGTAATTTATGTATCTTATTAAATAAGATTAATGCTACCCACCATAAAGCCCTCCACAAAATTCACCTAGCGGCAATACTGTCTTCACCTCGCAGACCGTCCATGACGATCCTGATCTTCTCTTGCGACGAATAATGCTTGCGGGTAGCCCGTTTGATATCTTTGACGATCTTCTCGCCAGGGCTTTTGCGTGTTCCTGGGCGTTGTTGCAGAACTCTGACGTGCGGGATTCACTTTTTGAATCCATGCCGTTAGACACGCTGCGTGAGCAAGCCAGCTCCCGCCCGCTATCGCACGGGGAACTAGTCCAGCTACAACGCATTGCGGCGCGAGCGGGGGTCTTTGCTGATCTGGGTCGACAAGGATATGATCTGGCGCGCGCCGCGTGACGGTCGACCCGGACGGCCTGCGGTGTTTTGCGATGCGGCCATCCAGTTCTGCCTGTCGGTCAAGATCCTTTTCAAGCTGCCATTGCGCCAGACTTCCGGGATGGTGGCGGGGCTGCACTGGCCCGTGCCGGACTTCTCGACGCTGTGGCGCAGGCAAAAGACCATGACCGTGCAGATCCCCTTTCGCCGTGTGGATGGCCCGCTGAACCTGCTGGTCCCTCTCGGGACACTGTTTCGCAAAACCCTGCCGGGCAGTGGACAGCACCGGGATCACGTTCCTTGGCGATGGCGCCCTCTCGTGGTTTGCAGGTCTTTGTTGCACAAAGCCCCTGATACCCGAGGTTCCCCTTTCCCCAGAGGGATTCATCCCACGGCCTCTGTGACAGGGATGCCAAGGGCTGTGTAGCCGTTCATGACGGCGATGCGGACCTGGACTTCCGCGAC
>JBLHOS010000004.1:0-73096 GCA_047623825.1 Paracoccaceae bacterium | reverse complement strand
GCTGTCAGAACAACCCAGTCAACAGTGACTGCGCCGGATTCGGATTTTGCGAAGTTTTTGATAAGATTAGTCATGATTTCGTCCCTCGATAGGTTGCTAAGTTATTATCAAGCGCCTTGATTGACCTCTATTTATCTGCGGTCAGCGCCACTGTTTCAACATCATCCAAAGACCCTGAAAATCGGGCGGGAATTGGGCGCTAATTAGTTAATTTCACGCAACATAGATTAACAAAAGATTAACGCCTAAAAATTTATCATATATTATCAATAGGTTATGTGGAATTGACGAAATTTGATCTTTTGCGGCCCAAAAATTAAGTTGAGGGTCATGGCTATCAAATCGCCGATTCGTCAGGCAAACTTCGTGGAAAATAACAGGCAGAGCAGTGATGTTTCGGTACATTAAACGGATCGTTTTGGTGGTGTGTGTGACGGTTCCCGCCATTGTGGGCGCACAATCGACTGAACCTGCGCCATTTCCCGAATTTACCTTTCGCCGAGTCGTGCCGCCGACGACCAATTCAACAGCGCCGCGGATTAATATCCAGATAGCTCCGGCCAGTAGCCCCCGCGCGGCCAGCCCGATGCAAGTCCCCGCAGCCGTTGTAACGCCAGCGCCCCAACCCGCAGCCATGTGGTTCTGGTCAGCAGTCTCAGCCACAGGCATCCCGAGTACGGCGCGTTTTCATGAGGCGCTGTTGTTGTTGGATAACGCCCCTGAAGCTGCGCGTTTGGGCACAGCGCGCGTGGCCGATCTGCAACCGATCGTGCAGGCCCACGGTGCTGCGATCTTGCAGGCAACCATTGGCACGCAGGTTTCGCCCGCGTTGGTGTTGGCCGTCATCTCGGTTGAGTCTGGTGGACGTGTTGACGCCCAAAGTGGGGCAGGGGCGCAAGGATTGATGCAACTGATCCCGGCCACGGCCGCCCGCTTTGATGTTATCGACAGTTTTGATCCGACCCAGAATATTAGCGGTGGTGTTGCCTATCTAGATTGGCTGATGGGTGAGTTCGACGGTGACCCGGTTCTGGTTCTGGCTGCCTATAACTCTGGTGAGGGGGCTGTTCGTCTGGCCCAAGGTGTTCCGAATTATCCTGAGACCCGCAATTACGTGCCCAAAGTTCTGGCAACGTGGCAAGTGGCGCGATTGATGTGCCTGACCCCACCCGAGTTGATTTGGGAAGGATGCGTCTTTCAGGCGATGTAGCGATCTATGCAAAGACGTTAAACGGTTCGGGGCGCCGTTTACTGTGCGCTTTCACAAATGGACAAAGACTGATCATTCCGCGCTTGCGGAACGGGTATCCGCAAGCAAACGCAAAAACCAATCTATGACCGTGCCGGCGGTATCGCCTGCCCAGTTTTAGCGGCCGTTGGGGTACGTGATTTTGCGAGCGTTCTCAGATAATTTTGGCCTCTGTGGCCGCGCGCAATTGGTCGTCGGTGACGCCGTCTGCCAGCTCAACAATCCGCAGCCCACCCTCAACAACATCCAAAACACCCAGATTGGTGATGATCCGGTCAACAACATTCTTGCCGGTCAATGGCAACGTGCAGGCGGCCAGAACCTTGCTGTCACCATGTTTATTGGTGTGATCCATCACAACGACCACACGGCCGACGCCAGCGACCAGATCCATCGCGCCACCCATGCCCTTAACCAGTTTGCCAGGGATCATCCAATTGGCCAGATCACCTTTTTCAGAGACTTCCATGGCCCCAAGAATGGCCATCGCTATTTTGCCGCCCCGGATCATGCCAAAGCTTTGCGCGCTATCAAAATAGGCGGTTTGTGGTAGTTCGGTAATCGTCTGTTTGCCCGCGTTGATCAGATCCGCATCAACTTTATCCTCTGTCGGGAACGGGCCCATACCCAGCATTCCGTTTTCCGACTGCAAAGTGACCTCGATACCTTCGGGGATGTAGTTGGACACCAGCGTCGGAATGCCAATCCCAAGGTTCACATACCAGCCGTCTTGCAGTTCTTGTGCCGCGCGGGCGGCCATTTGGTTGCGATCCCAGGGCATAGTTATTCCTCGCTTTGTGAATTGTTAGCGGCTTGGTATATTTCGGGCAGCATCACACGCCCGAAGCTGATATTCATGTGGTAGTTGTCGGCTGCGAATTCACCATCCGCTTCGTCTGCTGCATACTCTGAACGGGTCTAAAACGGTGCATGTATCGTATTTTCCGGTTGCCAAACCAGACGGGCTCCCAACTTTCGGGCTGATCTATCCAAATCAACTCACCACAAGCGAAACAGAGCGTCGGCCATCGGGTGTTTGGAGCGTTGCTGACAGGCGTGTTCTCTTTCTCTGTTCTTTTTGTCATCTGGCCAGTAGCTTTCGCCTTCAGCGATACCAGTGCTCCAGAATGCCCTTGGTTCAAGGCCTTCGTAGGGTGATTTGACAGCAATGCACATTAGCGGACCGTGCGTTGTTCGATGCGTTTTTCGTGCTCGCCTTGAACGATGCGGTGCACATAGATACCGGGCAGGTGGATCATATCGGGGTTGAGCGAGCCTGTCGGAACGATCTCTTCGACCTCAGCCACACAGATCTTGCCACACATTGCGGCGGGTGGGTTAAAGTTGCGCGCAGTCTTGCGAAACACAAGATTGCCGGTTGCATCGGCCTTCCAGGCCTTAACAATCGCCAGATCTGCAAAAATACCTTCTTCAAGGATATAAGTTTGGCCGTTGAAATCTTTGTGTTCTTTACCGTCAGCGATCACCGTTCCGACACCTGTTTTAGTGTAGAACCCCGGAATGCCGGAGCCACCGGCGCGCATCCTTTCGGCCAATGTGCCTTGGGGGTTGAACTCAAGCTCCAACTCACCGCTTAGATATTGGCGCATGAATTCCGCATTTTCGCCGACGTAGGACGAGAGCATCTTCTTGACCTGTTTGGTTTGTAGCAGGATGCCGATGCCGAAATCATCGACACCTGCATTGTTGGATGCGAATGTCAGATCTTTTGTGCCGGCGTCTTTAATGGCCTGCAAAAGCAGTTCGGGGATCCCGCACAGGCCAAAACCACCGGCTGCGATCATCATTCCGTCGAATAGCAATCCATCCAGCGCATCATTGGCTGAAGCATATACTTTTTTCATAGAGGGGCTCCCCTTCAAATATTAGTGTCAAACTGACGTGCGGCCTGCGCAGAGTCAACGATCTGACGCGACTCAGCATGGGTTAATCCGCAAGGTTAAGTGTCCGTCACAGCGCACTTTCCATTTCACCGATCAGGCTTGAACAAAAAGCCTCAAACCGGGGGCCGGGTTGGCGAGCATCAAAGGTTTTAGCAAATGGGTCAGGTGCTGTGATCTTAGAACCTGAGAGGGTTTCCAGAACTGCGTGACCGCAGAAAGGTACGTAAACTTCAGAGTATCCGCCCTCATGGACCAGAACCAACCGACCATCACAAAGATCATCGGCCAGTTCTTTGGTCATGGCGGTCAGTTGGCGGAACGTATCTGCAGTAGCCAACATGCGCGACAGCGGATCAATCGCTGCCGCATCATAGCCGCAGGCAACGATGATCACGTCGGGTTGGAAGGCTGAAAGCTCTGGGATGACAAGGCGCTCCATCGCCTCAAGATAGGTCGCGTGGCCAGCACCTGGCGGCAATGGGATGTTTAGGTTGAACCCATCCCCCGCCCCCGATCCGCGATCTTCAAAATCACCGGAATCAAGTGGATAGTTCCGCTCCTGGTGGATGGATATGGTGAGAACATCGTCGCGATCGTAAAAGATCGCCTCAGTCCCGTTACCATGATGCACGTCCCAGTCCAGAACTGCGACGCGTTCAACCATGCGACCCTCAAATGTGGCCTCAACCGCGATCGCAATATTGGCCAACAGGCAAAATCCATTGGGAAAATCGGGTAGGCAGTGATGTCCCGGCGGACGTGACAGGGCATAGGCGTTCGTGACCTCACCGCGCAGGGTCGCATAAAGCGCTGATTTGGCCAAGCCTGCCGAAAGCCCCGCAATTTCAAAACCGCTGCGGCCAAAGGGGGTTCGCAAACCAAGCTCCCCGCCGCCGGTATTTGCCATCGCTTCAAAGGCCGAAAGGTAGCTTTGCGGATGGACGCGCAACAGATCCTCTTGGGTTACCGGGGGGGCACTTTGGGTGTGTAGTTCTTCGGTCAGACCGGTGACATCCATCAGGTTTTTAAGGCGGCGCTTGGTCTCTGGATTCTCTGGTAGACCACCGGCAGCAAGGGGCTGTACCAACCCACCAACTGGCATGGTCAGGGCATAGTCGCCGCCTGAATGCCAGAAGCATCGTTCATTCCAGAAAAAGCCCGTCGTCATCGCCGCCCCCCGATCTTTGAAGCGATTATGGCAGGTGGGCAGGGCTGGGCGCAACGGGGCAAATTACCGGTGCTGTGTGCGTGTGCGTGCGAAACGGCCACCATGGGGGATCTGACTTTAGCAAAATCTGTTGGAGGTCTTTAGTCTTTGGTCCCACGCGCTGGAGCTTGGCCCAAACGATACAGACCCTCTGGCAGATCCAAGGCCGCGGCCAGATCATGCAGCTGTTCTATCGACAGCGTGATTTTCTGAACTTTATCCAAACGTGCGTCGAACTGCTCAATAGTGACGCACTCGGCAAATGCCGAGATGATCAGATCTTCTTGCAACGGAAGCTGTCCCTCATCCACCAAGGTTACAACCGTCGCATCAAATTCGTGCTCAATTGAAAACATAGCTCCAACCTAAAGGGCTTTGGTGCAAAATCAAAGGTGTTGGGCGTCGGTCGCTATTTTTTGAGTGGTTCTGCGCAGATGCCAACGATAGATCAGAGGTGCCAAGACCCATTCATAAGCAGCAATTGCCGTCGGGCGAAGCACAGCGCGGTCGATCAGGCGTGCAAGCCAGTGATACTTTGGCATCTGTCGCCACAACACAAAGAAAGCCGGCATTCCGGCATAAAGCTGACCATCTTTCAAAACGTGCAATCGGCGCGCGGCCTGATCAGGGCTCAGACCCCATGCCGCTAAATCAGTTGTGTTGAGATCGCAAAACGTCAGCGGCAGATCAGCTTGTGTGCTGTAGGCTCGATAGTGGTCAATCTCGAACCGGCAAACCGGACATTCTGCGTTATAAATGGTGTTGATTTTGGGATCCATACACCCAAGATAAGATCAGAATGGCGTGGGTCAAAGTCCTTTCATCAGGGTGCGGGGTTTCACCGCATATATTGAGACAGATGGCCTGGAGGCCTTATTAGTGCGTTTGATAATAACGTTGTGCCTGTTGTTGGTAAGTGCCGGTTGTGTGCAGGTCGCGGCCCCGTCACCCAAGGTGCAGGCCAATGTGTCGCCGCCGCTGAGTGCGTCGCAGGCGATCCGGAATTTCAACGAAGTTGTCGCAAGGGTAGAGCCGACCGCAGAGCGCCTGTGCCGCGAACGGGCGCGCGATCTAAACTGCGATTTCCTGATCCGATTGGAAACCGATCCGCGTGCGGGCGTGAACGCGTTTCAAACTGTCAGCCGCACGGGCAGACCAGAAATCACCTTTACCACTGGGCTGATTTTTGCGGCCCGCAATGTTGATGAACTTGGATTCATCATGGGGCATGAGGCGGCACATCATATCGCGGGCCACATCCCACAGCAGTTGAATTCTGCCCGGGAAGGGGCGTTAGTTTTTGGTACATTGGCCCAGTTGGGTGGCGCCGATCAGGCGGGCATTCAGCGCGCTCTTGAATTGGGTGCTGCGGTCGGCGCGCGGCGATTTTCGCAAGATCACGAGTTGGAGGCCGATGCGTTGGGTACTGTGATCGCCTTTGGCGCGGGCTATGACCCGTTGCTTGGGGCTGCGTTTTTCCAGCGCATTCCAGACCCTGGGCAGCGATTTTTGGGCAGTCACCCCCCCAATTCTGAACGACAGGAGGTTGTGCGCCGCACCGCTGCAGGGCTTCGCTAGTGCCGCGTTTTCGATGATTTGATCTGCATCAAGGCCCGCATTTCATCACTTCGCATAGGGGGGGCATTGGCCCAAATTGTCGGGTTGCTGCACCAAGGATGCAGGAATATCCGAAACGATGACAGTCCGCCCCCATCGTGCGCTTTTTACCCAGAAGTGGATGAAACCCTCAGCCTTTAACGCAATTCAGATGAGTTGAAGGCATTGCCCTGAACCTCTCGACCAGTTTTCGATGACATGACAGTACGCACAGCCTAATCTTGCGCAAAATGCGCTAAGGGGGGGCGGATGGAAAGTCTAAGTCGGGAATGGGGGCGTCTGATAAATCGGATCGTCTGGTCGCAAGCGGGTTGGCAGTTTGCCGGGAGGTCTGAGCCGAGTTTGAAATTTTGGACGGTGATGAATGTTGCCTCTGCCGCATTAGCACTAGGCCTGCCGTTAGAGCCTGCAGAACGCGCGCTGATCTTGATGGGTGGGATCATGGTGCTGGCGGCTGAGCTGCTGAACACTGCGATTGAACGGGTGGTTGATTATATCAGCACAGACCTACACCCAATGGCAGGGCAGGCTAAGGATATTGGCAGTGCAGGTGTGGCTATAACGGCGATTGCGGTTGCTTGGATCGTCGTGCTGATTGGGTAGCTGAACAATGCGCCAAATCGAAAATGTGATTAGCGATCGCGGTTCAAAATATGCGGTATCGGGTGGGGCGGTGACGTCACGTGCCGAGGTTGAGGCGTTCCTGAAAGATCTCAAACGGGTCAAAAAATATGCCAAGGCGACGCACAATACATGGGGTGTTTTGCTGGACGACGGTCCGCTGAAATCCGACGACGGCGAAAGCGGGGCTGGGATGATCATCATCCGCATGCTGGAACGTGCAGAGCTGCGCAATCAACTTGTCGTGGTGACGCGGTGGTATGGCGGCAAACATCTGGGCGGGGACAGGTTTCGCCATGTGCAACAGGCCGTCAGGGTCTGGCTGGGGCAGGATGACTAATTGAGGTTTATCCAGACCGTGGTCCGATACAGGTCTTGTCCGATCGCAACAGGGGTCGCAGGAGCAGTGCCCGTTGCGCCCAGATCATCGGCAAAGGCGCTGCTGTCGAAGGTGGTTTCGTCGATCCCGCAGTCCATCAGAAATGGGTTGGTCAGATCGCCCGCCATATTATAATTTCCCGAACAGACCGAAACGTAGTCGGTTCTGCTGATGGCGCTGTCAGCGAGCGGTGAATTGAACTGCCCAACGCCAACGCCCCCGGGACTGACATGTCATATCGCGCGACCGCCGCGAGACCCCTGCTGCACCGAAATTGCAGTGTCTGCATGCCGAACGTCAAGCGCGGATACTCTGCATTGCAAATTATGGCCGTGGCATTCGTTGTAAAGGTCGCATCAGTTCTGCCCCTCGCGCGGTCTAACTGGACAAGGCCTTGCCCAGTCGCGTCGACAACAGCCACTGGTTGTCTGACCCGCGTCTGCTCCTCAACCAAAAGAAACGGCTTGTAAGCCAAGTCAGGGTTCTTGACACAATTGCGGATGTTCAACTTGGAACTGAAAGATATGCGTGGATCGCGTCGGGATCATTTTGCGCTGACACAGGTTGCGATAAAAAACGGGTGATGATCGCCGCCGACAAAAGCAGGTCATGTTCAAAACCAAAGCACATGATCGACCTGCTTGGGCAAGTTCCGCACACTACATGATACGCTGAGCACATTCGGTCAAAAAGCCGTTATCGGCCCTTAGACGACACTTCCCCAAAGGTCATATTCGCTGGCCTCGTCAACCTCTACTGTGACGAAATCTCCAACCTTTAGCGCCTCAAAACCCTCATCGATGAACAGGTTCCCATCGATCTCGGGCGCGTCGGCTTTGGTGCGGCAGGTGGCACCATCCTCATCGATCTCATCGATAATTACGTCCATCCGGCGGCCAATTTTGGCGGCTAATTTCGCCTCAGAGATGGCTTGCGCCTTTTCCATGAAACGGTCCCAACGCTCTTGCTTGAGCTCAGCGGCGACATGGTCGGGTAGCGCGTTGGAGCGCGCACCGGCAACGTTCTCGTATTGAAAACAACCCACACGGTCCAATTGCGCCTCATCCATCCAATCCAGAAGGGTCTGGAACTCGGCCTCAGTCTCACCGGGGTAGCCGACGATAAACGTTGAGCGCAGGGTAATATCGGGGCAAACCGCGCGCCATGCGACGATCTCATCGAGGGTGCGGGCGGCGGCCGCCGGGCGGGCCATGCGGCGCAACACATCTGGGTGGGCGTGCTGAAACGGGATATCGAGATAGGGCAGCACACCATTGGCGGGATCTGCCATCAGCGGGATTAGGTCGCGGACATGCGGGTAGGGGTAGACGTAATGCAGACGCACCCATGCACCAAGTGTGCCCAGATCACGCGCAAGATCAGTGATATGGGCGCGGTGGCCCTTGGCCTCTGCATATTTGATGTCCAATCCGTAGGCTGACGTGTCTTGACTGATCACCAGCAGCTCCTTGACGCCCGCGTCGACCAGACGCTCAGCCTCCCGCATTACGGCGTACGCCGGCCGCGAGGCAAGTTTGCCACGCATATCGGGGATGATGCAGAACTTGCACTTGTGATTACAGCCCTCGGAAATCTTGACATAGCTGTAATGGCGCGGGGTCAGGCTGACACCTGAGGCAGGCAATAGATCAACAAACGGGTCGGGCGACGGCGGCACGGCCGCGTGGACCGCATCCAGCACCTGTTCATATTGCTGCGGGCCCGTGACGGCTAGAACAGTCGGATGGGCGCCGGTGATGTAATCTGGCTCAGCCCCCAAACAACCCGTCACGATGACCTTGCCGTTTTCGCGTAATGCCTCACCGATCGCCTCTAGGCTTTCCATTTTTGCGCTGTCAAGAAATCCGCAGGTGTTGACGATCACAGCCTCAGCCCCGGCATAATCAGGTGAGATGGCGTAACCTTCGGCACGCAGGCGGGTCAAAATCCGCTCACTATCGACCAGCGCCTTGGGACAGCCAAGCGACACCATGCCGATTTTGGGTTGTCCCGGGCGGTCGGGTTCAGACAGTCGGGCCTTGGGGGCCAGATCAGGGCGGAGATTTGGGGGATTAACGCTCATACTATCGCTATAGCGGGGTCTTGCCGGTCAGGAAAGCCCACAGAGCCATCATTGTGACAGGTGGCCTTATGTGACTAAAGTACAAAAACGCAAAGGAGCCTGCATGCGCTGGATTGTTCGAATTTTGGGAGTTGTTGTTCTGATTGTCGTGATCGCGGTCAGTTCGTTGTTTGTGATCCCGACGGATCGGATTGTCGCGGCCGCCTATGAGCGGTTTGAACAAACAACAGGGCGCAGTCTGCGGATCGATGGTGGGATCCGGCCCTCACTGTTTCCCAGTCTGGGTGTTCGGGTCATGGATGTGGAAATTGGCAACCCTGATTGGGTGACCCAAGGCCCATTAATGCGCGCTGACAGAATGCATATCGCGGTCAGTTGGGCATCTTTGTTTAGTGGTGAGGTCAAACTGGAAGGGTTCGAATTTGCGGGCCCGGATCTGGTGTTTGTGCGCCGCGCAGATGGCATCGAAAGCTGGGCGTTGGATACTGCAGTCGCCGCAGAGACGATCGTCGAAGAGGAAACGACAGCCAACGGGATCACCTTTAGTTTTGAGCAGGCCGAATTATCGAATGCGCGCGTGCGGTTTTTGGATCTGAGCACGGGGCAGGATTTGACCCTGGAGGGCGTGGATGCGCGGGTAACTTTGCCTGATCCTGCCGGGCCTTTGACACTGGCCATGAGCGCGATATTGAACGGCACCCCGCTAGAGCTTGAGGGACGCATTGAGAGTACGTCGGCGTTTCTGGCAGGCGGCGTGGAACCCCTCACATTGGCGCTGTCATGGGACGGCGGCACCGTTGGTTTGGACGGACGTGCGGGTATCGCGCCCGTCGGATTTGATGGACAAGTCAACGTGGCGATCAACGATCTGGGTCCGGTTATGGCAATTGCAGGATCGGCAGCCCCGGTTCTGCCGCGCGGTTTTGGGCGCGATGAGATCGAGCTGAACGCACAGGTGACGTATGCGTCGGAAGGGTCAATTCATTTGCGTCAGGCACAAGTGACGCTGGATCAGAACCAACTGGTCGCTGATCTTGATATTCTACCGCAGGATGAACGGATGCTGGTACGCGGCCGGATCCAAGGCAGCGTGCTTGATCTTAGCACGCTTAGTGACGGGGGCTCTGATAGTGCGGCTTCCAGTGGTTGGTCGAATGAGGCAATTGATGTCAGCGGTCTATTCGGCGTTGATCTGGATGTGGTCACGATCTTTGAGGCGGTGGATTTGGGTGCGGCGCGACTTGGGGCGACCGAAATCCGTTCAGCGCTAACTGCGGGCCGTATGGTCCTCGAGCTGCGCCAGATCGCCCTATATGGCGGATCGCTTGGCGGTGAGTTCGTGGTCAATGGCCGGGGCGGATTGTCGGTGGGCGGCACGCTTACGCTCAACAATGTGCAACTAAGCCCGCTTTTGTCTGAGCTGGCTGATTATGATCGACTTGAGGGTCAGGGCTCGGCCCAGCTGCAATTTCTGGGTGTGGGCAACTCGATGGATGCGATCATGCGCAGCCTTAGTGGCCAAGGGCGACTTGATCTTGGTGGTGGCACTATACAGGGCCTTGATCTGGGCGGAATGCTGCGCAATCTTGATATGTCTTATCAGGGTGAGGGGACGCGAACTGTCTACGACAGTATGACCAGCAGCTTTACGATCAATGGCGGCGTGCTGAGCAACGATGATTTTCTGCTGGCAGCCTCTTTTGGAGAGGTATCAGGAGCGGGAGCCGTCAACATTGGCGCCCAGACGCTAGACTACCGAATGATCCCGCGTGTGCTGTCTGAGGGCGGAGCAGGCGGATTTTCGGTGCCGATTCTGATCTCTGGACCTTGGGCCAATCTAAGTTTCAGACCCGATCTGGAATTTTTGGCGCGCCAAGAGCTGGAGGCGGAACTGGACGCAGTTGAGGCCGCCGCGCGTGAGCGATTGGCCGTTGAGACCCAGAGGCTGGAACAGCAAGTCCGAGACCAGCTGGCCGAAGAGGCGCAAGGTTTGCTTGGTCAGGGCACAGAAAATATCCAAGAAAATCTGCAAGATCAGTTGCGCCAGGAGGCCGAAGACCAGCTTCGACGCCTCCTGGGGCGATGATCTGATCGTTAGCGGCGCCTGTCGCGGCGCGCTGACATCGGTTGGAATGCAACGCCAACATGGGCCTCGCAGTAGGGTTTTCCAGGTTGCACTGGCAGACCGCAGAACCAGAAATCCTCAGTCGCGGGATCGCCGATAGGCCATTTGCATGTCCGCTCAGTCAGATCCATCAGGCCGATCTTCTTGGCATGTTTTTCAACTTCACTGACTTTGGCCAGCGCCTCTGGGCTGATTTCATTGGCTGAGGGCTGTGGCGGCAAAGGCTGACCTGCTGGCACAATTACCCTGCGCAGATGCGTCACATTGGATTGACGCGGTGGCGCTTCGGTAGCAGCAGCCGGTGTTGTAGGTTCGGCCGGGGCTGCCTTTGGCTTGGGCTTAGGCGCCACACCTGAGGTTGCTGACTTCTCTGGCTCTTTGGCGGTGGCGGTCGCAGATTTTGCGGCCCCGCTGGCGGTGGCGCGATTGGACAGACCAAGACGATGCACTTTGCCGATCACAGCGTTACGCGTAACCCCGCCCAACTCTTTTGCGATCTGGCTGGCGCTTTGACCATCGCCCCACATCTTCTTGAGAACTTCCACACGCTCGTCGGTCCAGGACATGGTGTCCTCCTGATCGTTTTTACACACTGACCCGTGCATATGGGCCTGTGTACATCTGAATGAAAGCCCTATTCTAAACACGGGCGGCGGGGATACAAGGCGATCTCGTCGACGGGACGGCCGAATGCGTGGTTCTGCAGTCTTGATTTCAGTTAATCTATCAACCAGAAGAGACAAATGACACATCAGACAGGAATGGGCGTGCGTCGCTTTGGGCGGGTTAACTGGCTAGGGCTTTATACGCTGTCGATGCGCGAAGTGCGCCGATTTGCAGTGGTTTGGACGCAGACACTTTTGGCGCCGCTTGTCACAGCGGGGTTGTTCATCCTGATCTTCTCACTGGCCGCAGGTGGGCAACGGGGTGATGTGATGGGTGTCAGTTTTTTGCATTTCATCGCGCCGGGCATTCTGATGATGACAATAATTCAAAATTCCTTTGCAAATACGTCATCCTCAATCGTGGTCTCGAAGGTGCAGGGCAATATCGTCGATACGTTAATGCCGCCGCTTAGCCCGTTGGAACTGGTGATCGGCTACCTTGCAGGCGGCGTCGTGCGCGGCTTGATGGTGGCACTTGCGGTGTCGCTGGTGCTGTTTCCGATCATCGGACTCGGCATTGTCCACCCAGTTTGGGCCTTGGTGTTTGTTGTGCTGGGCAGCGTATTTCTGGGCGCCCTTGGGATTGTTGCCGCGATATATGCGCAGAAATTTGACCAGATCGCTGCGATCACAAATTTTCTGGTTGTGCCGCTAAGCTTTTTGTCCGGCACGTTCTATTCGATAGATAACCTGCCGCCAGTGTTGGCCGCAATCAGCCATGCTAACCCGATCTTTTATTTGATCGACGGGGTGCGTTTCGGGGTCTTGGGGGTATCTGACAGCTCACCCTGGTTGGGATTGCTGGTCTGTGTAATAGCGACCGGCGCGGTCGTTAGTCTGGCCTGGAGGTTCTTCAAGACAGGTTACAGGATGAAATCCTAACAAAAACTTTGCGGCATTTCTCGCGGGCTAAAAAGATCTTTGCCTGCACTCGTCCATTCTGAGTTGCCAATCCGCTGAAACGCCAGATCCAAAATTTGGCTTAAGATCAAAGGGTTTCAGATGCAATATTTGGAAATGCGCGCATGCGGTGTCCTGCTTTGGGCGTTTACGGCCCTGTCTTCGACGACTTTGTCCGCCGAACCTGTATCTTTTGTCCAAGAGCTGGTGGGCGATCCGATGATACCGGGCGCGGTTTTAAGCTGGGCCACCGCCGATCAGTTGCAAGTGGTGGTCGCGGGAACGCGGATCGATGGTCAGGACGCCCCGATTGACCGCGATGATCTCTGGCATCTTGGGGCAATTACAAAATCCATGACCGCGACCGTTGCTGCCCGGATCGTAGAGGCGGGCTTGATCAGTTGGGAAACGACTATCGGCTTCAGACTGGCGGCAATTGCGTCCGAAATCCGCCCCGAATATTTTGATGTCACACTGGAGGAACTGTTGTCCCATGTCTCGGGGCTGCCTGCGGATTTGGGTATGAACGATAGGGTTAGGTTAAGTGGGGATGCCGACGAGTATGTCGACCGCGCCAACTATGTCAGGACAATTCTCAGCGGAGAGCCAGAGGGCAACCGCGATGAATACCTGTATTCCAACGCCGGATATGTGGTGGTGGCGTTGATGCTGGAAGAAGCCACGGGCGAGCGGTGGGAAACGTTGATGCAGACCCATCTGTTTGAACCGTTGGGCATGGACAGTGCCGGGTTTGGTGCGCCGTTGGGCGATCAACCTCAGGGGCACCGGGTTGGATTGCTCGGGTTGCTACGCCCTGTTGCGCATGGGCGTCGCGCCGACAATATTCCCGCGTTGGGTCCGGCAGGTCGCGTTCACATGTCAGCCGAGGATGTGTTGGTTTATCTGCGCGCGCATCTTTTACGGCCAGATTGGTATTTGAGTGAGGCCACTTGGATGCAGTTACACAGCCCAATGCCAGAAACTGGTCATGCTCTGGGATGGAGTGTCACAGACGACGGACGCTTGCGGCATTTGGGCTCAAACACGCTATGGTACGCGCAGGTCTGGGTCGACCCGCCTGCGCGCCGCGTTGTGTTTGTGGCGGTCAATTCGGGCGCGGTGGATGCGGTTGTCTCGTTGGTCGACGATGTCGCGCGCCGAATGTTGGATATGCACACTTCGCCCTGACGATTAAACACCAAGACACCAGCGCATGATGGCTTTTTGTGCGTGAAGACGGTTTTCTGCCTCGTCAAAGATAACAGAATGCGGCCCGTCCATGACAGCCGAAGTTACTTCCTCCTCGCGGTGCGCGGGCAGGCAATGCATGAAAAGTGCATCGTCGTTGGCTTTTGCCATTAGTGCATCATTAACCTGATATCCGCGCAATTGATTGTGACGCCGTTCCTTGGTGGATTGGCTGTCATGCATCGAAACCCAGGTGTCAGCGACAACCAGATCTGCGCCCTGAACGGCCAGTTCTGGGTCGCGGACCAGCTCAATCTTGCTACCCTTTGCGCGGGCCTGTTCAATGAACGCCTGCTCGGGATTCAGCGTTTCGGGGCCAGTGACGGTCATGTCAAAACCAAACTGGCCGGCGGCATGCAAGAATGAGGCGCAAACATTGTTGCCGTCGCCGGTCCAGACGACCTTTTTGCCTGTGATGGGGCCGCGATGTTCTTCGAACGTCATGACATCGGCCATGATTTGGCAGGGGTGAGTGCGGTTGGTCAGCCCATTTATGACGGGCACAGTGGCATGTTCGGCCATCTCCAGCAGCGTGGACTCCTCAAATGTCCGGATCATAATCAGATCGACATAGCGCGACAGAACTCGGGCGGTATCGGCGATCGTCTCACCATGGCCAAGCTGCATATCGTTGCCTGACAGAACCATGGTCTGCCCGCCCATCTGCCGAACGCCGACATCAAAGCTGACTCTGGTCCGGGTCGATGGTTTTTCAAAGATCAGTGCGACGATGTGGCCCGCCAGCGGTTGTTCGTCATCGGGCGTGCCTTTGGGTCGATTGCCACGGGCGTCTTTCATTTGGCGCGCGTGATTGATCATGTGCCGAAGATCTGCGGGATCAGTTTTGTAGATGTCGAGAAAATGCGTCATGGAAAGCCTCTTGATCATCGGATGGTGCAGGTGGGGGGCTGCCTGCCCCCCTGACCCCCCGGGGATATTTTTAGAATAAGGAAGTTATGGCCTTTTGAGTACGGGCCATTGATGGCGCTTGTCGTTGAAATCCCAATACCATCACGCGCCAGCTATCACCGCAATTGCGCTTGGCCGTGAGATCAAAGCCTACGGGGTGGGACATCGTGTCTGCTTTACTCTGCCGCCGCATGAGACCGAGCTTCTAGTGCGGTGGCGGCCTGATCCAGACGTCGGACCGCCTCGGCAATTTCGGCATCAGTCACAATTAACGACGGCAGCAGGCGCACGACGTTGTCGCCGCCAGGTACGGTCAGCAAATTGACGTCATAGCCTGCATTGACCACCTCAAGATTAGTCACCTTGCACATCAGACCCAGCATAAAGCCTGCGCCGCGAACGCCAGTGAAGATTGTGGGATGAGCGTCAACAAGGCCTTCGAGTTTTTGCCGCAAGAGGCCTGCACGGCGGTTCACGTCGTCCAGAAATCCGTCACGCGTAATTTCGTCCATCACGGCGATGCCGACAGCGCACCCCAATGGATTGCCGCCATAGGTTGAGCCGTGGGTGCCGGGTGTCATGCCGAAGGCCGCAGCCTCAGTGGCCAGACACGCACCCAAGGGAAAGCCGCCGCCGATGCCTTTGGCGATCATCATGATATCGGGGCTGATACCGGACCATTCGTGGGCAAAAAGCTTACCGGTTCGACCGATTCCACATTGGATTTCATCAACGATTAGCAACAGGCCGTGTTCGTCACACAGATCGCGCAACCCTTTGAGGCACTGATCAGGCACTGAGCGGATACCGCTTTCGCCCTGCACAGGTTCTATCATGATTGCGCCTACATCGGGGCGAGCTGCGGCTGCGCGCAAGGCGTCGTGATCGCCAAAATCCACCTGTTCAAAGCCGGGCAAAAGCGGGCCGAACCCCTTGGTTAGCTTCTCGGCACCTGCCGCAGAGATCATCCCAAGAGAGCGGCCATGAAAGGCGCCCTCAAACGTCAAGATTGTCGTGCGCTCGGGCTGGCCATGCTCATACCAGTATTTGCGGGCCATCTTGACGGCCAGTTCACCGGCCTCGGTGCCAGAATTGCAAAAGAACATGGTGTCGGCAAACGTATGCTCAACCAGCCGCTCAGCCAGCGCCTCTTGGCCCGGAACCCGGTACAGGTTGGAGGTATGCCACAGCATTTGCGCCTGATCACTTAGGGCTTTGACCAGCACAGGGTGACAATGGCCAAGCGCCATGACCGCGATGCCAGCCCCAAAGTCCAGAAAACGTCGACCGTCCGCCTCCATGAGCCAAGCCCCTTCGCCTTTGACGAAAGAGAGAGGTGCACGGGAATAGCTGGGCAAAACCGGCGTTATCATAACTATCTCCTTGAGGTTTCAAATTGAAGGTTTGGATTTGCCTGATTGCCGCATGCAAGTCAATTCAACTGCTGTGATGGCCTAACGCATTTTCAGGATGATACAGGTGGTTGAGCCTGTTGCATAAAGCGTCCCATCCGCCACTGAGCGGATCTCACCGGTTGCGATCCCGGTTGAGCGACCAGCGTGACTTACCGTTCCTTCAATCAGAACTTCGGTTCCCAAAGGGATGCTGCGGATCATATTTATCTTATATTCAAGGGTTGTGTAGACTGAGCCTTGGGGAACCTTGGTCATCACAGCGCAGGCCATCGCACTGTCAAGAACGGTGCCGTACCATCCACCATGCAGTGACCCCATCGGATTGGTATGTTCAACCGTTGGCGTGCCGCGAAAGATCACGCGACCATCCTCGACGCTGTCGAGCGTATATTCCAACAGCGCGCTGATCGCCGGGCTCGGCTGAAACCCGTCGCGGATCTGTTGCATGAACTCTAGCCCGGACATCGATAACAACGTCTCAGGAGTGGCAAATTTGGGTAGAGTGTCTGATTGGGGCATGGGCAAGGATCCTTTTGCGTCCAGACCTAAGGCGGGGCGGTTCAAGGATCCAGTTTTATTACCTATTGCTCAACTACGCCGTTACGCGACTTGGGCGAGATCGATTTTTGGGGCAACCCCGAGGGCTGCACAAATGTCGCGGGTCAGCGTGGGGGAGTTCAGCGTGTAGAAATGCAGATCTTGCACGTCGCTGTCGATCAACTCTGAGCATAGCTCCGCGCAAAGGGCAGTCGCCAGAAGGTTTTCGCGCCCGTCGCGTTTGGCAACAACAAATGCATCATCCAGCCAATTGGGTATGGTGGCGCCGCACCCAGTAGCAAAGCGGCGAACCCGCGACCAATTTCCGATGGGCAAGATACCCGGAAGGATCGGGGCCGTAATCCCGGCGGCGGCACACGCATCGCGGAACCGAAAGAATGCCTCAGCCTCAAAGAAAAACTGCGTGATGGCCGAAGTCGCACCGGCATCGATTTTGCGTTTGAGGTAATCCACGCAGGCAGACTGATCAGCGGCCTCAGGATGGGTGTCTGGATACGCACCGACGCGGATCTGGAACTTCCCGGTTTTCGCCAAAGCCTCGATCAGTTCAACTGAGCTTTCAAATCCTTGTGGATGCGGTTGGAACCCGGCCTGACCCTTTGGCGGGTCACCGCGTAGGGCCACGATCTGTGTGATGCCCTCGGCGGCATAACTCTCAGCGATTTCAAGCGTTTCGACGCGGCTGGCATTAACGCAGGTCAGATGGGCCGCAACTTTGACGCCGTATTGGGCATGGATGATCTTGACCGCGTCATGGGTCAATTCACGCGTTGTGCCGCCCGCTCCATATGTAACGGATACAAATTCTGGGCTGAGTGGAGCCAAAGTTGCCAGCGTGTCCCACAACTTGAACGACCCCTCTAGGGATTGCGGTGGAAAGAACTCAAACGAAACATTGGGAGTGGTCATGGCAACGGGATCCTTGATTTGTTGCCTCCGGATGTCGCATAGAAAGAACAACCTGACAAACTCATAACATTCATCATTATCATGAGGCAGACGATGCATTTGGAATTTCGACACCTGCGCGCGATTAAGGCGATCCATGATGCTGGTGGCTTGGCCAAGGCCGCCGATCAGCTGCATATTACGCAAAGTGCGCTAAGCCATCAGATCAAGGGGCTGGAGGGGCAGACTGGGATTGAGCTGTTCGTGCGCCGTGCAAAACCGATGAAACTGTCGGCGGCGGGGCTGAAACTATTGCGCGTCGCAGAATCGATTTTGCCACAGTTGGCCGCCGTCGAAGAAGAATTTCACGGGTTGCGGTCTGGTAAATCCGGTCGACTGCACATTGCGATCGAATGCCATGCCTGTTTTGACTGGCTGTTGCCGGTTCTAGAAAAGTTCAGAACCGCTTGGCCGGACGTTGATGTGGATATCCGTCCCGGGTTGCAATTTGAGGCGCTACCAGCGCTGTTGCGAGAAGAGGTTGATCTGGTGATCTCCTCGGACCCAGAGACGTTGTCGGGCATCGATTTCAACCCACTTTTTGATTATGAGCCAGTTTTTGTGGCTGCGGCTGAGCACCCGCTGGCGGCCAAACCCTATATTGAGGCCGAAGATTTCCGCGATGAGTTGTTGATTACTTATCCGGTTGAACGCTCGCGACTGGACGTATTTAGCCAGCTACTGATCCCCGCCAAGGTGGAACCGCGTGCGATCCGGCAGGTAGAGCTGTCAGCCGTGATCTTGCTTTTGGTCGCGTCAAACCGTGGCGTGGCTGTGTTGCCTGATTGGGTGGTGCGGGAGTTGCGGAGCAATTCGGCCTATGTCACGCGGCCCTTGACTAAAACTGGGATTACCCGGCGTCTTTACGCTGCGACTCGCGCCGATGACACGACAAAACCATTTATGTCACACGTGCTAAAGCTGGGTCGCACCGAACCTCTTAAGCTGCAGCGCAGAGATGGTGATGTTAAGCCAGTCATAAAATAAAAATATTACAAAAACAGTTAGGTAGGATGTGGTTGGGTGTCGCAGCGCAGGGTGTCGCAGGGATATTGAAGCGCCCCAGTCTGTACCCATTTCTTCGGTATGTAGATAAACAAATTTATGATCGAATACCAACATCCGCCCCGACCTAGAACACCACCAAGAAACCCGTGACGTCCATGATCAGATCGCCCTGCGAACAGTGCGATTTATGCGCATATTTGCCGATCAGTTCTTTGCCAAACGCTATGGCCACCGCGCCGTTGTGCTAGAGACGATTGCCGCTGTGCCGGGAATGGTCGGCGCGATGCTGCAACACCTGAGATCGCTGCGTCACATCCGCGACGATCAGGGTTGGATCCGTGAATTACTGGAAGAGGTGGACAATGAGCGGATGCACTTGATGACGTTTATCCACATCGCTCAGCCAACGGTGGTTGAGCGCGGCTTGATCATGATCAGTCAGGGGATCTTCTTTAACGTCTATTTCTTTTTCTACTTGTTCGCATCACGCACCGGGTTGTGGGGTACTTGGGGGCGGGGAGCCGTGGTCAGTTACACTCAATGCTTGGCGCAGCTGGATGCAGGTCTGATCGAAAACGTCCCCGCACCGCAGATCGCCAAGGACTATCGGTCGTTGTCAGGTGATGCGCGCCTGCACGAAGTGATCATTGCGGTGCGCGCCGAGTAGGCCGGACATCGTGACAAGAACCACGCGTTTGCTGACGCCTTGCTATAAGAGCTGAATTGCAGCCCACTTCATCCTTGGCTTCATGCGTGGGCTGGCCTATACGCGCTGGCTTAAACGCAAGGGACCAAAGATGCAGGGCAGCGCTAATCTAAACGTGATGATCAAGACGGCGCGGCTTGCTGGGCGCAGCCTTGTTAAGGACTTCCGCGAGGTCGAGAACCTTCAGGTGGGCACCAAAGGCCCGGGTGATTTTGTATCGAAGGCCGATATCTCAGCCGAGAAAATCATTCGTGAGGCGTTGACAGAAGCGCGCCCGACATATGGCTGGCTGGGTGAGGAAAGCGGCGAGACGCCGGGCACTGACCCGACACGTCGCTGGATCGTTGACCCGCTTGATGGCACCACCAACTTTCTACATGGCATGCCACATTGGGCGGTCTCTATCGCACTTGAGCATAAGGGCGAGATTGTCGCTGGCGTCGTTTTTGATGCTGCCAAGGATGAGATGTTCTACGCCGAAAAAGGTGCAGGTGCGTGGTTGAACGACAGCCAACGCCTGCGGGTCTCTGGCCGTAGCAAGATGAGTGACTGTGTCTTTGCTACAGGTGTGCCATTTGGTGTTGGAAAATATCTACCCGCAACGTTGCAGGATCTGGCCCGGTTGATGCCGAAATGCGCTGGTGTGCGCCGGTGGGGCGCTGCCTCCCTTGATTTGGCGTATGTCGCAGCGGGCCGCTATGACGGATATTGGGAGCGCGGGTTGAACGCTTGGGACATCGGCGCAGGCATCATTATCGCCCGCGAAGCGGGAGCAATTGTAGAGCCGATCCGCGCTGATCAATCGATCTTGGAAGATGGACATCTGGTTGTCGCCACAGAGAAGATGTTTGACAACTTTGCCAAAGTAATCCGCGACCGGGACTAACCCGTCGCGCGACCCAATTGGCGGCCGCAGTTGCGGCCGCTATTTTAGGGTTTGGCCATAATCTTGCACGATTTCGCGTGTATCCCGCCTGAGTAGCAAGCCGGGGTTCCTATGAAACACGCGTTTCAACACTTTGCCAAAGACACATCAGGTGCGGTGACCGTTGAATGGGTTGTTCTAACGGCTGCGACCGTTGCCTTGAGTTTGGCGGTGATGGGGGTGGTGCGCGAGGGTGTCGGCAACCTGTCCCAAGAAATCGCTGATCATCTGAGCAATATTCAGATCCGCACAACTTTTGAGCAATGGGATACATTCCGCAATCCGCCAGTTCCCGACCCAGATTCTGGTCAGGATTAAGCAGTTTTTTGCGGGATTACTTGTTGGGCTATCCCTGCGAACGCAAGGTAAATCGAGGTCACAGTCAGCCCCCAGATTGCCCAACTTACCGGATCAAACGCGACCCAAGCCGACCAGCCTGCAAAGATGGTCCAGGCAACTGCCATCGGAAATGTCACGGGGCGCCAACGCATAGTTCTGACCGGATGGACGAATTTTAGCGGTGCAAACATCGCTACAGCAAAGAGGGCGACCAAGCCGACGATAACCCAGAAGTTCGGGGTTAACGCGAACAGGACCAACACAACCATATTCCAGCAGCCCGGAAACCCGGCAAAGGAATTGTCTTTTGTTTTCATGCGTGTGTCGGCAAAATAAACCACGCTGGCGAAGGTGATCACAAAGATTGCGAACCAGCCTGTCCAACCTGGTAGCAGACCGGATTTGAACAGAGCGTATGCTGGAATGAAAACATAAGTCAGATAATCAATGATCAGGTCCAAAAGTACGCCGTCGAATTCTGGTGCGTTGACCTTTACCTGATAGCGGCGCGCAAGCGGCCCATCGATCCCATCAACGACAAAGGCCACGACCAGCCACAAAAACATCAGCGGCCAATTCTCCTCAACGGCCGAAAGCATCGCGAGCATAGCGAATAGGGCACCTGTTGCGGTGAACAGGTGAACGAGTAGGGCTTTGATATGGGCTGTCATTGAAGCGTAATGGCGCAAGTGCTGCTCCCATGCAAGCGCATCAAGCCTTTGGGTGGGTCCTGTTGTAAACCTCCAACAGATGGGCCGTATCGATCGCGGTATAGGCCTGAGTGCTGGAAAGAGAGGCGTGTCCCAGCAATTCCTGAATAGAGCGCAAATCTCCGCCTGCCTCCAGAAGGTGAGTCGCAAAGCTGTGGCGCATCGCGTGCGGAGTTGCTGTTGCAGGCAATCCCAATTGCATGCGGGACTGCTCAATAGTTTTGGCTATTAGGCGGGCGTTCAGGGCCCCACCGCGAACGCCGCGAAACAATGGGGCATCAGTGGTCAGATCATACGGGCAAAGCTGGACATATTCGGCGACGGCAGATTGTACCACTGGCAACACCGGCACATCGCGTTCCTTGCGGCCTTTGCCCATGATCCGCAGCGCGTCGCCCAAAGGCAGGATCGCGCCGGTCAGCGACATTGCCTCGGAAATCCGCAAACCGCATCCATAAAGCAAGGTAACTACTGCCAGATCCCGTGCATTGATCCACGCGCGTTCATCTTGCTGGCCGACGGTTTGCAACATTGCCTTGGCTGCTGATGGCGCCAATGGGCGGGGCAGGGGGCGTAGATATTTTGGGGATCTAGTTGCTAGGACTGGCGTTGGGTCAAACCCGTCACGCTCAGCCCACCAGCGATAGAAACTCTTGACCGCAGACAATCGCCGGGCAAGGGAACGCGCACCCACATCGCGGCTGCGTTGCGATGCCATCCAGGCGCGGATGTCATTGGTTTTTAAGGTTTTGAGTGGGGCCAACCCCAGCCCCTCACCATGATGGGTGGACTGAAAGGCCAGAAAACTTTGCAGATCTTGGGAATAAGCCGACACTGTCGCATCGGCCGCCCCGTTCAACGCACCGACATGCGACAACCAGTCTGACATCAAATCCCGTGCTGCGGGGGTAATTGCCAGGCTCATGGCCACGCCCTCAGTCCAAGTATCGCCGCATCAGGCGTTCGAATGCGTTTGTAAAGAAGGTCAGCAAATCGGTTCCTTGGCTGGCGCGGAATTGGTGAGGATCTTCGGATCCCATCACCAATAGGCCGGGGAGACGACCCTCGCCGAGGTCCAGACGCAACAACGCCTCGGATTTGATCCAAGAGCCATCTTCACCGTAGACTTTGTCCGAGCTTTCACTGACCTGACGCAAGGTTACTTGGCGTTGCGGCACATCGCGCCCATTAGACAGATACTCGACAACAAAACCTTTGGGGACGATTGTCAGGACATCTTCCAACTTTTGAACCTTGGGGGCGCTGCTTGCGGTGGCCTCTGGGCTTTCCAAGACCAGACGGACGCGATCAACCCGCAAGATCCCTGCAACGTCGGTGCCTAAGGACTTGAGAAAAGGCTCAAACTCCATGTGATCCAATATTTTCAGGATCGCGCGGTGGACCTGATTGGTCCCGGCCAAATTCTCATATGCGGCTGCAATCACGCTACGATGAGTGTCTTCCAACCGGTCCAGCCGATTTTCCAAACGCTCCATGGCGATGCCGCGCATGTCCACGATGTTTCCGCCCATCTGGCGGTCATTCGCAGCGATCAACGCACGCATCAGATCGCGGTCTTCTAATATTAGTTCCGGGTCGCTAAGCACCCGTTCGCGCCAGTCAGTCAACGCCTCTGCCCTCGTGCCCATATTTGGTCTCTGCCTTTTTTTATTATCTGACAGAGACCCTACACCAATTTTACAGGATTTTCTGCCCTGTTTTTTCCCAATCTTTCAGGAACGTTTCAAGACCCTTGTCGGTCAGAATGTGGTTGGCCATCGCCTTGATTACATTTGGTGGCGCAGTTGCCACATCTGCGCCGATCAGAGCGGCCTCTTTCATGTGGTTCGCACTGCGTATTGAGGCGGCCAGAATTTGTGTCTCATAACCGTAGTTGTCGTAGATCATCCGAATTTCTGAGATCAATTCCATGCCGTCGATGTTGATGTCATCCAGTCGCCCGATGAACGGAGAGATGAACGTCGCACCTGCTTTGGCTGCGATCAGGGCCTGATTGGCCGAGAAACACAGCGTCACGTTGACCATCTTGCCTTCGGACGATAGCACTTTACATGCCTTTAGGCCGTCCCATGTCAGCGGAACTTTGACGGTGATATTATCGGCAATCTTGGCCAGCTTGCGGCCTTCGGCGATCATGGTCTCGGCGTCGGTGGCGACCACTTCGGCAGAGACTGGGCCATCAACCAGATCACAGATCTCTTTGGTGACTTCCAGAATGTTGCGGCCGGATTTTAAGATCAACGAGGGGTTGGTTGTGACACCATCGACCATCCCAAGGTCATTGAGTTCTGCGATGGCATCAATATCTGCGGTATCTACGAAGAATTTCATTTGATCGGTTCCTTTTGACTGGCAGCTAGTGGTATTTAACGGTCTTCTACCGGATAGGGCGCTGTACGAAAAGAGATGAACCAAGAGTATTTTGCAGAAGAGACCCTGGTCGGCGTGCTGACCACGGAACCATTGGATCGGGTGCTTGACTACAAAGCGCCCGAGGGTGGTGCGTGGCTGGGTGCTTTTGTTGAAGTTCCGTTGGGTCCGCGTAAAGTGATCGGCGTGATTTGGGGGCCCGGTCGTGGGGACTGGGACCTTGCCAAGGTCCGTGCAGTCAACCGGGTTCTGGATGTTGCCCCAATGCGCAGCGAAATGCGCAAATTTCTGGAGAAAGCCGGTGCTTATACGCTGACGCCGATGCCTGCCATGTTGCGCCTTGCGACCCGCGCACCGGGATTGAGCGATCCGCCCTCGATGCGCAAGGTCTATAGGTTGGGTACGTCCATGCCCGACCGGATGACCGATGCGCGAACCCGTGTGCTGGCGGTCCTCGAAGAATACGGCGGCTTGTCTTTCACGCTGAAAGAAGTGGCCGAGATGGCGGGCGTGACCCCAAGCGTGATCAAAGGATTGGTCAGTCAGGGTGCCGTTGACGAGGTCGATACCCCGCGCGACACGCCTTTTCTGCCGCTGGATCCTGATCTGCCCAGCAAAAAGCTAACCGAAGATCAAACCTTATCGGCCAAGATCCTGCGACAGGCCATTCAAAGTCAGACCTACGGCACAACCCTGCTGAAGGGCGTGACTGGCTCAGGCAAGACAGAGGTTTATCTGGAGGCGGTCGCGGCCTGTTTGACCGCCGGACGCCAAGCGCTGGTCCTACTGCCTGAGATTGCCCTAACAGCTGAGTTTTTGACCCGGGTTCAGGTGCGTTTTGGCGCGAAACCTGCGGAATGGCACTCTGGCGTGACGATGACAGAGCGGCGCCGTTGTTGGCGGATGCTGGGGGAGGGTGGCGCGCAATTGGTTGTTGGCGCCCGTTCAGCCCTGTTCCTGCCGTTTCGCGATCTGGGATTGATCGTGGTCGATGAGGAGCACGACACCTCCTACAAGCAGGAGGATGGCGTGCTGTATAACGCGCGCGATATGGCAGTTTTACGGGCCTCGCTGAATTCGGCGCAGGTGGTTTTAGCCTCTGCCACGCCCTCGTTGGAAAGTTGGGCAAACGTTGAGGCTGGCAAATACGCGCGTCTGGATCTGACAGCACGGTTCGGGGCGGCGAAAATGCCGGATATGCGCGCGATTGATATGCGAGTTGAGGATCTGCCGGGCAGTTCCTGGGTATCGCCGACATTGCAACGTGCGGTGAGTGCGCGCCTAGAGGCCGGTGAGCAGTCGATGTTGTTTTTAAATCGGCGCGGCTATGCCCCGGTGACGATTTGCCGGGCCTGTGGCCACCAGATCGGCTGTGATAATTGCGATGCGCGCATGGTGGAGCATCGGTTCCAAAAGCGCCTGATGTGCCACCAATGTGGAGAGACCAAACCGATGCCGCTGGCCTGTCCGTCTTGTGCTGTTGAGGGCAAAATGGCGGCCGTCGGCCCTGGAGTTGAGCGTCTGGCCGAGGAGGCGGCTTTGCTGTTTCCCAACGCTAAGATGGCGGTTCTGTCGTCTGATTTGTTTGGCTCAGCTCGGGCGCTGAAAGCCCTGATTGAGGAGATCGCCAACGGTGACACCGATCTGATCATTGGCACGCAATTGGTGGCCAAAGGGCATAATTTTCCAAATCTGACGCTGGTTGGGGTGATCGACGCCGATCTTGGTTTGCAAGGCTCTGACTTGCGCGCGGCTGAAAGGACGTTTCAGCTGATGCGTCAGGTCGCGGGGCGTGCGGGGCGTGCGGACAAACCCGGCACGGCCCTGTTGCAAACATTTCAGCCTGAACATCCGGTAATCCGCGCGATCCTGTCGGGGGATGAAGACGGGTTTTGGACAGCTGAAGCCGATGAGCGGCGACACGCTGGGATGCCGCCATATGGGCGGATGGCCGGGATTATCATCAGTTCCCCTGATGCCGCGACCGCCTTTGATCTGGGCACGGCACTGGCGCGCGCTGATGGGCCGCTGCGGGCTATGGGCGCGCAGGTATTTGGCCCTGCACCGGCGCCAATTGCGCGGATCCGTGGCCGGCATCGTGTGCGGCTTTTGATCAAGGCACCCAAAGGTGTGGCACTTCAGTCAGGTTTGGCAAAATGGCTGGCTTTGATCAAACAACCTGCAAACACACGCGTGTCGGTCGATATCGATCCGCAAAGCTTCTATTGATTGCGGTTCCAATGCCGGGCCAGCTTGGCTAGAACGCTTTAACAATTATTACCGGGGCATTCGCTATGACCACTCAAATCAGCCCGCAACCCGGGATCATGGACATCGCGCTTTATCGTGGTGGGATCAGCCAGATTGTGGGTGTTGAAAATCCACTCAAGCTAAGTTCAAACGAGAACCCGTTTGGCCCCAGCCCGCATGCCGTTCAGGCCGTGCAGGATATCGTGGCGCAGATGCATCTTTATCCCACGACGGATCATGCGCCGTTACGTCAAGCAATTGCTGATGTTTATGGCCTGAATATGGATCAGATCATCTGCGGTGTTGGGTCCGATGAGGTGCTGAGCATGCTGGCGCAGGCCTATGCTGGTCCGGGCGATGAGGTTTTGTACACGGAACACGGATTTTCACTATACCGGGTTTTTGCCCTATCGGCTGGGGCCACGCCCGTTGTCGCACCTGAGTCCGATCGCCGTGTTGATGTCGATGCGATCTTGTCGCGGATCACGCCTGCAACGCGGTTGGTCTATTTGGCCAATCCGGGCAACCCGACGGGTACCATGCTGGAACCGGATGAATTGGTCCGCCTTGCGGATGGCGTTCCCGCGACATGCTTGCTGGTTCTGGACGGTGCATATGCCGAATTTTCTGAAGGATACGACGGCGGTGCGTCGTTGGTTGGTAACCGGCAAAACGTTGTGATGACGCGGACCTTCTCTAAAATCTATGGGCTTGGTGGGCTGCGCGTCGGTTGGGGGTACGCTCCTCAAGCTGTGATCGACGTGCTGAACCGAATTCGGGGTCCGTTTAACTTGTCTAACATCGCGTTGGCCGGTGCGACTGCTGCGGTTAATGACCAAGAATTTGTTGAGACATATCGCAAAGTGAATGCTGATCAGCGTGCGCGCTTGGCTGGAGGGTTGGGGCAGCTTGGCCTGCCATCAGATCCCAGCCATACTAATTTCGTTTTGGTCCGCTTTGCCAATGAGGCAGAGGCGCTGGCCGCTGACGCCTATCTGAAATCGCACGGGATTATCGTGCGTATCGTCAAAGGCTATGGCTTTGCCAACGGGTTACGCATCACCGTCGGCAGGCCTGATGACGTAACGCGTGTTCTGGATACGCTCGCACAATTCAGAGCCACTCAATGAGTATTATTTATGACCGCGTAGCACTGATCGGGCTTGGGTTAATTGCGTCTTCCATGTCGCATGCGATGCGTCGCGGCGGATTGGCCGGAACCATCATAGGATCTGCCCGGTCAGCTGAGACGCGCGCGATTGCCCGCGATATTGGTCTGGTGGATCAGGTGTTTGAGACTCCGGCGGAGGCTGTCGCCGGGGCCGATTTGGTGGTTCTGTGTGTTCCTGTCGGCGTGATGGGTGCGGTCGCCCAAGAAATTGCGCCCTATCTGGCGCCGGGTGCGACTGTGACCGATGTCGGTTCCGTCAAACGCGATATTATCGCTGAGGTTGACCCGCATCTGCCGGATAACGTTCATTTTATTCCGGGCCACCCCCTTGCTGGGACTGAGCATTCTGGGCCGAAGTCAGGATTTGCCGAACTTTTTGACAATCGGTATTGCCTGCTGACGCCTTTGCCAGATGTCGATCGCGACGCAATTGCGCGGCTGCGCGCCCTTTGGGAAGGGTGCGGCGCCATTGTTGAGGAAATGGATCCCGATCACCATGATCTGGTGTTGGCTGTCACCTCCCATGCGCCGCATCTGATTGCCTACACGATGGTTGGGGTCGCAGACGATCTGCGCCGCGTCACCGATAGCGAAGTTATCAAATACTCGGCTGCCGGATTTCGCGACTTTACCCGGATCGCGGCCAGCGATCCTACGATGTGGCGCGATGTGTTTTTGTCCAACAAGGACGCCACACTGGAAATTTTGGGTCGCTTCACCGAAGAGCTGTTTGCCCTGCAACGGGCTATTCGCAAAGGTGATGGTGAACATTTGCACGCCTACTTCACCCGGACACGTGCCATTCGACGCAGTATTGTTGAGGCCGGTCAGGATACTGATGCGCCGGACTTTGGCCGGACCGGTCGGCACAAGGACGGCGATGCATGAGGAGAGGCATCGCAATCGTTATTGCGATGCTGTTTTTGACGGACTCTGCTTTGGCGAATGCGCCCGACCGCTCCCCTTGGCCGATGCCACGCCCAACAGTGGGTCCGGTAATATTTCCATTAACAAGTCCCGTAGCCGTAGTGCCGTGGATCGGTGTGCCAGATGATATGATCGCCGCGGGGCTGATACGGGTGGTTGTGGTTGCCACCAATTTGGCACCGCGCCACTCGCTTAGACCACAGGTTCGCGGCGGCGATCCGGTTCATTCAGGGATTGAGATAGCGCCTCAGATCCCGCCTGAGGTTGAGTGGCCCCCGGCAACTGGCGCCGACATACCTGACAGATTAATTGATATTTTGCGTGTTGATGACCGGGCGATTGCCAGCGCTGCGACGCGTGTTTCGATTGTTGGTGCATCAAGCTTTGCGGTGCGGCGTTCCCTTAGACCACAGGTCCGCCCCGATGGGTTGGAGCAACGAGTTCGGGCTGCCGCCACCCGGATCACCCCGGGCCTTGTGACACAAACAGGCAGGCGAGGTCAGCTTTGCGGGCTACCGGGTGTGATCGGGGATGAGTTAGACACGATCCCTGGGCGGATTTCTGGATGCGGCATTCCCAATCCTGTTCGCATCCGCGAAATTGATGGAGTCGCGTTGAGCAGCCCCGCAACGGTCAACTGCCAAACCGCTGAGGCATTACAAGACTGGCTACAAGACAGTGTTGTTCCCACGGTAGGTCGGCGGGGCGGCGGTGTCACGTCAATCCGGGTCGTCGCATCCTACGCGTGCCGGACGCGCAACAACCGGCCGGGCGCGCGTATTTCTGAGCATGGTCAGGGTAATGCCGTTGATGTTGCCGGGATCGGATTGGCCGACGGGCAGGAAATCACGGTCCTTAGCGGTTGGCGGAGCGGCCAAAGTCGGACGATTTTGCGCGAGATGCACCGTGATGCCTGTGGCCCGTTCGGTACCGTCTTGGGACCAGACGCCGACCGGTACCATCAAGATCATTTTCATCTGGATACCGCCAGCCATCGCAGCGGACCTTATTGCCGCTAAGCTATCGTAAGATCAGCTGCGGTGCTGGGCCCAGCGGGATCGGACCAAAGAAGATCTGCTGATTGCGAAAGCTGAGGGTCGCGTCGATATCCTGCGGATCACCAGACAAACCTGACAATAGCCCGATCCCGCCCTCCAACATACTGCGCATCTCAACCGGGATTGCACCCGCATTGACGCCAAGGGCAATCATATCCCGCCAGTTTTCTGCCCGAACGGCGATATCGCCCGTTGGATAGCCGTTGCTATCAAGGTCCAACTGCCCCGTCGCGCGCAAGACCAGATTGCCCCAGCCTGCACTAAGCTCTGCCAGATCGATCCGGGTGATCTGGGGGCGGCTTTGCTCAATCGTGGTGATGTCAAAGGGGCGATCAAAGGTCATCTCGGCATTCAGACGCACAACCTCTATTGCGTCCGGCAGCAGATCAGCGGGGTCTAGTCGGCGGCGCGCCTCGACCGAAGGGGTCAAGTCGTTGGCCTCAATGCCGATGGAATAGGTTTGCTCAGTTTCAGGCAGCCGGGTGACATCAAGTGTGGCTGTGCGAAGGGCAGTCTGCCAGTTTTCCGAGCTGTCGATCACGACGCCGCGCAGAATAAATTGCGCTTGGATCAGCTGCAGCTCAGTGCGCGGTTCGATTTCTAGCGTGACGGTGATTTCGTCACTGCTGATTGTCAGCTGTTCATACGGGGTCGCCAACTGCTGGATCGGCGGCAAGATCGCGGTGACCCGGTGCGGCCGGTAGCTGGGCGATTGCAGTGCAAACTCATCGGCAACCCAAGCCCATCCCGTTTCAGGATCCGCCAATGTGATCTCATCGATATGCGTATTGAACCGGTTGGGATATCCGCCGGTATTGAGGCTGTTGTAATTGACCACCCAGCCATCGGCTTCGCGATCTGTCAGCCACACACCGATGACCCGTTCGGTGCCTGCGGCCCCAATAAACCAAACGCCCGACCACAGGGCGGTCAGCAAAATGGCAGTCCAAACCCAGATCTTCATTGGGTGATTCCTCTTTTATCTGGGTCAATGGCATGCATATACGGCCCACATAGAAAAGGACCAGCAATATGACGGACGAACCACTTTGGGTTTTTGGCTATGGATCGTTGATCTGGAACCCGGGCTTTGCCGTCGCCGAACAAAAGATTGCCCGGCTGGAGGGGTGGCATCGCAGCTTTTGCATGAGCTCAATCCATCATCGCGGCACAGTTGAAGAGCCGGGACTGGTGTTGGCGCTAGACAAGCAGGACGGCGCCCATTGCGATGGAGTGGCCTTTCGCGTGCCCGACCATGAAGCAGACGCCACCATGGTCTACCTGCGAGAACGTGAACTGATTTCCTCGGCTTATCTAGAGCGTCAGGTTGAGATTTCATTTCGTGACGGGACTCGCATTCCATCGGTCACTTATGTGATCGACGCAGAGCATGTTCAATACGTCGGCGATATGACACTTGAAGATCAGGCCCAGATCATCGCAACTGCGGTGGGTGGACGTGGACCTAATGATGAGTATCTAACGAACACTGCGGCACATCTGGCCAAGCTAAAGCTGTCGGACCCAGATTTGGACTGGCTTGTCGCAAGGGTGCGGCGGCTAAAACAACGAATTTAAGCGAGTGCTTGGCACAGACCGGCAAGCCGGTTAGATTTATCTAAACATTACAGGATGGCAAACAAATCGCCATGACGAGCAGACCTGACGGCACCGCAACAGCCCGCTTCACCCAACCCCTGCGCCAAATCGGGTTGATGATCATCATCTGTACCCTTGTCGGGGTCGGTGGTTTCTTTTTGTTTGACAGCGTGCGCCCAGTTTTTGAGGCGAACCTCTACCTTAATGGCACTATCGCGGTGGTCTTTGTCGTCGGTGTTCTGGCGTGTTTCTGGCAAGTATTTCAGCTGTTCTCCTCGGTCAGTTGGATTAAGGGGATCGCCGCCGACAGGCCCGACCATGTGGCTGACCGAGCCCCACGGCTTTTGGCGCCATTGGTTGGTTTGCTACGCGCACGCGGTGCGCGAATGCAGATCAACGCGTCATCATCCCGCTCTATCCTTGACAGTGTTGGTGCGCGGATGGAAGAGTCGCGAGATATCACAAGATATATCACTAATCTGTTGATTTTCTTGGGACTTTTGGGAACGTTCTACGGCTTGGCCACCACCATTCCAGCCGTGGTTGAGACGATCCGAAGCCTGCAGCCCGGATCTGGTGAGACCGGGATCGAAGTATTTGGCCGTCTTATGGATGGTTTGGAAGACCAGTTGGGCGGGATGGGAACGGCATTCGCATCCTCTCTTTTGGGCCTCTCAGGCTCATTGGTTGTGGGCCTACTGGAGCTGTTTGCCGGGCACGGTCAGAACCGGTTTTACCGCGAAATGGAAGAATGGCTGTCGACCATCACCCGGGTCGGATTTTCAAGTGGTGAGGGCGAAGGTGGCGGTGTCGATCAGGGCGCGATTTCGACTGTTCTGGACCACATGGTCGACCAGATCGATACGCTGCAAAGTCTGTTTTCACAGTCCGAAGCGCGTCACATGGAGACGGAGTCTCGTCTGATTGAGCTGGCCGCGGTCATCAGCGCGCTGACAGATCGGTTGGGACCGGGACATGTTGCGGTAACCGAACGGTTGGCCGCAGGCCAAGAAAGACTGGCAGAAGTGCTGCAAGCAACCCAAGGTGATGGTGGAATTGACGCTGAAAGCCGGATGCGCCTGCGCTCTATCGATGTGCAGCTGTTGAAGGTCTATGAGGAAATGGGCGCCGGACGTGCTGATAGCGTGTCTGAGTTGCGCGGCGAATTTGGCGCTTTGACCGAGGCGTTGCGCACGCTGAATGCGACCGTGCAGCCACGCCGCACACCGCGTCCAAAGATCCAGACCCGCCCCCGGTCAGACGGAGAGTAGGACATGGCCTTTCATCGTCGCTCAGGCAACCGCTTTACCTCATCAATTTGGCCAGGATTTGTCGACGCCATCACCGCCATGCTTATGGTGATGATTTTCGTTCTGACGATCTTCATGGTGATCCAGTTTGTCCTGAGCGAACAGATCAGTAACCAAGATACTGAACTGACCCAGCTAAACGCGCAGCTGAATGAATTGGCTGATGCATTAGGGTTGGAGCAAAATCTCTCAGCAACGCTTGAAAACCGGGTGGCGACGCTTGGAAATTCGTTGACGGCGGCACAAGAACAGGCCGCGGCACAGTCTGCCTTGATTGCGAATCTAAGTTTTGAGACCGAAAATCAGGCCTTTGCGATTGCCAGTTTTGAAGCGCAAGTCGCCTCACTTTTGGCTGCAAATCAGGAACTGACAACGGCGCGCGTTGCTGCCGAGGATGAGGTGGAGCGCCAAATATCGGCAAGTGAGGCGTTACAACTGGCGTTGGCCCAAGCCCGTGATGAAGTTGATGAGGCCGCTGAAAACGCTAGATTGGCCGCCGCCCGACGAGAGGCGTTGGACGCAATGATTGCTGATCTTCAAACCCAAGCGTTTGATCGCGAAACCTCATTGGCGGCCATATTGGCAGCGTTGACAGTACAAGAAGATCGCGCTGCAGAGCTGACGTCCGAAGTGACGAGTTTGCAAACTCGGTTGAGCGAAGAAGAAAGTAACCAGCTTGCCGAGGCTGCAGCGGCTGCTGCTTTGCGCGAACGATTGGCCGGTGTAGAGACGGCGCTGAGCGAACAAGAGGTCGCGCGCTTGGCTGATGCGGCTGCAGCTTTGGCGTTGCGCGAACGGCTGGCCAATTCTGACGCTGAGCTGACCGCGATGGCGCTTGCACTGGAAGAACAACGCCAGGCGGCCGAGAACACTTTGACCTTACTGGCCGCGGCTGAATTGGCACAGGTAGATTTGACTGCGCGTTTGGTCGGTGTTTTGGTCGATATGACGGTTCAGTCCGCGACTGCTGGTAGCGAAGTAGCCGATCTTCAGGCGCGCCTGTCGGCCGCTATCCTTGCGCGGCAATCTGAGGGCGAATTGGCCGGTCAGGAGATCGAAGACCTAGAGGAACGCCTGGCAGCATTGCTGGTCGCACAAGAACTGGCCGAAAGCCAAGCATCGACCGATCTGGCCGGTCTGCAGGACCAATTGGCAGCTGCCATCTCTGTGCGCATTCTTGCTGAGGCAGACCGGGACGAACAATTGTCCGAGGCGGAGCAACGCGCCATTTTGCTGGCCCAAGCCAATGTGGAATTGTCGCAAGCTGAGGCGCAAACGGCCCAGCAACAGCGTCAGGTTGCGGCCTTGAATGAACAGGTTGCTGCCCTGCGCGCGCAATTGGGTGGGCTACAAAACCTGTTGGATGCATCGGCAGCCCGAGATGCCGACGCTGATGTTCAGATCCAAGCGCTTGGCAGTCAGTTGAACTCCGCATTGGCGCAAGTCGCATCTGAGCAACGGGCCCGCGCCGATCTGGAAGCGGCAGAGCGTGCGCGGCTTGAAGAAGAGGCCGTTGAGTTAGAGCGCTACCGCTCTGAATTTTTTGGTAGGCTTCGCAACTTGCTTGAAGGACGCGAAGGCGTGCGGATCGAAGGCGACCGCTTTGTCTTCTCATCCGAGGTTTTGTTTGAGCCCGGTGCCGCAAATTTGGCGCAAGAGGGTCGGGCGCAGATTGCCAATGTTGCACAACTTCTGCTGGAAATTTCCGATGACATACCGGAGGCGCTCGATTGGATCATTCGCGTCGACGGGCATACCGATAATATTCCGTTGTCTGGGTTTGGTGAATACGCGAATAACTGGGAACTTAGCCAAGCACGCGCGTTGTCGGTTGTTCTTTATATGTCTGAAAGTCTTGGAATTCCGCCGTTCCGCTTGGCTGCAACCGGATTTGGAGAGTTCCGACCGATCAGCACCGAAGATACCCCAGAGGCACGGGCGCAAAATCGTCGGATTGAGTTGAAGCTGACTGAGCGTTAGGGCGTCGCTATCTCTACCGTTTGCTGCAGGGAGCCAAGTGTTTCGCCGTTTCGGATCAGGCTGACCACGCCTATATATGGGCCCGCCTGCCATCCGTTTGGTGGCGATCTGCGGCCCACTGCGCGAAAGAGTTCGGCCTGAGTTTGGGTCAGGTCGATATTTTGGGCAAGAACGGTTTCGCCGTGGGGGTCCGTAATCTTGATCCGGACCTGATCACTCTGATGCCCACCAAAAATATAGCCCCAAAACACGAGCGCCGCGGAGTTTTGTGGCAAGGTGTCGACGCTGGCATGACCGGCACGAATTGCGTCGAATTCTGGGATCACAGCGGAAAATCCGGCTGACAACACGCCGCCAAATGTGACGTCTAGATCGTTTTGCCACAGGGTCGTGTGGTCTGCGTCTCTGTCTGGATCGCAAGTCCCTGTCAGGTTGGGCGCGAACGGATCGACATTTTCGCCATGTTGACGAACTGTAAGATGAAGATGCGGAAACTCGGTATTGCCCGAAAGGCCCATCAGGCCCAATGGAGTGCCGGTTTCCACATGCTGGCCAGCGGTGACCTGCACGCTGCCTTGACGCATATGGCAATATTGGGTCTGCCAGTCGCCAGCGTGATTGACGACAACGCCGTTGCCGCATTCTTGATCAGGGGTCATCCCTGCGCGCCCACTATCCTCGGACGTATTTCGGATGCTTACTATTTGTCCGGGTGCTGCTGCAAAAACTTCAATGTCGGTCTGCAAAATTGTCAGGTCGGCAACCCGAATATCAATGCCTGAATGGCCATCATAACTAAGCGCACCGCAGGTAAAATCGCGTGAGCCGGGGCCAGGATCATGGTCGAAATATTGTTGGATGTGGCAGTTGACACCCAATTCGCATGCAACCGGAAACGCGAGGCTGAGGTCTTGGGCGGAGGCACCGGATACGAAAACGGCGGCCCACCAAGGGGCCGCCGCAATCTGTCTGAAAGTATTCGTCACTCCGCCGTGAGCAATGGCGGTTTCTTGGCTGAGATCCGGGGTTTGGCTGGCTCCTCGACCTCAATGTCAATCTGACCGTCTTTGACGGCAACCTTCACCAAGCCACCTTTGGCCAGCTTGCCAAAGAGTAACTCTTCGGCCAGCGGTTTTTTGATGTATTCTTGGATCACGCGGCCCAACGGACGCGCCCCCATCGTCTCATCATAACCTTTGTCTGCCAGCCATTCCGCGGCAGCTTTTGACAACTCGATGCTGACATTTCGGTCCATTAACTGGGCCTCAAGCTGCAGAACGAATTTTTCAACAACTTGCATGATGACCGTTTTGGGCAATGGCGCGAAGCTGATGACTGAGTCCAAACGGTTGCGGAATTCCGGTGTAAATGTCCGTTCAACCGCAGCTGTGTCTTCGCCTTCACGCCGATCCCGACCAAAGCCGATCGCAGCCTTTGCCTGCTCACTTGCGCCTGCGTTTGAGGTCATGATCAAAACAACATTGCGGAAATCAACCGAGCGTCCGTTGTGATCCGTAAGCGTACCGTGATCCATGACCTGCAGCAGAATGTTGAACACGTCGGGATGCGCTTTTTCGATTTCATCAAGCAGCAACACACAATGTGGATGCTGGTCGATGCCATCAGTTAGCAAACCTCCCTGATCAAAGCCGACATACCCCGGAGGGGCCCCGATCAAGCGAGAAATCGCATGTTTCTCCATGTATTCCGACATGTCAAAGCGGATCAGCTCAACACCCAAAGTATCGGCCAGCTGCTTGGCCACTTCTGTTTTTCCGACGCCAGTTGGGCCGGTGAACAGGTAATTACCAATAGGCTTTTCTGGTTCGCGCAAACCCGCACGGGACAGTTTGATCGCACTCGACAGCGCGTCGATAGCGGCATCTTGCCCAAAGACTACTCGCTTAAGCGACACTTCAAGATCGCGCAGAACTTCTGCATCGTTCTTGGAGATGTTTTTGGGTGGTATACGCGCAATCTTGGCGACGACGGCCTCAATCTCTCGGGCGCCGATGGTTTTGCGACGTTTGCCTTCGGACAGTAAATGCTGGGCCGCTCCAGCCTCATCGATTACATCGATCGCTTTGTCGGGCAGTTTGCGGTCATTGATATATCGCGCGGACAACTCAACTGCGGTTTTAATCGCCTCAGAGGTGTATTTAATATCGTGATGTTCCTCAAAATAGGGCTTCAGGCCTTTGAGGATCTTCACGGTGTCATCCACCGACGGCTCTGCGACGTCGATTTTCTGGAACCGCCGGCTTAGGGCTCGGTCTTTTTCAAAATGTTGGCGGAACTCTTTGTAAGTTGTTGAGCCCATGCAACGTAACTTGCCGCCCTGAAGTGCAGGCTTCAGCAGATTAGAAGCGTCCATAGCACCGCCCGATGTGGCGCCTGCACCAATGACTGTGTGGATCTCATCAATGAACAAGATTGCATCGGCATGCTCTTCCATTTCATTGACAACCGCCTTTAGACGTTCCTCAAAGTCACCACGATATCGCGTACCGGCCAAAAGCGCGCCCAGATCTAGGGAATAGATCGTGGCACCTGCTAAAACCGCTGGTGTTTGGCCGTCGACGATCTTGCGTGCGAGACCTTCGGCGATCGCAGTTTTACCAACGCCGGGGTCGCCCACCAACAGTGGATTGTTCTTGCGCCGACGGCACAGAACCTGAATGCAACGCTCAACTTCGCTTTCGCGACCGATCAGGGGATCGACCTCACCTTTTACGGCTTTGGCGTTCAAATCGACGCAATATTTTGCCAGCGCGGATTCTTTTTGTTCGCCCTCGCTAAAAGTCGCGCCTGATTGAGACGCTTCTTCTTCTAGATCGGCTGCACCCGTGACAGGGCGCGCCTCACCATAATTTGGATCTTTGGCGACACCATGGGCAATGAAGTTGACCGCATCATAGCGAGTCATGTCCTGCTCTTGCAGGAAGTAGGCTGCATTGCTTTCACGCTCTGCAAAGATCGCGACCAGTACGTTGGCACCAGTCACTTCGGTTCGTCCAGAACTTTGGACGTGGATCGCTGCGCGCTGGATCACGCGCTGGAAGGCTGCGGTCGGAACCGCCTCTGAGCCATCTACGTCCGTCTCCAGGGTCGACAGATCCTGATCAATGAATGCGACAAGTGTGCTGCGCAGCGTATCGAGATCGACGCTGCACGCCTTCATAACTTTTATTGCATCTGGCTCATCCAGCAGCGCAAACAGCAGATGTTCCAATGTTGCAAGCTCATGACGACGCGCATTTGCCTGAGCCAATGCGGCATGGATGGCCTGCTCTAATGTATTCGAAAACGACGGCACCTGTGTGCTCCTTTCGTTGGGTCGATCTGGAACTACGCCCGGACCTACGTTGACCTCTGAGTATTAAACTTCGGTTTTCTTTCCAACAGTTCAAGGCATTTTTATTCAATTATCACGTGATCTGCCCCTGATTGCCTTGTTCGCTCCGAAATTCGCTCTTTAGCGCCAACAATCTGGGCGCCTCAGGCCTCAAAACTTGTCTTTGCGTCGTCGGACTTCAGCAAAAACCTCGAAATCTGGCCTGTCGATCATATTCAACGAGTGTTTAATCTCCGGAATGTGTGATCGCAGGAAGGGATTCGTTGCAAGTTCTTCAGCCAAAGAGCTTGGGACAGTAAAGCGGCCTTCGATACGTGCCGCAATGATGTCCCTTGATCGTGAAGTAAGCGCCTCGTTCGTCGGTTCAATAGTCAATGCGAATTTGGCGTTGTTGGCGGTGTATTCGTGCCCGGAAAAAATCAGTGTTTCTGGTGGCAGCACGGTAAGTTTTGACAACGAGTGATGCATCTGGGCCGCGGTCCCCTCAAATAATCGGCCACAGCCAAAAGCCATAAGGCTGTCGGCCGTGAACAAAGCCGCACTTTGCGGGAAATAATACGCGAGATGGCCAACGGTGTGTCCCGAGACGTCAAAGATTTGACCGGTCTCACCGCCGAATGGTAGGGCGTCGCCTTCGATCAACGAATGATCGAGGGCAGGAAGGCGGGCCGCGTCATTGCGAGCGCCCCAAACCTTCGCACCGGTCGCCGTACGCAATTTGTCCACGCCCTGAATATGATCATCATGGTGATGGGTTATGAAGATGTCACTAAGCTGCCAGTTGCGGGCGGCCAACGCCTGTTGGATCGGATTGGCATCGGGCACATCAACCACAGCCGTCGCACCAGTTGCTGCATCATGTACAAGATAGGCGTAGTTGTCATTCAGGCAGGGAATTGTGACTATCTCAAGAGGCATGGTGTTTTCCTTTTCTCGGAGTAGGATCACGACGCTACGATAGGCGCAAAGTACAAAGGATTACCATGCATCTCGATGTTCTTAATTTGCGTAAGTTTTACTATCGCACCCGTTTGGGGCGGATCGCGCAGAAAGCGATCCGCGAACAGGTGCAAAAAGTCTGGCCAGATCTTAGGGGCCAAACCGTTGCAGGTTTCGGCTTTGCTGTGCCGTTGCTGCGGCCCTATCTGACTAGTGCGCGCCGGGTGATCGCGTTGATGCCTGGCGAACAGGGCGTGATGCCGTGGCCTGCGGGCCTAAAAAACGTGTCTGTCTTGTGCGAAGAGACGCGGTGGCCGATCCAGACGGGCGTGTTAGATCGTCTGATATGTTTGCATGGGTTGGAAACGTCGGAAAATCCATCGGCCGTTCTGGAAGAATGTTCGCGCTGTTTAGGACCGGGCGGGCGTGCCTTATTTATTGTGCCCAATCGCGGCGGGTTGTGGTCGCGCCGGGACGCAACACCGTTTGGATTTGGCCGTCCCTATAGCCTTGGCCAGTTAGAGGCGCAGTTGCATCGCCACAATTTTGTTCCCGAGCGCCATGTCGCAGCCCTGTTTGCCCCGCCCAGTCACAGCCGATTCTGGCTGCGCAGTGCCGAGCTATTAGAAAATATGGGCCGCCGCTTGTCGTCCTATTACGCCGGTGGAGTGATCATCGTTGAGGCCTCTAAACGGGTCTATGCGCCGACGCGGCCGGGCCTCGCAGAGCGTGTGCGACGCCCTCTACGGGTGCTGGATGGGGTTCCGACACCTGTCGGTCGGACTATTCGCAGTCGACCAATGGCATAAAATTCTTCGACTTTTGTGCCAGAATCATGAGCTATAGGCCAAGTTTCGATGGCTAATTTCTAGCTTCAAAGCGTCGCAGTCGCCCAACTTGGCGCTAAGTCTTTGATTTTCCATGATTTTGGTATTTTGCTGCGAAACGTGTGAGTAGTTGCGGCCTAAATTCCCCTCTGCTACATCCTCCTCGATTTTGGGGAAAACGTGGGATCTTAGCTCACGATTAGAGAATAGTTTAGGCGCGCACCTCACGTGACCTCGACAGCTGCATCGAAAGGGTGGATGTGTCCGAACCAGCTTCGATTTCAAACGGCATCGCGAAGCGTTATGCGACAGCGGTGTTTGAACTGGCCACCGAAGGCAAAGCGCTTGGCATACTGGAAACCGATATTGACGCGCTCGACGCGGCATTGGCGGAAAGTGCCGATTTGCGAGACCTGATCAACTCTCCGATTTTTTCGCGAGATGAGATGCAGGCCGCCATCGGCGGTGTCGCAGATGCGATGAACCTGTCCGCAACGACCGGCAACACTTTACGACTGATGGCGTCCAACCGACGCCTGTTTGTTGTACCGGCTCTGATCCGCGCGCTTCGCGCGCTGATTTCAGATCAAAAAGGTGAAGTGACGGCGGATGTGACATCTGCCAAGACGCTCACCAAGACCCAAGCCGACAAACTTGCCAAGGCGCTCACAGCGAATATTGGCAAAGATGTCAAATTGAATGCGACCGTTGATGAGAACCTCATTGGCGGTCTTGTTGTTAAAGTGGGCTCGAAGATGATCGATACGTCGATCCGATCCAAGCTCAACTCCCTCCAGAACACGATGAAAGAGGTCCGATAAATGAGCATCCAAGCAGCCGAAATTTCTGCGATTCTAAAGGGCCAGATTAAGGGCTTCGGCCAGGACGCCGAAGTGGCGGAAATTGGTCGTGTGCTGAGCGTCGGTGACGGTATCGCCCGCGTTTACGGTTTGGACAATGTCCAAGCCGGCGAAATGGTTGAATTCCCTGGTGGCATTCAAGGCATGGCGCTGAACCTTGAGACCGACAATGTGGGTGTCGTTATTTTCGGTTCTGACCGTGACATCAAAGAAGGCCACATCGTAAAGCGGACGAACTCCATCGTGGACGTTCCCGCCGGTGATGAGTTGCTAGGGCGCGTCGTAGACGGTCTGGGCAATCCGCTGGACGGTAAAGGTCCGATCAAGACGGCGCAGCGCCGTGTTGCGGACAGCAAGGCCCCAGGCATCATTCCGCGCAAATCGGTGCATGAGCCGATGGCAACGGGTCTGAAATCTGTGGACGCGATGATCCCGATTGGCCGTGGCCAGCGTGAACTGATCATTGGTGACCGTCAGACCGGTAAAACTGCTGTGGCGCTGGACGCGATCCTGAACCAGAAATCCTACAACGACGCCGCCGGCGATGATGAAAGCAAGAAGCTTTATTGCATCTATGTTGCCATTGGCCAAAAGCGCTCAACAGTGGCGCAGTTGGTCAAGAAGCTCGAGGAAAGTGGCGCGATCAAATATACGATCGTTGTTGCAGCAACCGCTTCTGACCCGGCCCCGATGCAGTTTCTTGCACCATACGCCGCGACCGCAATGGCAGAGCATTTCCGCGATAATGGCCGCCATGCGCTAATCGTTTATGATGATTTGTCAAAGCAGGCCGTGTCATATCGCCAGATGTCGTTGCTTTTGCGTCGTCCACCGGGCCGCGAAGCCTATCCCGGCGACGTTTTCTACCTTCACTCGCGCCTGCTAGAGCGGTCTGCGAAGTTGAACGAAGAGAATGGCTCTGGCTCATTGACGGCGTTGCCGATCATCGAGACCCAGGGTGGTGACGTATCCGCGTTTATCCCGACCAACGTGATTTCGATCACAGACGGTCAGATCTTTTTGGAAACTGAGCTGTTCTATCAGGGTATCCGTCCTGCCGTGAACACAGGCTTGTCGGTGTCTCGTGTGGGTTCGTCTGCGCAGACCAACTCGATGAAATCAGTCGCGGGTCCGGTGAAACTGGAACTGGCGCAGTATCGTGAGATGGCAGCGTTCGCCCAGTTTGGCTCCGATCTTGACGCCGCCACTCAGCGTTTGCTGAACCGTGGGGCGCGCCTGACAGAGTTGATGAAGCAAGCCCAATACGCACCTTTGACGAATGCAGAGATTGTTTGCGTGATCTTTGCAGGCACTCAGGGTTACCTCGACAAAATTGAAGTTCGTGCTGTTGGTCGTTTTGAGCAAGGCTTGTTGGCGCATTTGCGTGGAAAACACCAAGATACGTTGGACTGGCTGACCAACGAAGATCCGAAAATCAAAGGGGATGCTTCGGATCGCCTGAAGAAGGTGCTCGACGAATACGCCGCTGATTTCGCGTAAGGGGGCCGGGCAATGCCAAGTCTTAAGGACCTAAAAACCAGGATCGAGTCGGTCAAATCGACCCGCAAGATCACCAAGGCGATGCAAATGGTCGCCGCTGCTAAATTGCGCCGTGCGCAAGAGGCAGCGGTGGCGGGTCGCCCCTATGCTGAGCGTATGGAAGCTGTGATTGCAGGCCTTGCGGCGTCCGTTGGGCAAAGCACTGGAGGCCCCCGTCTTTTGGCGGGAACAGGCGAAAATCAGGTTCACCTGATGGTCGTCATGACCTCTGAACGCGGTCTTTGCGGGGGCTTTAACTCGACGATCTCTCGTTTGGCGCGGCTCAAGATCCAAGAGGCCGAAGCTGCCGGTAAAACGGTGAAAATCTTCACCGTCGGCAAAAAAGGCCGGGAACAGCTGCGGCGCGACCATGCCAGCAAGATGATAGCTCATGTCGATATGTCTGACGTGAAACGGTTGGGCTATAGCAACGCGGCCGGGATTGCCAAAGATGTTCTGTCGCGCTTTGACGCTGGAGAATTCGATGTGGCGACGATTTTCTTCAACCGTTTTCAGTCGGTGATCAGTCAGGTCCCGACAGCGCAACAGATTATTCCTGCTGTGTTTGAAGCGTCTGAGGAGAGTGCACAGAGCACATTCTACGATTACGAGCCCTCAGAAGAGGCCGTGTTGGAAGATCTGCTGCCACGTGGTGTGGCAACACAGATCTTTACCGCATTGCTTGAAAATGGTGCCTCTGAACAGGGTGCGCGGATGTCCGCGATGGACAGCGCTACCCGGAACGCGGGCGAGATGATTGATAAATTGACGATCCGTTACAACCGGTCCCGTCAGGCCGTCATCACCAACGAGCTGATCGAAATTATTTCGGGCGCTGAAGCGCTCTAAAGAACCGGAGAAACGACATGGCACATGCAGTCGGCAAAGTTACTCAAATCATCGGCGCAGTCGTCGATGTTCAGTTTGAGGACAATCTGCCTGAGATTCTGAACGCGTTGACAACCGTCAATAACGACAAACCTTTGATCATGGAAGTTTCCCAGCATCTTGGCGAAAACACCGTTCGGTGCATCGCTATGGATGCCACTGAGGGTATGGTTCGTGGTGCAGTGGTTACCGATACAGGCGCGCCGATTATGGTGCCGGTCGGTCCGGCAACCTTGGGCCGTATCCTGAATGTAACTGGTGATCCGGTCGACGAAAAAGGCCCGGTTGTGACAGACATGCGTCGCTCTATCCACCAAGACGCTCCTGCGTTTGAGGATCAGGCGACGACATCCGAGATCCTGATCACGGGGATCAAGGTAATCGACCTTCTGGCGCCTTATACCAAAGGCGGCAAAATCGGCCTCTTCGGGGGTGCGGGTGTTGGCAAGACGGTTTTGATCATGGAACTGATCAACAATATCGCCAAGGTACACTCAGGTGTGTCTGTGTTTGCCGGCGTTGGGGAGCGAACCCGTGAGGGTAATGACCTGTATCACGAGATGATCGAGTCTGGTGTTATCGTTCCTGACGATCTGGAGAAATCCAAAATTGCGCTGGTTTATGGCCAGATGAACGAGCCTCCGGGCGCACGGATGCGCGTTGCGCTGTCGGGTCTGACTTTGGCTGAGCAGTTCCGTGATGACACAGGTTCGGACGTTTTGTTCTTCGTCGACAACATCTTCCGCTTTACCCAAGCTGGTTCTGAGGTTTCAGCGTTGCTTGGCCGGATCCCGTCTGCTGTGGGCTACCAGCCAACACTGGCAACCGACATGGGCCAGATGCAAGAGCGGATTACGTCGACCAAAGCTGGCTCAATCACGTCCGTTCAGGCCGTCTACGTTCCTGCGGATGACTTGACCGACCCTGCACCTGCAACCTCGTTTGCGCACCTTGATGCGACGACAGTTCTGTCGCGCGCCATCTCGGAGCTGGGCATCTATCCAGCCGTTGACCCGCTCGACTCTACGTCACGCCTGATGGACCCATCGGTCATTGGCGATGAGCATTACAACGTTGCCCGTGAGATCCAAGGGATCCTTCAGCGCTATAAATCGCTGCAAGACATCATCGCGATCCTCGGAATGGATGAGCTGAGCGAAGAAGACAAATTGACTGTGGCTCGCGCTCGGAAAATCCAGCGCTTCTTGTCCCAGCCGTTCGACGTGGCGAAAGTGTTTACTGGCTTCGACGGTGTTCAGGTCCCACTTGAAGACACAATCTCGTCTTTCAAAGCGGTTGTTGCAGGCGAATATGATCATCTTCCCGAGGGTGCCTTCTACATGGTTGGCGGCATTGAAGACGTGATTGCAAAAGCCGAACGTATGGCCGCAGAAGCTGCCTGATAGGAGGGCCGTATGGCCAACATGATGCAATTCGATCTGGTCTCACCCGAACGACGCCTTGCGTCGGTTCAGGCGACGTCCGTTCAGATCCCCGGCAGCGAAGGTGACCTGACAGCAATGCCAGATCACTCACCTATGATCACGACCCTGCGCCCTGGTGTTTTGCGAGTCGAAGGACCCGACGGCACATTGGAATATGCGGTTACGGGCGGTTTCGCTGATGTTTCCGGTCCTGCCACCTCGATTCTTGCAGAGCAGGCGATGCCTGTCAGTGAGATGACTTCTGAGATCATGGCGGGTTTGATCCAAGAGGCTGAGGCCAAGCTGTCTGATGCAAACGAGGACGTTGCTGATACAGCTGCAAAATTGGTCGCTGACATGCATGCTCTGCGTGACACAATCGGCCTAAGCTGAATTTAAGCTTTTAGAAGACCAAGGGCCCCAGTCGCATCTTGCGATTGGGGCTTTTTTTACATCTACTGATTAGTGACTGGAGACTTTTGTACAATATCTGCCATGAGCCGGGCACAACGCTGCATAAGATCGAAAGCAAATTAGAATGTCGTTTAGGGGCAGTTATCGATGAAACGGCTGAGAAGTCATTTGATAGGCGTCGATCAAGGGACTCGCGTTTTGTTCTCAGATTTTGAGGATGGTGGTGTTATGTGGGCCGGACAGGGCCCGCGTGAGGCCCGTTTTGATACATTATTTTCCCAACCTTACAAAATAGTGCCGACGGTCCATGTGTCATTGTCGATGTGGGATACTGACGGCAAAACTAATCAACGCGCTGATATCAAACCTGAAGACATTACAGTCGATGGCTTTAATCTGGTGTTTAGCACCTGGGGTGACAGCCGAATTGCGCGGGTTCGGGCCGACTGGCTTGCTATCGGTGAAATAGAAAATGAAGATGAGTGGGAAGTCTAATAAAGATCGTGCTTATCGGCCATACATGCCGTTGGGATAAAGCCCTTCGTAGAGTGGAACCAAGGTCGCCGTGTCAAACAGCGAAGAGACGCTCGTGCCATTCCAGATGTTCAAGATTGCCTGAGCCAGCATAGGTGCTGTGGGCACGATCCTGATATTCTTGCAGGCTTTGACTGCATCTGTTGCTTGGATTGTGTCGGTTATTACGACAGATTTCAGAACCGAATTGGTGATCCGTTCAACCGCAGGTCCGCTCATGACGCCGTGAGTAGTGTAGGCGTGAACTTCGGTGGCGCCAGCGGCCATCAGCACGTCGGCCGCCTTACACAGTGTTCCTGCGGTATCGCAAATGTCGTCAACGATAATACATTTTTTGCCGGTGACATCGCCGATAACAGTCATCTCTGCAACTTCACCCGCTTTTTCACGCCGCTTGTCTACGATGGATAGAGGTACGGAAATCCGCTGCGCCAATTCACGCGCGCGCGCCACGCCGCCTACATCGGGTGACACGACCATGACATCTGACATATCGCCGTCAAACTGGTGCAGGATGTCCAGCGCGAAAATCGGTGAAGCGTAGAGGTTGTCGACTGGAATATCAAAGAAACCCTGGATTTGGGCTGCATGTAAATCAAGGGTCAAGACCCGCTCGATCCCGGACTCAGTAATCAAATTTGAAATCAACTTAGCGCTGATCGGGGTGCGCGCCTTAGTCCGGCGGTCCTGACGAGCATAGCCGAAATACGGGATCACAGCCGTGATCCGCGCCGCTGATGAGCGCCGCAGTGCATCCGTAATAATCAAAAGCTCCATCAGGTTGTCATTCGCGGGCTTTGAGGTCGGCTGGATGATGAACATATCCTCACCGCGGACATTCTCATAAACCTCAACGAAAATCTCTTGATCGTTGAACCGCTCAACGCGGGCATCACACAGACCAATGGACATCCCACGATGCATCGTCATCCGCCGGGCAATTTTTGCAGCCAGCTCGCGGTTTGCGTTTCCAGAAATAAGTTTTGGGTCAGTGGCAGGCATCAGTGGGTCCCTCACGCAGACTTGCCCTTTTGGGGCGTTGACACCCACTAACATCAGGCTACGGTCCGCGCAAAGTGAAAACGGGAGGCCTTTATGCCACATATCGATTACTACTTCTCAACGATTTCCCCGAACTCCTACCTCGCAGGTTTGCGTTTGGAAGCGGTCGCGGAAAAATACGGTTGTTCAGTGGCTTACAAGCCGCTCGACATTATGGGCTTGTTTGCGCGAACTGGCGGCACGCCCCCCAAAGACCGGCATCCGTCGCGACAGGCGTATCGGCTGGAAGAGTTGCGCCGGCAGGCCAAGAAGGCCGGATTGCCGTTGCACACTAAGCCTGCGCATTGGCCAACGAATCCCGCGCCGTCTTCTTATGCGCTGATTGCTGCGGCCAAGGCTGGTGGCGGTGATATTGGCGCGTTAGCACATGGACTTTCCAAGGCATGCTGGGCCGAGCAAAAAGACATCTCTCAAGATGATGTGGTCCGCGATGCGTTGACAGCTGCCGGGTTCGATCCGTCCTTGGCAGATAGTGATCTTTTGGGCAGCGCCGAAGAATACGCCGCTAACTTAGAGCACGCGATTGAAGACAATGTTTTTGGTGCGCCATTCTATGTCGTCGACAAGACTGAGCATTTCTGGGGGCAGGATCGCATCGAAGACCTGGACCTGTTTTTGTCTGGAAAGCTCTGACATCTGTTATGATTGTCTAGAAAAAAAGGGCGCCACTGGCGCCCTTACTTACGTTGATTGGCAGCCCAAATTTCGGATCGCTTGCAATTACCTGATCAGGAGGGCAGGCCGCCTCAGGTTCCCGGCTCATCAATAATGTAGTCTTCCCAATCTTCTTCGGGGATCTCAAATTCGGGCACAGTGATGCCTTTGACAGACACGCCGGCCTCATGGACAGTATTCGCGTCGCCCGATATTAGATAATGCCACCAAAATAATGGCTTATTCTCATGAACCAGCCGGTAGGCGCAGGTTGTGGGCATGAAATACGCAACGTCTTTCATGGTTTCTGGTGTCAGCTGAATACATTCAGGAACCAATGTTTTGCGGATGTCGTATTGGCCGCAGCGGCAGCTTTCGTCGTCTAGCAACCGACAGGCGACGCGGGTCAGGGCGACCTCATGGGTATCTTCATCTTCCAGCTTGTTGAGGCAACATTTGCCACATCCATCGCATAGCGCTTCCCACTCATCCGCAGTCATCTTTACGCTGGGGATGCGTGACCAAAATTCTGGGCGTAGCGCCGGTTTGGAGGCTGGGCGGCGGCTCATAACGCCGCCAAAACTGTGCGGGCTTTGGCGCTGTCTGCGTCCATCTGGATGATCAGTGGATCCAGACCATCAAAAGTTAGTTCAGGCCGTAAAAACTCTACCAAGGCGACCGACAATGACGTGCCGTAAAGATCGCCGGTAAAGTCAAAAATGAAACTCTCCAGATTGGGAGTGTTTTGGCCGAACATTGGTCGTATGCCCAAACTTGCGACAGCTTGATAAGACCCCTGATGCGGTCCATCCAGCACATCTACCAATACGGCATAAACCCCCAGTTTCGGCAGGTGCCAGCCATCAAGTGCCATATTTGCGGTGGGATACCCCAAAACTCGGCCGCGCTTTTCGCCGTGCAGAACTGGGCCCTCAATCCGGTGCCAATGCCCCAGCATCGCGGCCGCCTCTCTTGGGTGGCCGTCACTTAGCGCACAGCGGATATTGGTTGAGGACACGGCGCCGCTGTTGCCTTTGAGAAGATCAGCGATGGTGACGTCAAATCCAAAGCGTTGCCCAAATTCTACAAGGCTATCAGCGGTCCCCAGACGTCCCCGACCAAAGCAAAAATCAGCACCTACAACGACGTGGCTTAGCCCCAATCCCTCGGCCAGAACCTCACGGGCAAAGGCCTCGGCCTCAAGGCTGGCAAGTGCTGTGTTGAACGGCAGCTCACATAGGATCTCAACTCCTATCTTCTCCAGACGGCTGGCGCGTGCGCTGGCGTTCATCAGGCGAAATGGATTGGGATCATTGGAGAAATATTGACGTGGATGCGGCTCAAACGTGACGACGCCAAGCGGTGCCTGATCGCGACGTGCAAGGTCGATCACATGCTTGTGGCCTAGGTGGACACCATCAAAGTTCCCAATCGCGGCAGAGGCGCCACGGTCTTTTGTTCGAACATATTGGTAGTCGCGTACTATTTGCATGTGCCGGATCTAGCGAGGCTGATGCGGACGTGCAAGCACGCAGCCGTGCCTCAGTCGAATTTGCGCGACGGGGCAAGTACGATCGCTTCGCCCTTCAGCACGACTGTCTCCCCAACCTTGCAGTGGCACGCCATCGTGACGCGGCGTCGGCCATGCTCAATCGCGATTACTTTGACCTCGGCGTGCACCATGTCACCAGGACGCACAGGTGCCAAAAATTTCAAAGTTTGTCCAAGGTATACAGAGCCATGGCCGGGCAATTGTTCTCCGATCACCGCAGAAATCAGACCAGCCGTCAGCATGCCATGCGCGATTCGGCCGGAAAAGATTGTATCGCGTGCATACTCCTCATCCAGATGGACGGGATTGTGATCAGTCGACACCTCGGCAAACATCTCAATATCGCGGTCCGTCACCACCTTGCTCAAATGGCGCCGCATGCCGATTTCGATATCTTCGATGCAGATTGAGCCGCGAGGCAGATTGTTGAGCATGACCAGAATCCTTGAGTTCCAATGTCCCAAAGATAGGTAATCTTACGCAATGCCGCAATGCCGCAGGTAATAAAAGAACGAAAACATGATGTATTTGCGAAATTAAGTTACACAGCCGTTAGCGCAGATACCCAATGGAATAGGACGATTCCATCTGCGCATTCTTTAGATAAGTTGTTAATTTCTCTGGGTTTGGCTGCGTATGCGTGTCGGTTTCGTCGCGCGCAAGGCCGCCGGTGATGAATAGACAGTCCAGGTTTTCGCCCAACGCACCCTGAACGTCGGTAAAGACACCGTCACCGACTGCAAGGATCCGGCTATCTGGGACCGACACGTCCATCTGGGTCAATCGCGCACGGGCAAGGTCGTAGATCGGTGGATGGGGCTTGCCAAAATACAGGCTTTCGCCGCCCATTTCGGTATAAAGCTTGGCTAGCGCGCCAGCACACCATTCGCGATCCTCACCGCGGTCAACGACGATGTCAGGATTGGCACATAACAGCTTTAGCCCCTTAGTCTTGGCATAAAGGAATTCAGGGCGCATCACGTCGGGATCAGCGGTTGGATCAAACGGGCCGGTGCATACGATGCCTTCGGCTTGGTCAAGTGGGACTTGTTGAATTTCGACAGCGTCCTCAACCAGTTGCATTGGATCAAAGAAGGTTTGATCGCGGTCCTCGCCAATGAAATAGACCTTTTTGCCAACCATGCCGCGCAACATCGCGGCACGCGCAGAATCGCCAGAGGACGCGATCACATCCCAACAATCACGTGGCACGCCCATGCGGGCCAATTGCCGTGCAACACTGTCGCGTGGGCGCGGCGAATTGGTCAAAAGCAGGACTGTTCCGCCTTTGGCCTTGAATGCACGCAGTGCCTCAACCGCGTCAGGGTACGGGCGTAGGCCGTCATGCACACAGCCCCACAGATCACAAAACAAAACGTCGTATTTATCCGAAATTTCGGAGAGTGAGGCGATGATTTGGGTCATGAAAACTCCTGCTGAAACTGCGATGCACAAGCCGTACACATCCCATACACGTTCGATGCATACGCTGATGATATCTCGGGCAAAAGGGGGGGCTGATGTGGAAACAGAAATATCTCTTGCCCATGGCGGTTGAGGGTGGCGTTATCAGTTGATGTCCCCGCGCCTGATCATTCGTGAAATTTACCGTGCTGTTCGGCAGACCCTGTGGGCTGCGCTAACGCTGTTTGTGGTGGCAGGCGCATTACGGGCCGATACCGTGACGGTCTTTGCTGCAGCCAGCCTAAAGACGGCGCTGGATCAGGTTGCCGCAAATTGGCGCGACGCTGGCGTGGGTGATATCGTCATCTCTTATGCTGGTAGTTCTGCCCTTGCGCGTCAGATTGAGGCTGGAGCGCCTGCGGATCTGTTCATATCAGCCAATGTCGCGTGGATGGATCATCTGGCTGCACTGGATCTAATCGATACGGCGTCACGAATTGATTTGTTGGGCAATCAGTTGGTCTTGATCGGACCTGCCGGGGCGGCGCCGGTTGAAATTACGCCCGATCTGGATTTGATCGGTTTATTAGGCACAGACTATATGGCGATGGCGCTGGTTGAGGCCGTGCCTGCGGGCATTTATGGGCACCAAGCGTTGACGCAATTGGGGCTTTGGGCGCAGGTCCGCACCCAAGTGGCCCAACTCAACAATGTGCGTGCAGCCCTTGTCCTTGTCGCGCGCGGTGAGGCCCCGTTGGGCGTTGTCTATGCGACTGACGCGCTTGCTGAGCCTGATGTGGGTGTTCTTGGGGCATTCCCACCCGACAGCCACTCCCCAATTGTCTATCCCGCAGCCCTGGTCTCGGAGGGGACAAATCCGCAGGCGGCGGCATTTTTGCAATATTTGTCCGGGCCATTGGCACAGCAGGTGTTTGCAGCGCATGGATTTGAGGTATTGAACTGACGTGCTGGATTGGTTGACCCCCGAAGAATGGCAGGCTGTGGCCCTGTCGTTGCGTGTCTCGCTTTGGGCGACGGTGCTAAGCCTGCCTTTGGGCGTGGGTGTGGCCTATGCTTTGGCGCGCGGTGAATTTGTTGGTAAACAACTGTTGAATGGTATCGTACATCTGCCCCTGATTTTGCCGCCAGTTGTCACGGGATATCTGTTGTTACTGACATTTGGGCGGCGCGGGCCGATTGGCGGCTTTCTGGAAGAAACCTTTGGTTTGGTCTTTGCTTTTCGCTGGACCGGTGCCGCATTGGCCGCCGCGGTGATGGCATTCCCGCTAATGGTGCGCGCGATCCGGTTGGCTATTGAGGCTGTGGATCCGAAATTGGAGCAAGCTGCCAGTACGCTTGGCGCCTCAAAACCTTGGGTATTTTTGACCGTGACATTGCCCCTGATCTTGCCGGGCATTCTTGCAGGTAGTGTGCTGGCATTTGCCAAAGCGATGGGTGAGTTTGGCGCTACAATCACCTTTGTATCGAACATTCCGGGCCAGACCCAGACCCTGCCGACAGCAATCTACGCGTTCTTGCAGGTGCCGGGCGGCGAAAGCTCCGCTTGGCGGTTGGTGATTATCGCGGTGATCGTGGCAATGACAGCACTGTTGATCTCAGAATGGGTATCGACCCGTGTCGCGCGCAGGATCCGGGGCACATGAGCCTGTCTGTCACCTTGTCGCATGCCTTTGAGGGGTTCACGCTGGAGGCTTCGTTTGAGGCGCCGCCCGGTGTGACCGCGTTGTTTGGACGCTCAGGTGCTGGCAAAACGACACTGGTCAATGCGGTGGCGGGATTGGTACGGCCCAATGTGGGTCGCGTTGCGGTTGACGACTGGACGTTGTTTGATACTGACAAACGCCTGTGGTTGGCGCCGCATAAACGCCGGATTGGCTACGTGTTTCAAGAAGGCCGGTTGTTTCCGCATCTAAGTGTGCGTCAAAACCTGTTGTATGGCCGCTGGTTTGCACCCGGCAATGATGGCGCGCGCTATGATCATGTTGTTGATCTGCTGGGCCTTGGGACGTTGTTGGAACGTCGTCCCGGCACCCTATCTGGTGGAGAAAAACAGCGGGTTGCGATTGGGCGTGCGCTGCTGTCAGACCCAAAGCTGTTGTTGATGGATGAGCCGCTGGCCGCTTTGGATGAGGCGCGCAAAGCCGAGATCATGCCCTATCTTGAGCGGCTGCGCGATGAGACACGCACCCCAATCCTGTATGTCAGCCATTCAGTGGCCGAAGTTGCCCGACTGGCGACCACAGTTGTCGCCCTGTCAGAGGGGCGCGTGGTGCGAGCGGGCCCCACCGCAGAGGTCTTGTCAGACCCGGATGCCGCCCCGATGCTGGGCGTGCGTGATGCAGGTGCCGTGTTATGGGGTCGGGTCCGTGCACATCATCCCGATGGGTTGACGCAGCTTCAGGTCTCTGCCGGTCCGTTATTGTTGCCCCAAATCAATGCGCCGGTTGGGTCGGAAGTGCGGATCCGAATTGAGGCGCGCGATGTGATCTTGGCGCTGGATCGGCCTCAGGGGCTGTCAGCGTTGAATATTCTGGCCGCCAAGGTGACAGCGCTGCGGCCCGGACATGGGCCCGGCATGGTGGTGCAATTGCGGGTCGGTCAGGATCTGATCTTGGCGCGGATCACGCGCAGATCTGCTGAGGCCTTGGGGGTTGCGCCCGGCCTCAGCTGTTATGCGATCATGAAAACGGTTGCCGTGGCCCCCGGAAATGTGGGGACCGGCGCCCCTTAGAGGGCGAGGTTCGGGATGATCTGTTTTTTGCGGCTGACAACGCCTGGCAGAATGATGGTGTCGGCGTCACCACAAAGCGTGGCAAAGCTAGCTTCGGCTACTTGTTTGGTCAGCGCATTGGGGATCAGCAAGGTCGACTGCTCATTCAGAATATCAACTACGAACAACAGAACCTGATCAACGCCGTCTTCAGCAGCGACCGTTGGCATGGTCGACATCAGGCTGTCCTTGCGCGACAAAACTGTCTCGGGTGAGGTGGTTTCCAGAACGCTGACGCGGAATTTGGTGCCCTCAATCACGTATTCCTTGCTGTCCATGCGCAACAACTCGGCGTCCGAAAACGATGAGACATCGGATTTGGCGGCAAACATCTCAGCGGCATATTCAGGGATCGAGATGCCCAGATCTTCGGCCAGTTTCATTGCCAGCGCGCGGTCCACAGGTGTTGTGGTCGGCGAGCGGAATTCCAACGTGTCTGATAGGATGCAGGTCAGCATCGCACCCTTGATGGCGTCGGGCATTGCAGCGGCGTCATCACCCATCAATTCATGCAAAATGGTTGCGGTGCAGGCGACAGGGCGGATCGTGATATCAATCGGGCCTTTAGTTTCTAGCCCACCAACCAGTTTGTGGTGATCGATGATGCCCTGAATATCGGCGCCGTTGATACCTGCAGGCAATTCCGCTGGGTTGTTGGTGTCGACAATAACGACGGGTGTGCCTGCGTCCACATCGGTGATGATCTGTGGTTTCTCAAGGTCCCAATGGGCCAGCATAAACGCCGCTTCGGTGTTGGGTTCGCCCAGTAAACGCGCCTCAGCGGGGGTGCCTTTGATCTGCGACAGATACCAAGCCCAGATCAACGGAGAGCCGGTGCTGTCGGTGTCAGGGGATTTGTGGCCGAAAACAAGAGTGGTCATCAGGGTTATCCATCACAGTGTGCAAAATCGCCGCCCTTATAGAAGCGGCGATCACGGGTGTCACGGGATAAGGCACAATGGGTTAGCGCAATTGCAAGGCATGCAACGGTGTTGCCCCCAGTTCAAGAACGATTGGGGGGCAGGTGGTACTACGGTTGCGGCCCGTCATGGGCATCTAGCAGCCGTACGAACCCGACCCGGATGCGTGACCTTCGAAGGCCTTTGCGACAGCTGCAAAGAACGCCAGCGTAGACGGATCAGCCACCCGAAAATTCAACATCTATTGCTGGCCGGACCGGCTGAACTAGTCTGTGCCGTCGGGGACGGATGCAAAGACGGTGGGCCTAGCGTTCTGCATCCATGCGCCTTGTGACATGTTGATCCCCGAATGTTGTGGGTAATATTGACGTAACGCTTCTGGCGTTTTGGCGCGAAAGATCGCGCCGCCTAAACTGAGAACTCTTTTTCTGGGTCCCTCCAACATGGACCCTATGAGTTTGCCTTGTTTTGGATTCTGCCAGAACGTTTGAAGTGTTCTACGCAAAGGTTCGCTGGAATCGCGGTCATAGGCCGAAAAAACGTTCAGTTTTGACAGGCCTGTCGGTTGACTCGGACCGACGGCCTGACTATCTCACGCAACGTTGGCACTCACCTAAGGCGAGTGACAACACAATAGGCGAAACACGAACCGAAGGAGAGTTCGCAGATGGCATTTACACCGCTACATGACCGTGTGTTGGTAGAGCGCATCGAAGGCGATGACAAAACTTCAGGCGGACTAATCATCCCCGATAGTGCAAAAGAAAAACCTGCCGAAGGCATGGTTGTTTCCATTGGCGCAGGCGCCAAAGACGATGATGGCGATCGCATTGCCATGGACGTCAAAGCTGGTGACAAAATCCTGTTCGGCAAATGGTCCGGCACAGAGGTTACCGTTGACGGCAAAGAGCTGTTGATCATGAAGGAAAGCGACATTCTGGGCATTCTTGCCTGAAAGACGCTGACCCCCGAAATTCTTTAGATATAGGAGCATATCATGGCTGCTAAAGACGTCAGATTTAATACAGATGCCCGCAATCGCATGCTGAGAGGCGTGAACGTTCTTGCGGATGCTGTAAAAGTTACGCTTGGCCCCAAAGGCCGCAACGTGGTGATCGAAAAATCTTTCGGCGCGCCACGCATCACCAAAGACGGTGTGACTGTCGCCAAAGAGATCGAACTGGAAGACAAGTTCGAGAACATGGGCGCGCAGATGGTCAAAGAAGTGGCCTCACGCACTAATGACGAAGCTGGCGACGGCACCACGACCGCAACAGTGTTGGCACAAGCCATCATCATAGAAGGTCTGAAATCGGTTGCCGCTGGCATGAACCCGATGGACCTGAAGCGCGGTATCGACCTAGCGGTTTCCAAGGTTATTGAGCATATCAAAGCCTCGGCACGTGAAGTCACAGACAGCGACGAAGTTGCACAAGTTGGCACGATCTCTGCCAATGGCGAAGCCGAAATTGGCCGTCAAATCGCGGATGCGATGCAGAAGGTTGGCAACGACGGCGTTATCACCGTTGAAGAGAACAAGGGTCTGGAAACAGAAACCGAAGTTGTCGAAGGCATGCAGTTCGACCGTGGCTACCTGTCCCCTTACTTTGTAACCAACCCTGAAAAGATGGTTGTAGAGCTGGAAGACTGCATGATCTTGCTGCACGAGAAGAAACTTTCTTCTCTGCAGCCAATGGTTCCACTGCTGGAAACTGTTATCCAGTCCGGCAAACCACTGCTGATCATTGCTGAAGATGTTGAAGGCGAAGCGCTGGCGACCCTTGTGGTCAACAAGCTGCGTGGCGGTCTGAAAATTGCGGCTGTTAAAGCACCTGGTTTCGGCGATCGCCGTAAAGCTATGTTGCAAGACATTGCAATCCTGACCGGTGGTCAGGTCATCTCAGAAGATCTGGGCATGAAGCTGGAAAACGTCACGGTGGACATGCTGGGTTCTGCCAAGCGTATCTCCATCACTAAAGACGAAACCATCATCGTGGATGGCCAAGGCGAGAAAGGCGAGATTGAGGCACGTGTGTCCCAGATCCGTCAGCAAATCGAAGAGACTACCTCCGATTACGACCGTGAGAAACTGCAAGAGCGCGTGGCTAAACTGGCCGGTGGTGTTGCTGTGATCCGTGTTGGTGGCATGTCCGAAATCGAAGTCAAAGAGCGCAAAGACCGCGTTGACGATGCCTTGAACGCGACCCGTGCGGCCGTGCAAGAAGGTGTTGTTGTTGGTGGTGGTGTTGCCCTGATCCAAGGTGCCAAGGCGCTGGTAAATCTGAGCGGCGCTAACTCTGACCAAGACGCTGGTATCGCGATCGTACGTCGGGCGCTGGAAGCGCCTCTGCGTCAGATCGCCGAGAACTCCGGTGTTGATGGTTCGGTTGTTGCTGGCAAGATCCGTGAGAGCGATGATGTGACGTTCGGCTTTAACGCACAGACCGAAGAATATGGCGACATGTTCAAGTTCGGCGTTATTGATCCGGCCAAAGTTGTTCGCACAGCTCTGCAGGACGCGGCCTCGGTTGCTGGTCTTTTGATCACAACCGAAGCGATGATCGCTGACAAGCCTGCCAAAGAAGGCGGTGCCGGCGGCGGCATGCCTGACATGGGCGGCATGGGCGGCATGATGTAAGCCAAAAGGCCTACATTAACAAACTTGGGAAGGGGTCGCATTTGCGGCCCCTTTTCGCGTTTTCGGGCAAGTGTTGCTGCGCCTTCGGCGAGAGTATTTGGACCAAGAAAAAGGCCAAGGGGTTGAGTGTCGGGCATTCCTGCGTCAATTGACATGGATGTTGAACGGATTGATCATTACCGGCGCTGAGGTTCTATGGCCAACGGGGGGGCTGTGCGCCACACCTTTGGCCGTGGTGGATGGGCGTGTTGCGCAGCCGGGGGCTGGCCGTGAGATTGATTTAGCTGGATTTTGGGTCCTACCGGGGATTATTGATCTGCATGGTGACGGGTTTGAGCGCCATCTGGCGCCCCGCCGTGGTGTGATCGGTGAGCTGGATGAAGGTCTGGCCGCAGTCGATGCAGAATTGGCCTGTAACGGGATTACCACGGCGGTTCTGGCCCAGTTTTTCAGTTGGGAGGGCGGGATGCGTGGCCCCGATTTTGCACAGAAACTGGTTGAGGCTTTAAGCCGGACGCAGCGACAATGGCACAGTCGGATGCAAGTGCAGTTGCGGCTGGAGATAAATCTTATCGATGAATATGCACGTGCCGAAGCCCTGATTTTGAGCGACCAAATCGGCTATGTCGTATTCAACGATCACCTGCCCCATGGCGCCTTGAATACAGGCAAACGACCTCAACGCCTGACAGGGCAGGCGCTAAGGGCGGGACGCTCACCAGAGGCGCATCTGAAGCTGCTGCAAGATTTGTCGGCGCGCAGGTCCGAGATCCAAGCTCCCTTGCGCGCGATGGCCGAGCGGCTGCGGGCCGCGGGCGTACGTCTGGGCAGCCATGATGATCGCAGCGCAGAGACCCGGTCTCGATTTCGCGAAATGGGGGCGGATATTGCCGAATTTCCGGAAACATCTGTAGCGACAGCAGCGGCCCATGACGCAGGCGATCTGGTGATTTTGGGCGCGCCCAATGTGGTTCGTGGTAAGTCCCATAAGAAGAACCAGAGCGCGCGTGACGCCCTGGCGGCAGGGCATTGTGATGTGCTGGTTTCAGATTACCACTATCCTTCGCTGCGTCAGGCGGCGCTGACACTTGTCGCAGATGGTGTGATGCCATTGCCGGATGCGTGGAACCTGATCTCGACCAATCCGGCGATGGCGATGGGCTGGCACGATCGGGGGCATCTGTCGGTTGGGGCTCAGGCCGATCTTGTTGTACTTGATGCGGTAACAAAGCGGGTTGCAGGAACGTTTGTGGCTGGACAGGCCAGCCATCTATCGGGTGAGTTGGTGGAACGGTTCCTAGCCTAGGCAGGCCTGCGGCAACACGGAAAGAGAAACAAATGCGGCTGGCCCTTTTGACGGCTTTGACGATGTTGGCCTTTGCGGCCAATTCGATCTTGAACCGGATGGCGGTGGCCGATGGCGACGCCGATCCGCTAAGTTTTGCGTTGATCCGGGTTCTGGCGGGGGCCGTCACGTTGAGCGTTTTGGCGTTGAGCCAGAGGCGCGGCGTGCCAGTTCTGGTGCGCATGTTGAGTCGGCGCCGCGTATTGGGGGCATTGACGCTTAGCCTTTATCTTCTAGGATTTTCAATTGCTTATACGTCGCTTGATGCGGGACTGGGCGCGCTGATCCTGTTTGGCGGTGTCCAGATTACCATGTTTGCGGGTGCCGTGTTTGGTGGTGACTTGATCCCTGCGCGCCGCTGGCTGGGGGCGGGTGCTGCGTTTGCGGGGCTAAGCTGGCTGATGTGGCCGGGCGGCGCACAAACCGTGCCTTTGATCCAAGCGGGTGCGATGGGATTAGCGGCGTTTGGTTGGGGGGTATATTCATTGGCGGGACGGGCGGCCAAAGATCCACTGACGGAAACGGCGGCAAATTTTGTGCTGGCGGTTCCGGTGTGCTTTGTTGTTGCGTGGCTGTTGCCATTTGCACCTGATGCCGTGATGCCAACACTACGTGGGGCGATATTGGCGATCATTTCAGGCGCCGTGACGTCGGGGTTGGGATATGCACTGTGGTATGCGGTTTTGCCAAAACTTGGTGCCTCTGTCGGCGGATTGGTCCAGCTGACGGTTCCCATCCTTGCGACATTGGGCGGCGTTTTAGTCTTAGGTGAGGGTGTCAGCTTGCGCTTGATCGGGGCTGGGGTTTTGGTTTTGGGGGGCATCGCATTTGGGTTGGGTCGCCCTCAACGCAAAATCGGCTCTAGTGGATCATAAAGCAGGCTGGTACCCCACGCGGCGTCCCCCAAACTATCGGGTTTGGCTTTAAGCGTTGATAGCTCAGCCCTTGTGACCAAGCGGCGATTGATAACAACCCCCTCTGGATCGGCCCATGCGGGGTCAAGCGTACCTGAGACGACAGTACAGCGAAAATAGATATCGACCTGATGAAACGTCCCTTTGGGGTCGTGAAACTCATTCAAAAGGCACGGATCGCCGACCGAAACGTTTAGTCCTGTCTCCTCGTACATCTCACGGATTAGATTATCATGCAGGCTGGCGCCGCGATTGACCCCGCCGCCGGGCGCGCACCAAAGATCCCCCCGACCACCTGGCCAAGCATTCACTAAGAGCAATTTGTTATCGATTAAGAGGAGGCCACGAACGGCCAAACGAGGGGATGCCATGCGCTGACGCTGCCTTTATGATCCAGTAATTGCAAGCGACGTTGTGCTATTGTTGCCTTGCCTCTCGTGATATCGCGGAAAAGGGCTTAGATTTCAAAAATGACACGCTTCACTCTTCTGTTTGCTCTGCTTTTCAGCGCAGGTTCTGCTCGCGCGGATTGCGTGATCTTATTGCATGGGCTGGGCCGAGGTGCCGCGTCTCTTACTGTTCTAGAAGAGGCGTTGGAAGCCTCCGGCTACCACGCGATAAATCGGTCTTACCCATCGACTGATGCGTCTATTGCCGTACTGGCAGAAGCGGTGATCGCACCCGCTGTGGCGCGTTGCGGGCAACAAACCGTGCATTTTGTCACTCATTCCATGGGCGGGATTCTGGTACGGTATTGGCTGGCTGAACATCGGCCGACCTATTTGGGACGTGTCGTGATGTTGGCCCCGCCGAATGGTGGATCGGAACTGGTCGATCTTTTGGGGCCATTAGAGCCGTTTGAATGGATCAATGGTCCCGCAGGTATGCAATTGGGCACGGATCCTGAGGATCTGCCGAACCGTCTGCCGGATGTGGATTTTGAGTTGGGGATCATTGCAGGCAATCGTAGCTTGAACCCGGTTTATTCCGCCCTGATCGAGGGACCAGATGACGGAAAAGTCGCCGTTGAACGGACACGCGTTTCGGGTATGGATGACCACCTAGTGTTGCCTGTAACCCATACTTTCATGATGAATAACCCGCTGGTGATTGCCGAAGTGCTGATCTTTTTGGAGACTGGTGCGTTTGATCACGAGATGGATTTTATTGACCTGATTGAGGGTTTGGTAGACTGAAATTTTTAGGCCTTGGCTTAGTTTTTCTGTGGGGAAAAGATACCTACGGCGGGGATATTTTTACACATAAAGTGGCACGTTTGAGTCTCTAAGAGGTGCCGGTCAAGACGTTGATATGGCCCATTTTTCGGCCTGGACGGATCTCTGACTTTCCGTAGAGATGGATTTGGGTATTGGGGGCCTTGGCCAGATCTGGCAGGCGGGTGATATCATCGCCGATCAGATTTTCCATGACAACATTGGCGTGGCGGGTCCCGTCACCCAAGGGCCAGCCAGTGATCGCGCGAATATGCTGCTCAAACTGGTCAACGGCGCAGCCGCCTTGGGTCCAATGACCCGAATTGTGCACCCTTGGGGCAATCTCATTCACGATAAGGGCGCCGGGGGTCACAAACAACTCAACCCCCAAAACGCCAACATAATCCAGCGCGTTGAGGATGCGGGCGGCCAGAAGTGCAGCGTCGCTGCGCAGGCTTGGTGGCAAGCGGGCAGGCACGGTTGTAGTCGCGAGGATCCCGTCTTTGTGTACGTTTTCGCCGGGGTCAAAGCAGGCGATGGCGCCGTCTTGGCCGCGGGCGGCAATGACTGAAATTTCACGTTCAAATGCGACAAACCCCTCGAGGATCGCAGGTGCGCCAGCCATGCTGGCCATGGCGTCCTGAGCCTGATCAGGGGTCATAATCTTGACCTGACCTTTACCGTCATATCCCATCCGGCGGGTTTTCAGGATGGCGGGTGTTCCGGTTATAGCAAGGGCTGCGGCCAGATCATCAGGACTAGACACGTTTGCGAAAGGGGCTGTTTGCAGCCCTAGATCACGCAGGAAGGCCTTTTCTGTCAGTCGGTCCTGGCTGATCTCCAACGCCTGACGCGGCGGAAAAAGCGGCGTGTCGGCAGCCAGAAATTCAAGGGCTGCCGCAGGGATATTCTCAAATTCAAAGGTCAGGACATCGACCGAGGCGGCAAAGGCGCGCAACGCGTCAAGATCGCCGTAAGCGGCAGTGGTCAGCGCGTGGGCCACATCGGCGGCAGGTGCAGCGCCTGGCTCAAATATGTGGGTTCTGTAGCCCAGACGTGAGGCGGCGACAGACAGCATGCGACCCAGTTGTCCCCCGCCAAAGATGCCTATGGTGCTGCCAAGCGGCAAAGGGTTAATCATCAAGCGGGCTTTCAGGGATTGAGGCCGACAGATCGGCGCGCCACTGATCAAGCCGGGCTGCCAAAGCCGCATCCTGTAAGGCCAGAATGCCCGCGGCCATCAACCCGGCATTTGCGGCACCCGCTGACCCGATCGCCATGGTAGCCACTGGGAAACCACGCGGCATTTGCACGATGGAATAAAGGCTGTCGACGCCAGAAAGTGCGTTAGTCTGAACTGGGACACCGATGACGGGCACCCGGGTTTTTGACGCCATCATGCCGGGAAGATGGGCGGCCCCGCCGGCCCCTGCGATGATCACCTGCAAACCGCGGTCGACAGCAGTTTTGCCGTACTCCCACAATCTGTCAGGTGTGCGGTGCGCTGAGACGATGCGAGCCTCATAGGCAATGCCCAAACTGTCTAAAATAGCCGCCGCCTCAACCATGGTAGGCCAGTCGGACTGACTGCCCATAATGATCCCGACCTGAATGTCTGGCATATCAATGATCTTTCCCAAGTCGGTCAAAAGAGGCGGCACTATAACTGCGCGGCGCGCTTACGCAATGATGTCTGGGGTCAGCTCATCATAGATCCGCGCAATCCGGTCTTTCAGGGCCAGTTTTTGCTTTTTTAACCGACGCAGCATCAACTGGTCGGGCATGCTGTTTTCATGCAACGCTGCAATCGCATGATCTAGGTCATTGTGCTCGCGCCTCAAAACCTCCAGCCTGACACGCTGGACGTCTTCGTGGTTCATCTCGGTGGGTGCGTTCATCAAGAGCCTCGGGGATGAGTCGGAAAGGGCGAAGGGTTAAGATACCTCTAAATGCCTGAACCGCAAAGCATCCTTACCCTTGCAGGTCGTTGAAGGAGGTCCCATATTTCTAAAACGTGGGTCGCCAAGTGTGGGACCTGCAGATTGCAGATCGCTTTGACGTAAGGATGTGCCTGAAATGACGAAACTTACTCTTGGATCACACCCTTTCTTGTTGGGATTTGATCAACTGGAACGGCTGGTGGAACGCACCGCCAAATCCGGAAATGACGGCTACCCGCCGTATAATATCGAGCAAAAGGGTGATCATGCGTATTGCATTACCCTAGCTGTCGCTGGGTTTGCCGAGGATGATTTGTCAATTACGCTTGAAAATCGCCAGTTGGTGGTTCGCGGGCGACAAAGCGATGAGGCAGATGCCCGTATTTTTTTGCACCGCGGCATCGCGGCCCGGCAGTTTCAGCGCAGTTTCGTGTTGGCCGACGGGGTTGAGGTGAGTGGTGCTGAGATGGAGCATGGATTGCTGCACGTTGAGTTGCGCCGTTCAACGCCAGATACAATTGTTCAAACAATAGAAATCAAGACCGGAGGCAAATGAGATGATTGAAGAAAACAAACTTGTTGCCGAGCATAAAGGCCCGGCCATCGCGTATATCCGAGAGGTTCGCGTAGCCGATCTGCCAGAGGATGTGCAGGAACAGGCAGAGGGCATGGATACGCTGTTTGCGGTTAGCAATGAAGATGGGGAGCCGCTTGCGCTGGTCCACAATCGAAAGCTGGCGTTCATGTTGGCCAGAGAGAACGATTTTTCGCCGATGAGTGTGCACTAGATCACAGCACTTTCTTGACCGATTGTATGTCAGGAATTGCGCTAATCGGCGGATCCGTATAGCGAACTGGCAAAAGGACCTTGTCATGGCCAGTACCGATCCAGCTATCGCTGTTCTTCCTTACGGAAGCAAAATTGGCCGTGAGAGCGCAGAGCGAAAACTGGACGCACTTGGGTGGCCACTTGGCTGCCCGGATCGTTTAATTGGTGGAACGGTACGCGATTTAACCGATCAAGATCATCTGATCATCTACCCCAAAAACAAGGCACATTTTGTGCGCCATACTTGGACACCTGCACAGGTCTCGATGATGGTGGTGGAACCGACTGCAGTGCATCAGCGGCATCTGCGGATGCTGCGTTTCAGTCACCGGCGGTTTTTTCGGGTTTTCAGTTTCAACACCGACTATCTGGCCAAGTATCCCAACGGGCTTTATCTTCCGTTTGGCACGAGTTGGGTGCCTGATTGGCAGGACTTGGTGGCGCAAAAATCTGAAAATATCTCATTGATCGCATCCGACAAACGCGATTTTCCGGGGCATCTTTTGCGGCACCAGATTGTGGATTGGAGCCGGCAGAACAACGTAGACGTTGCTGTGTTGGGGCGTGGCTATCAGCCGTTTGAGCGCAAAAGCGATGGCCTTGCTCCATTTCGGTATTCCGTCGTGATCGAGAATGTTCGAGAGAAGAACTACTTTTCCGAGAAACTGATCGATGCAGTTTTGTGTGGAACCATACCGATCTATTGGGGGTGCCCAAATATCGGTGATTTTCTTGACGCTGAGGCGATGATTATCTGTAAAACGGCTGAGCAAATCCAAGAGGCGATCTTATCAGCCGATGAGGCCGATTACCTGACACGTCTGCCGAAGTTGCAAGCGATCCAGCCTGCGGCTGCTAAATACTCCAATCTTGAGAGACGGGCAGCGGAAACATTGTTGGCTAGTCTTTAGGCGTGCAGGGCGGCACCAATGACCACCCCGCACGTCGTTATCAAGCGCCGATCAGGCCCATGCCTTCAAGCTTCAGCAAGACCTGCTGAGCGCAGTAATCAACGTCAGTACCTTCGGTGTCGACGACCAGTTCGGCATTGGTAGGCTCTTCATAAGGATCTGAAATCCCAGTGAATTCCTTGATTTTGCCTTCACGGGCCAATTTATAAAGGCCTTTGCGATCTCGACGCTCACACTCCTCTAGGGAGGTTGCGACATGCACCTCAACAAACGCGCCGAACGCTTCAACCATCTCGCGAACAGAACGGCGGGTTGCAGTATAAGGTGCAATTGGCGCGCAGATGGCGATTCCGCCGTTTTTGGTAATCTCAGACGCGACATAGCCGATGCGACGGATATTGATATCCCGATGCTCTTTTGAGAACCCAAGCTCAGACGACAGATGTTTGCGCACCACGTCGCCGTCCAGCAATGTCACCGGGCGACCGCCCATCTCCATAAGCTTAACCATCATTGCGTTGGCAATGGTTGATTTTCCAGACCCTGACAGGCCAGTGAACAACACCGTAAAGCCCTGCTGCGCACGTGGTGGACGGGTGCGGCGCAACTCATTCACAACCGCAGGGAATGAGAACCATTCGGGGATCTCTAGGCCTTCGGACAGGCGGCGGCGCAGCTCAGTGCCGGAAATGTTGAGGACGGTAACGCCTTCGGCAATTTCATCGGCGGGTTCATATTGCGCGCGGTCTTGCACATAGACCATGTGTTTGAAATCGACCATCTCGATGCCCATTTCGTCTTGGTGTTCGCGAAATAGGTCCTGGGCGTCATAGGGGCCGTAAAAGTCGTCGCCAGCTGAGTTTTTTCCCGGGCCTGCGTGGTCGCGACCAACGATGAAGTGGGTGCAGCCGTGGTTTTTACGGATCAGGCCATGCCAGACAGCCTCACGCGGGCCAGCCATACGCATCGCCAAGTTCAACAGGCTCATCGTCGTAGTTGATGACGGATACTGGTCCAACACGGCCTCATAGCAACGCACGCGGGTGAAGTGATCAATATCGCCGGGTTTGGTCAGGCCAACAACAGGATGGATCAGCAGGTTGGCCTGCGCCTCCTTGGCCGCGCGGAAGGTCAGTTCCTGGTGCGCGCGGTGCAATGGGTTGCGCGTTTGAAAGGCGACAACCTTGCGCCAGCCAAGCTTGCGAAAATAGGCGCGCAGCTCATTAGGTGTGTCGCGGCGGGCGCGGAAATCATAATGCGTCGGGGGCGTGATGCCGGTGATTGCCCCGCCCAGATTAACCGGGCCCGCGGTATTATGCAGGTAGTTGACGGCAGGGTGCGCCAGATCGTCGGCGCCGTAGACCATCTCAGCCTCACGCGCCTTATTGGGCGTGTATTTGTCACTGATCGACAGGATCGCCAAAATGACGCCTTCTTGGTCGCGCAGCGCAATGTCCTGACCGGGCTCGACCGTGTCGGCAAACTTCTGGCTGATATCAAGGGTGATTGGCATGGGCCATAGCGTGCCATCGACCAAGCGCATTGTCTCAACGACCGAAATGTAATCGTCTTGATCGAGGAAGCCTTTGAGTGGGTTGAAACCGCCGTTCATCAGCAATTCCAGATCACATATCTGGCGCTCGCTCATATCCCAGCTGGGCAGATCGGCGGCCTCAAGCTTTAACTTTAAAGAGCTTTCGTAGGAGACATAAAGTTCGGGGACAGGGCCTAGGATCGGCATGCTCATATTCTGGGACTTTCGCTCGGACTATTTGAGGCGGCACAGTTTGCCCGCCAGTTTCCCAAGCTCTCTAGCCCTGTAATAAGGCGATAATCAAGCAGGGGCATGTCGGACGCGCAAAATAGGGACTAAATTGCACCGCGTGCCAATAGCTGCGAACTGACGTCCGCAAAGCTGCTGGATAGCAGAATGACTAGCCTGCTATTCGGCTGCACTTAGTGCGGTCTCAGTTTCAACGGCTTCGTGCTCAGCCAGAAACTTTTCAGCGTCTAATGCAGCCATGCAGCCCATTCCGGCCGATGTCACGGCTTGGCGGTAGACATGATCGGTCAGGTCACCCGCCGCAAAAACACCGGGGATTGAGGTCTGCGTCGTGCCCGGCTCAACTTTGACATAGCCACCATTGTGCAGCTCGAGTTGGTCTTTGACCAATTCGGTTGCAGGCGCATGGCCAATGGCCACGAAAAGACCTTTGCAAGGGATGTCCGTTATAACGCCTGTCTCAACATGTTTGGCGCGGATGCCCTCAACCCCACGTGGAGCACTTGCGCCGTAAACCTCTTCAATTGAGTGGTTCCAAAGAACCTCAACCTTGGGGTTCTTGAACAAGCGGTCCTGCATGATCTTTTCGGCCCGCAGGCTGTCGCGCCGGTGGATCAACGTGACCTTTGACGCAAAATTAGTCAAAAACAGCGCCTCTTCGACGGCTGTGTTGCCGCCGCCGATCACTACAATCTCTTGGCCGCGATAGAAAAAGCCGTCGCAGGTGGCACATGCGGAAACGCCGAAGCCTTTGAAATGTTCCTCTGACGGCAGGCCCAACCATTTTGCCTGTGCGCCGGTCGCCAAAATGATGGCGTCCGCGGTGTAGGTTGTGCCCATATCACCCACGGCCGTGAACGGACGCTTGGATAAATCCAGACTGTTAATGTGGTCGGTGATGATTTCGGCGCCCATTTCCTTGGCATGCGCCTCCATCCGGATCATTAGCTCAGGCCCCAAGACGGTGGTGTCGCCTGGCCAGTTTTCAACGTCTGTCGTGATGGTCAATTGGCCGCCGGGCTGAATGCCCTGAACCAAGATCGGTTCCAACATCGCGCGGCTTGCATAAACCGCCGCGGTATAGCCTGCAGGGCCAGATCCGATGATCAAAGCGCGGGTGTGACGGATACTCGACATGACAAATTTTCCAAGAAGTTATGAGTGAGGGCTGGGGACAAACATATACTCCCAGTCCAGTAGAGTTAAAGGGGCGGATCGTCCAAATATTGCAATTGTGTTGGCTTGCAATATGACTGAGATTATTTCATATGTTGCTCAATAGCGTAATAATGTTGCGTGCAAGCCGGTCTCATTTAGTGGATTCGGAAACAAGGAGGGTAGGGGACATGCCTACAACAAAGCTTGATCCAATCGACCGTCAGATTTTGGCCGAATTGCAGGCCGATGGACGTATGACCAATGTCGAGTTGGCCAAACGCGTTGGGATTTCTGCGCCGCCTTGCCTGCGCCGTGTGCGTACCTTGGAAGAGGCCGGATTTATCCGCGGATATCATGCTGATGTCGATGCACGACAATTGGGATTTGAGGTTCAGGTCTTTGCCATGGTCGGACTGCATAGCCAAGCTGAGGCTGATCTGGTCGCGTTTGAGAACCTGTGCCGATCTTGGCCCTTGGTACGTGAATGCCACATGCTGAACGGTGAAATTGACTTTATCCTGAAATGCGTCGCACCTGATCTGAGTACCTTCCAAAGCTTTCTGACTGAGCGGCTGACCTCGGCCCCCAACGTTGCCAGCGTGCGCACATCGCTGGTTATTCGTGGTGCTAAGGATGAGCCGGGCGTGCCATTTGATGTTATGGAAGACCGGCTGAGCCAGAAGGCCTGAGGTGGCAATGTTGCCGGTAACGCCCACGCAGATCCCGGCGGCGTTTAAACAGGCAATGGTGGCTCAAGCCCAAGGGCAGATGGCCACAGCACTGGACCTTTACCGGCAAATCCTGATGGCGCGGCCCGGTCTGGCCGAAGCGCATTTTCAGATTGGTCGGATCCACCATGCGCAAGGCGATGTGGCCAAGGCCGAGGCGGCGTTGCGAAAGGCCCTGTCGTTAAAGCCTGCCGAAGTTGCGATCTGGCGTGAATTGGCGGGCGCATTGTCGGGGGGGAAGCGCAAAAAATTTGAGCGTGAGGCGCATGCTGCGGGCATCGTGTTGGATCCTACGGATGCTGGCCAAAAGATCCGCAATATGTTGGCGGCCGGCCTGCTTACTGAGGCTGAAACGGCAGCGTTTGCGTTGGTCAGGGTCGATCCGAACGGCGCAATACCCGCGCTGCTTTTGGGGCAGGCGCGGGCGGCGCAAGGCAACTGGTCCGGGGCACTTGGCCCCTTGGACAAGGCCGTCGAACGTGCGCCCACTGATCCCGCCGCATCGGCGGCATTGGGCGAAACCTTGGTTAATCTAAATGACTGGAACCGGGCCGAGGTACAGATGCAAACGGCAAACCAGCTGGGGGCAGATGTGGCACTGCCGTTGTCACGCCTGATGCGCCTGACCGGACGGATAGAGGCGGCGCAGGACGTTTGGCGCGTGCGCGCCCCCAAATCGACTATTGAATTTCGCGAACTTTCCCGTGTGCTGGCCGGATTGCGCAAACCCAAGGCCGCGTTGGCCGCGACAGAGGCTGCGATCAAGGTGGGCGGACCTCCGGTTGAGCTGAAGCTGGAACTGGCCGGACTGCTGTTGAGCGAAAACGAATCGGGTCCTGCTCGCCAGATTCAGGATGCGCTGGCCCGCACCCATCCCAAGGTCGCAGGGATCCGAACAGTGCGCGGCCAATTGCGCCAATCGCTTGGTGACCTTGCAGGTGGTGAGCAGGATTTGCGCGAAGCGATCCGGCTGGCCCCAAATGAAGGATATGCCTACCGCTCCTATTTTGGGGGCAAAAAAACCCAAGTTGATGACCCGATGTTAGTGACGCTGGCGCAGAGGCTACACCGAACAGATCTGGCCAAAGAGAACACGCGTCAGATGTGTTTTGCGATGGCCAAGGCGCAGGAAGATTTGGGAAACTACGCTGATAGCTTTGCCCATCTTGTGCGTGGTAATCGTTTGATAGCCGAGGCTTACCCCTATGATTTTGAGGTGGATCTACGTGAGGCTCGCGCATTGATTGCGGCCTATCGGGCTGGCAATCTGGTGGTGCCTGTGGCGGATCAGGGCCCCGCGCCGATCTTTGTGACGGGCCTTCCGCGATCAGGCACAACGCTGGTTGAGACGATTTGCAGTGCGCATTCCCATGTGGTGTCTGGTGGCGAAATGCCGTTCTTACGACAGGCAATGTCGCGCGTCCTGCAATCAGCCAAACGGACTGGCCAATTGCAACGCGATGGCCTTGCGGATGCCGCTACCCTTTATGACCGAGCGGCGCGGCGGCGGTCAGGTGCCGAAATTCGCTATACAGATAAGGCGATATCGGTGTTTTCAATTGTGGGATATGCGGCACTGGCCATGCCCAACGCGCGGTTCTTGATGATGCGGCGTGATCCGCGCGATGTGGGTTTGTCGATCTTCAAAAACATATTTCCGGATGGGACACACCGTTATGCCTATGACCTGAAGGTTTTGGGGCGCTACATCCGCCTATACGATGCGTTGCAAAGCTTTTGGGCTGAAGCGCTGCCGGACCGAGTGCATATCGTTGATTACGATGCTCTGACCGGCGCGCCTGAGCCGCATATCCGTGCCTTGATCGGGGCGGCGGGTCTGGAATGGCAAGACGCCTGCCTGACGCCGCATAAATCAACTGGGCAGGTCAACACGCTTAGCTATGCGCAGGTGCGTCAGCCGATTTACCGAAGTTCCGTGGCTGTCTGGACCCGCTATGAGACTGAGCTTGCGCCACTACTTGAGGCGTTAGAAAAACCCGTCACGCTGTAGCAAACACAAAAAAAGCGGCCATTCTGGCCGCCTTCTTGCAAGCGTTCGGTTGTCTGTTTTAACCGATTGCGATGCGTGTTTCACGAATCTGCATCCGGCGCCGCGCACGGCGGCTACGCGACCAAGGCATTTCAATTTGCTCTGCTTTGCTCTGCTTAAGTACCGAAACCATCCAACGCCGTTTTGCCATTTGCCTGTTCCTTACTACTGAACCCTTTTGGGTTCTTCATGCTCCGTTTCCGGATTGAGAACAATTTGCCTCTGCATTCCGGCAGTCTTAGGGCCGAGGTGATAATACTCGGTAAAAACTTGGGGCGAAAATGTGTCCATGTCGGACACCTTATTTCGTGGGCGTTTGATATGGACTGTTCAGTGCGCTGGGGCCAATTGGGGCAACACGTGGGCAACACTGGTCAGATTGATGCCGCAGTTGGGTGGATTTGGCCGAAAATCGGGGCATGTTTGCCCAAAACTCAAATGGTCAAAGACGAATCACAGAAATCAGGCGGCCATAGTCGACTTCACCTTGATGCACTGAGCGGCGGTAAGAGTAGAACCGCGCCGCATCGCCATAGGTGCAGTGTCCTGTCCATTCGGCATCTGCAATTCCGGCCTGCCGCAACCGGCTTAATCCAAAGCCCGGCAGATCGAACATGTATCGATCATTTGCGCCGTTCGCAAAGAACCGGGCATTACTAGGATCCTCATGGTAAAACTGCTCAAAGAACTCGGGGCCCACTTCATAGGCGCGTTGGCTAATCGAGGGGCCGATCACTGCCTTGATCTTGTCTCGGGTGGCACCCAGCTTGACCATCGCCTCAACCGTATTTTCTAAAATGCCGCCAAAGGCGCCTTTCCATCCGGCATGTGCGGCGCCGATCACGCCAGCCTCCGGCTCAGCGAATAGAACTGGCTGGCAGTCGGCGGTCAGGACAGCAATTGCAAGGCCCGGAGTGCGGGTCACGATCGCGTCTGCCTTGGGTCTGGTGCCAGTGACCGGCCCGTCCAGCACGACAACATCGGGGGAGTGGACCTGGTGAATTGTCACCAGACCCTCTGGTGCGACATCCATCGATTTGGCAACGCGGTTGCGGTTCAGAGCAACGCTGGCCGACAGATCGCTGGACCCGATGCCGCAATTAAGACCTGAAAATACACCTGATGACGCGCCACCCTTACGGGTAAAAAAGCCATGCTGGACGCCCGACAAAAGATCTGATGTGGCAATCTCAAGCATTAGAGGCATTTTATGCAACAGGCTCCAGTCCGGGTGGTAGTGGGGCAGCGTATGGCGTCAATGCCATCACTTTGAACAGCGTTCCCATTTCCTCGGGGTGCGTCAACCGTCGATGCGCCGCGATGTGACTTACAAGTGCTGTTGCGCCAAGGTTTTTTGCCAAAATCTGAGCACGTTCGGTGATCCCAAGGCGTTCCAAAAATAGACCTTGTGGGATCAGCGCCGATGCGCGGGCTACATTTGCGGCGCGCACCAATGGGCCAAATGCAACATGGGCCGTCAGATCGGCCTGCCCGGGACAGGCCAGTGCATCGACGAATTGATGGCTTTGGACGGCTTGCAGTGTGTCGCCAATACTTTCGGCCTCGCCGTAGTCGATGATCAGTGCGGCACCGCCGTGTACGGCGATTCGGCGGCCAATCTCTTGGGCGAGCGGCAGGGCTGGTGCGTTCAGTTCAACCAACTGGCCCGGGCCTGTATCTGCTACGCGATCGGCCAACGCCTCGATCTCATGCTCTGGCGCCAATCCCCAGATCAACTGACCATCGGCCACGCCGATTTGGCGTTCCTGCCAACCTTGTGTGCTGCGTTGAAACTGGCGGATCGGCAGGGCGTCGAAAAACTCATTCGCCAACAGATATGTCGGCCCGTCCGGCACGCCGCCCAAGTGATCGTAAAAGGTGATTTTGTGGGCGGATAGGGCGGCGGTCTGCAGGTCACGCAAAACTGGTGACGCCTCAACCAAGTGTAGGGTGGCTGCTTTGTGAAACCCTGGAACCGACGCGGTCGCCCGCATCACATCGGCCATCAGGGTGCCGCGCCCGGGTCCAAGTTCCACCAGCATGAAATACGCGGGGCGGCCTTGGTCCAGCCATGTCTGGGCGATCCAGAGGCCCAGCAATTCGCCGAACATCTGACTGATCTCAGGGGCTGTGGTGAAATCACCCGCAACACCTAATGGATCACGCGTTGTGTAGTAGCCGTATTTGGGATGCAGCAGGCATTCGGTCATGAACTCAGCAACTGATATTGGCCCCATCCGGGCAATACGAGCCACCATATTCACAGCCAGAGGCGTCATGATGTACGCCTGCGCGCCCATAGGATAATGCCAATTCCGATCACAATCATCGGCAGCGACAGCAGTTGGCCCATCGACACACCCACATTTTCCGACACAGAAATCACATGGCCAAGGGGGTTTTGTTCCGTGATGTATTGCGCATCGGCCTGCCGGAAAAACTCAACAATAAAGCGGGCAATCCCGTAGCCTGCTGTGAAAACACCAATGGTCTGGCCCGGCATTTTGAACCCGCCACGACGGTAGACCAGCCAAAAGATCAGCAGCCCCAGCAGCAGCCCTTCAAGGGCGGCCTCATACAGCTGTGAGGGATGGCGCGCGCACATCGTTTCCCAAGCCCGTTCAATTAGACCCTCGGGTCCGGCGCAATCTTGGGCCTGCGCACCCGGAAAAATCACCGCCCAAGGTACGTCAGACGGACGGCCCCAAAGCTCTGCGTTTATGAAATTCGCAATGCGACCCAGGATCAACCCAAACGGGGTGGCCATGGCCATCGCGTCGCCGACCTGCAGGATCGGTAATTTGTTAACCCGGCAAAACAACAATCCCGCGATGATGACACCCACAAAGCCGCCGTGGAATGACATGCCGCCCTGCCAAACCATCAAGATCTCGGCCGGGTTTTGAAAATAATATCCTGGCTGATAAAATAGTACAAATCCAAGTCGCCCGCCCAGCATCACGCCCAGAACGGCCCATGTCATAAGGCTTTCAACGTGTTCGGCCGTCATTGGCGCCGCATTTCCGGGCCATAAGTTCGGGCGCCGTACCGCGCGCACAATCAGGCGCCACCCCAATAACAAGGCCGCGATATAGGCCAATGCGTACCATCTGAGGGCAAAGTTGAAATTACCAATGGAAATTTCAAACAGTTCAGGGGAGATATCGGGAAATGGGATTGCCGCTTGCATGTTACCTCTGCTCGCTTGGTGCGATTTGGATGCTGGTCCGCTGCGACGATGTCAAGCTTGATGCCCGCCGCAATGCCCCCCATATAAGGTCTAACCCTAAGGAGGCACAGCCCATGCAGACCCGCAATAAAATGATGGAAGATATTTCTCAGCTGATGACCAACGCGATGGGCGTGGCCCAAGGCGCAAAGGATGAGGCCGAGACAGCGATGAAATCCCTGATGGACCGCTGGCTTGCTGATCGCGAATTTGTCACGCGAGATGAATTCGACGCCGTGCGTGCGATGGCCCAGAAAGCCCGCGAAGAGAATGAGGCTCTGAAGGCCCGTCTTGATGCGCTGGAAAAATAGAGGCTATTTTCAGCGGACCTAAGCAATAGGATTAATAAGACATAGTCCTGCCGAATTTCCATTGCCAAAACCACGAAACGACCTGTGTTTCGCCATACTTTGGAGACAACCTTCAGTCACATTCATGGGCATTGATGAAGGTGAGTGTGATGGATCAGATTGATGTTGTAGTTGAACAACTTAACGGTCGGCTATTACCGTTGCTTCTTTTGTGCTTGTTCGTGCTGATGTTCGCCACGGCCTTGCGGTCGATCCGGTTAAAGCTTGGGCACAAGACCAAAGACCGGAATGGTCGGTCGTCAGTCAACGCTTTAGACGCGCTGATTCGAGCCGAAGAACCCGTTGCCGGTTACAACAGTGATGCGATTGGATGGCACGCGACACCCCTGATGAACCGATCCGAATTTCGTGTTTTCGAGGAGCTTGAGCGCTTGGTCGTCAATTGCCGAACCGGGCACCGCCTGTTTTCCCAAGTCCCCTTGGGTGAGGTGATGCGGCCCGATCAAACCAGTGGCAATCCAGCGCTGCGTCGTAAGGCGTTCCGAGAGATCAATAGCAAACGCGTTGATTTCATCCTTATTGACAGGGCCGGTTTTCCAACCATTGCCATCGAATATCAGGGTGGCGGCCACTATCAGGGCAACGCGATTAAGCGTGACCATATAAAGCGCGAAGCGTTTC
>JBLHOS010000003.1:0-98350 GCA_047623825.1 Paracoccaceae bacterium | reverse complement strand
CTGCGGCCAGAGCGTTCAACCGCAAGCAGGTAGCTGCCCGAGACCGGTTGGTCGGGATCGATGAAGCCCTCAACTCGCAGGTTGCCCGCTTGTTTTAAGATTTGGAGGCCGCAGGACAGCGTTACCGTCTGCCCGACATCAAGGTCGAATTCCAGCCCATGGCAAGGTTTAGCAATCCAAGGCTAGCAATCGGGTGAAATCCAGACTGATTTGGAAAGGGTGGGCGTATCATAGTCATTCCTGCGGTTGATGAGGGGACAGCAATAAAGTGCACCCCTACAATGTCTTGGATGAACCGATACCCCACAGGACCGCAGTAGCGCCTGACACACAATGTCAGCCGTATGATACCTGATGTCACACGGTATTATCGTGTGATATCAAAAGACTTTTGTTACGTCGCTCTAGGCGCGCAGTCGAGGCTTCTGATCTGCCTCAGACCAAACCGACCTTCAAAAATAAATCATGATCCAAAATAAGGCTCACCCCGGGATCTAGCCAGACCTATTTGTTTTTGCCGTTCACGGAACCGTCCCCGGTCTTCGGAGGAATATTCATCCACGCACAGGTGGCACTGCACGCCTTCTTCAAATTCTGGCCGCTTTACGGCTTCGGGTTGGATCGGGCGGCGACAAGCGTTGCAAAGACGCACCGATCCCTCGACCAAGCCGTGGACGACTGAGACGCGTTTATCGAAGACAAAGCACTCGCCCTCCCAAAGACTATCGTCCTGCGGCACCTCTTCAAGATATTTCAGGATCCCACCTTTGAGGTGGAAAACTTCCTCTACCCCCTGCCCAATCAGGTAGTTGGTCGATTTCTCACAGCGAATGCCACCGGTGCAAAACATCGCGATGCGTTTGTTGCGGAATCGATCCTTGTTGGCCGCCCACCAAGCCGGAAAATCACGAAAGGTATCAGTCTGCGGATCAACCGCGTCTTTGAAGGTGCCAATCGCAACCTCATAGGTGTTCCGGATGTCGATCACAGCAACATCTGGTGCGGCAATCAGGGCGTTCCAATCAACTGGTTCAACGTAGCTACCAACGCTTAGGGTTGGGTCAACGTCGGGCTGACCCATCGTGACAATTTCACGCTTCACTCGAACCTTCAGGCGGTTAAAGGGCTGCTCGGACGCGGTGCTTTCTTTGTGGGACAGATCGGCACAACCGGGCGTGCTGCGGATCTGAGCCAAGACCGCATCAATGCCAACGCGTGGCCCCGCGATTGTGCCATTGATCCCCTCGGTCGCCAGCAGCAAGATGCCGGTGACCCCGCCATCCTCGCACACTGCGCGTAAAACTGGGCGCAGGGCATCGGGGTCGTCAAACCGAGTGAAGTGATAAAGAGTTGCAACGGTGAACATGGGGCGTGAAATACGATATTCTAAGGGTTGGTCGCAAGAGGGGCCGCGCAATCGCTCAGCGGTCTTCCGATTGGTTGGCAGCAGCAATGGCAAGACCGTCCACAACGGCGGTGAAGGCATTAGAATAGGCCAGATCAGCTGCGGGGAAAACGGCGGCCATGGTCTGGCGCACTACGTTCATCAAGCTGGAGCCGCCAACAAATACAACCGTCCCAATATCATCAACCGACAAATTAGCGCGCTGGACCGTTTCAAGTGCCGCTGTGCGCAGTTCAGCCGCATAATGGCCCAAATCGCTAAGCAGATCGGCGGGTGCGATCCAGCTGTCTAATCCTTTTTCGATAACGCCCAGATTGATCCGGCCCCCACCAGCGCCGTTAGCGCCAATCTTGCCCGCCTCAACACAGAAGGCGATGTCGTGACCCAGCTCCATTTCCAGCACATCAACAAGTCGGGAAAACCGGCCCTTTTCAACTGCAAAACGCGCCATATGGGCAACCTTGCGGCGTGTCTCACCAGTATACAGAAACGCGATTTTCTCCCAGCTTGCCAGTTCATTGAACAGGGCAACCGGGGCGGTGTGGGTTGAGGGGCCGATTTCAGCACGCAACAGCGCGTCTTTGCCAATCAACGGCATCACATGCGCGAGGCTAAGCGTCTTGTCGAAATCGGTTCCACCAACGCGAACGCCGTAACTGGCCAAAACCTTTTGCCTCCCAGCAGTACCCTCAAAGACCGTAAAGTCCGAAGTGCCGCCGCCTATGTCGACAATGAGGCCCAGCTTGCCGCTTGTGTCACCATGGGCACGTGCTGCGGCCTCAGGCTCGGCCAGAAACTCGACGCTTTGGAACCCGGCAGCCAAATAGCAGGCGGTCAGATCGGCAAGGGCACGCGCATCACGGGCAGCATCCTTGGTATGAAAATGCACGGGGCGACCCGACAAAGCGTGATCAAATCGACAGCCACAAGCGGCCTCAGACCGGGTTTTGACCTCAGCAAGAATCATGGCGATCACATCGATCAAGGTCATGCGGCGGTTCATCAACTGACGCGGCTCATGCATCAGGGGGGTACCCAGAACGGACTTCAGCGCGCGCATAAAGCGCCCCTCACGTCCGTCAATCAACGCCTGAACAGCGGCAGTGCCAAACAACGTTGTGCGGGTCGCAAAATCCAGAAAGATCGCGGTCGGGAATGTGGTCTGACCCGGCTCAAGCTCAATCAACTTCGGGACGCCGTCTTGCATGACGGCTGCAGCCGTGTTGGACGTGCCGAAATCGATGGCGAGGGTTTGGGTCATTGCGCACTCCAATGCAACAGGCGGGTCGGTAGCCGCAAAGCAGTCAGAAGGTCAATAGCGCGCTACCAATTCAGGCGATATCGGCCTACACTTACGGTCGATTTACCTGTATCCGAAAGCCCCGCCACCATGCGTCCAACCAACGAAGCCCTGATCGTGATTGACCTCCAGAATGACTTTTGCCCGGGCGGCGCGTTGGCTGTGCCCGGTGGAGATGAAATTGTACCGAAAATCAACGCGCTGATGGCAGAATTTCAAGCCGTTATCCTGACGCAAGATTGGCACTCTGCGGGACATTCGTCTTTTGCGTCTTCCCATCCCGGAAAGGCACCGATGGAGCTGACTGAGATGCCGTATGGACCGCAGGTTCTGTGGCCAGATCATTGCATTCAGGGTAGCACTGGGTCGGAATTTCACGCCGATCTGGACAGCAGCCGGGCGGACCTGATTATTCGCAAAGGCTATAACCCGGCAATCGACAGCTATTCGGCTTTCTTTGAAAATGACCACACCACCGCGACCGGCCTAGAGGGATATCTGTGTTCGCGCGGCATTACCAAGTTGACCATAGTTGGACTGGCGACAGATTTTTGCGTCAACTATTCAGCGGTGGATGCAGCAAAACTGGGTTTTGCAGTCGAGGTTCGCAGCGATTTGGCGCGCGCAATCGATTTCGCAGGAAGTCTGGCTGCTGCAATGCACGGTATGACGGTCGCGGGCGTGCGCGTCGCCTAAGACAGAGACCGCCCCGCCCCCCTATCGTTTCTTGGTCAAGACCGGCAGACTTAGGGGATATCAAGCTATGCAGAGGCCATGATGCAAGGACCCGAGAGTTTTGAGAGATTCTATAATACCAAAGTTGCCTTGGGCGACGTGTGCGGCTGTGCCAAACGGGTGATCGATGTCTATCAGTTTAATCGCAAGGCTGGGCAAAGCAGTTCTTGGGCCGCGCAGCCGGCTGTCGCTGAAATCCTAGGCTCGGAAATACGGGTTGCTGAGTCGCGCTGAACGGCAATAAATCTGAACTGGATCCGGAAAGAGGAAAGGCTTTACCGAAACACTTTTCACAAGCCCGCGTCCAGACACTGATCGACCTGCTCAAACCAACGCGTCGGACAATCATTTTGGACATTGGTGCAAATCCCATCAACGTATGCCCATATTCGCCGCTATTGAAGATGGGCGGGTGTGACGTCTGGGGGTTTGAGCCGCAGCCAAACGCCTTTGCCGCCCTTCTCAGACAGAAGTCCGAGAACGAGCACTGTCTGCAATACGCCATCGGCGACGGGAACCCGGGACCCTTGCACATCTGCAAAAGTGATGGTTTCAGCTCCCTGTTGCCACCCAACATCAAGACGCTGAATTATCTGGGCCATTGGCACAAGGCGATGACCGTGGACAGCAAGATACCCATCGAAACCCACCGGTTAGATGATATTGACGACCTGCCGCAACCCGACCTGCTGAAGATTGACGTTCAAGGCTACGAAACCAAGGTGTTCGAGAACGGGATGGCCAAACTCTCAAATATCATGTCGGTCATATCTGAAGTGGCGTTTGTAGAGCTCTACGAAAACCAGCCCTTGCTGGAGGAACAGATGGTCATGATGAAGGCACATGGGTTGCTTTTGTCCAAGTTTCTGTTTCTTAAGGCGAAAACCGTTGGCTCGGGTTTCTCTAGTCAGATCGACTGGCGCAAACATCAAAACCAATTGATCGATGGGGACGCGGTCTTTGTCCGAAACTTGATGGCAGATCAGGTTGTGACAGATGAACAGCTTAAGCATCTGGCGATTTGTGCCGACGCCGTGTTTGAAAGTTTCGACCTGACGCTGAAATGCCTCGATCTTTTGGCTCAAACTGGGGCGATAGAACCCACCAGCGTCCTGCCATACGCCAAGATGATCCCATTTCCGAAAAATACGGATAATTCCTGATGTCAGAACGGCCCACCCTGATGATTGGGCGCGCACTTTTGATTGCGTTCTGTGGCTACGCGGCAACGACAGCCCCTTGCCCTTACCTCTACCCTTTGTTTTAACGGATACGCCACAGGGAGGGCTCGCAGATGGTCGATATCGCCACTCGTGTTTACAATCACAAATGGAAGATCGACCCGATCGTCCGCTCCCTGATTGATACCGATTTCTATAAACTGCTGATGTGTCAGTCGGTTTTCCGCAACAAACCAGACACGGACGTCACCTTCAGCCTGATCAACCGGACCAAAACAATCCGGTTGGCTGAGCTGGTGGACGAAGGTGAGCTGCGCGAGCAGTTGGACCATATCAGGTCTCTAAGCCTAAGCCGGGGCGAAAGTACTTGGCTGCGCGGCAATACATTTTATGGCAAACGCCAGATGTTCACGCCCGCCTTTATGGAGTGGTTCGAGAACCTGCGCCTGCCGCCCTATCATCTGGAAAAACGTGATGGGCAATATGAGCTGACGTTTGAAGGCAAATGGCCCGAGGTGATGCTATGGGAAATCCCAGCGTTGGCGGTGTTGATGGAGTTGCGATCACGCGCGGTCCTAAAAGATATGGGCCGGTTTGAGCTGCAGGTCCTTTATGCGCGCGCCATGACCAAGCTGTGGGAAAAGGTCGACCGTTTGCGCAATGTTGACGGCCTGCTGGTCGCGGATTTTGGCACACGACGACGGCACAGTTTCATGTGGCAAGATTGGTGCGTTCAAGCGATGCAAGAAGGACTGAACGAGAAGTTCGTCGGCACGTCAAACTGCCTGATTGCCAAGCACCGTGAGGTTGAGGCGATCGGCACGAACGCACATGAACTGCCGATGGTTTATTCAGCGCTGGCCAATAGCGACGCCGACCTGCTGGACGCACCTTACCGGGTTTTGGCTGATTGGCATGAGGAGCACGACGGCAACCTTCGGATCATGCTGCCCGATACCTATGGGACCCAGGGTTTTCTAGACCGCGCACCCGACTGGTTGGCCGGTTGGACCGGTATTCGTATCGACAGTGGTGATCCCGCGACCGGGGCTGAAAACGCAATCAAATGGTGGATTTCGCGCGGTGAGGATCCACGCGAGAAGTTGGTGATTTTTTCAGACGGATTGGACGTGGCTAAAATTGAAGAATTGCAGGCGCAGTTTACGGGCCGCGTCCGCGTCTCGTTCGGGTGGGGTACTTTGCTGACCAATGATTTCCGCGGTCTGGTGCCCGATAACGGATTGGCGCCGTTCTCGCTGGTCTGCAAAGCGGTGGCGGCGAACGGCCGCCCCACAGTCAAGCTAAGCGATAACCCACAAAAAGCGTTGGGGCCAAGCGTTCAGATCGAGCGCTATAAAAAGGTCTTTAGCGTAGGTAAGCAGGTCGCGGTAGAGGTCGTGGTTTAGACCACGTTAGGTGGGATCGGTAAGGAAATCACGACCGGCCAACAGCGACCGAGCGCAGCTAACGGCGCGCGCGAGATAGAGCGCACATTTTGGGTCATCCGGGGCCTATCTTGGCTGGACCCAACCAAGCCCCGCCAACACCCGAAGAAACGCAAAAACTAGAAGCAGCGCTTGCCCCTCAGTGGATATTGAGCGCTGCGCTGCATAGCCAGCAATCAGGTGTGTAGTCTGATCAGCCAGATCAGGATAATCCAGACTTTGCGCAAGCGCTGTCATCAGATCGTATAGCCGGTAGCCCCAACTACAATCGTAAAAGTCGATCAGCGTCAGCCCGTCCGCGCCATCAAAAATATTCTCACGCATAAGATCAGCGTAGATTAGCGCGACATCAGCACGCCCCGAATAGGTCGTGAGTTTTCTACAGGAGAGGGATTCTGCCTGCTCAAGGCAGACACGGTTAGACTGATCAATCAACGGGAGCGTTCGCCACGACCCCCAAACGGGGTTTAGGCCCAACAGACCCTCAAGCGTCCAATACGGGCGGGCGGAAATTTCATCTATGAAAATGTCATCACTTATGTTGTGAAGTTGCGCGATACAGGCCCCAAGGCGTCGCATCAATCGGGTCTGATCTAAGTGATCCAACAGCCTGCCGCCACGGCCAATTGGGTCACCGTCGCACCAGCTGAGCAGCGTCGCGCGTGTCCCCTGTGGCAGCGCCACCAACAAATCATCACTCGGGGTGGGGATCGGGGCCGGAGTCGCAAATCCGGCGCGCAACAATGCAGACATATACGCAAGCTCCGCCACAATTCCGAGATCAGTCATGTACCCAGCACGGTGTAGCCGCAGAACTGCGCCGGCGCCGGTTATTAGCTTGCAGGAATAGACAGTGTTCTCTCGATGTGAAATCAGCGCAGGTTGCGCTGAAATTATCGGCCCAAAATCAATAGCGTAATGTGCGATTTGGTCGAACTGTTCACTCATACTCGACGGCACCCAACGCGTCCGACAGTGCAGCAATCAGCAGATCGGCAGATCGGCATGTTGAACCTCAAACGGCATAGGCGGACGGATCTTCAGGATGTTCATATAACGTCCGATTCGGTTCAGCAGAACACCACGGTCTTTGACTGCCTCCATCAAACGGGTAGTAAAGTCCGTCGCGGGGCCTGTGAGCGTGGCAAATTCCAACGCGTAGAGATCAACAGGGGATGCTGTAGTGCGGCCAATTGTTCGCAGATGTAGCCTGAGAGGATAAAGGATTTCGGCATCAAACCCTTTTCTTCTATAACATCTAAGACGGCAGATGCGGCACTGCAGCTAACAACATTACCGCCGAATGTGTTGAAGTACCCAAAGGCCGAGCGGAATGTTGACATGATGTCGGGCCGGGTCAGTACCGCCGCCACCGGGTGACCGTTTGCCATCGGTTTGCCAGGTGTCACAACATCTGGCGTCAGGCCCATATATTGATGGCCCCACCAATGGCTGCCAAGCCGCCCAAAGCCCGGCTGCACTTCATCACCGCGCCCGACCTGTTCGATCGTATCCAGATAACCGGGCACAGCATCAGTCCAGAGAATCCGTGCCCCCCCCGGCTCGGCAATCGCGAGGTCCACATGATCGGCAAACGCCTGCGCTTGCCCTTCAAGCGTGCCGTCCACAGGGGTGGCCACATCAGGCGCCGGAATCAACCGGACATGATCAGGATAGCCACCAATCGGCGGACACCGGGTCGAAAACTGGTTCGTGGCAAGGGTGTTGCCATGATAGGTGTTGTCGGTCGCTATGATCCCAATTTCACAGGTAACTGCTTGTGCAATACGCAGAGCGTATATCATTTGCGTCAGAACCAGTACAAACCATCATGGGCTGACTGATATCGTGATCAAACAGGGCGGTCAGCCGGTCCAGATAGTCCAACATGCCGTCATGCAAGTAGCGCGTGTGAGTGTTGAGTTCGGCGGCTTATGCAGCGATTGCCGCCACAACCCGCGGATGACAATGCCCGACGTGGGGCACGTTATTATAGCAACCAAGATAGCGTCACCCATCTGCATCCCAAAGCCAGACACCCTGCCCGCGCACAATGTGCAAAGGGGTGTCATAAAATGTCGGAACGTTTGGCCCCAAAAGACGCGCGCGCCTTTGCATCAGGCTTTCACTCATTCCTCACCCGTGACCTTGCCACGCAGCGATTTTACGGTGCCGCGTTGGGTCTTGGTTTCCAGTCGGCGCCGTTTTGACCCCAAACTGGGGCGGGTGGCAATCCGGGGTTTGGGACGCTCACACGCTAACAAGATCAGATCGATCAGCTTCTGGCGGGCAATCTCACGATTGCGGGCCTGACTGCGGGTTTCCTCAGATTGGATGATCAGCGCGCCCTCTTTGGTCCAGCGGCGACCGGCCAGACGTTTTAAGCGCACCTTGATCGCTGGTGGCAAATTTGGGGAACGTTCAGCCTCAAACCGCAAGTCAACGGCGGTGGAGACCTTGTTGACGTTTTGTCCACCCGGCCCTGACGATCGGGAAAACTGCTCAGACAGCTCCCAATCTTCCAATGTGATATGATCATTCACGCGTAACATGCAGCCAAAATAGCAGAAACCGCGCAGGTGTGGGAGGGGGCGCACAGCCTAGAACGCGGCATAATCGCCGCGGTCAACACTGGCCTGATCGCTACGGATGCGCTTTGGCTGTCGCTTCATGATATTCGCGACTCGATCACAGGGTTGATTGCACCAAGGCCGAAGTGGCAATCATATCGGAAGATCGCAACGAAAAGGGCCACTCGATTCGAGCAGCCCTAGACGAGAAATCAGGAGGTGGGGTCTATTAAACCTAAGGTCCACCTGGGTTGGTTTTTACCGCTAGGTATGCCTACCGGATATCCCCCCAAGTTGTCCCGACACCATTCTCCAATACCTCTTTAGACACTGGATCACCTCCTTCCAATTTTGTTTCCATTGATCAGAGGTTGCCATATATTTGGTGTTTGTCAAAACACTTTATGCAACATGTGCTGTCATTCGCCGAACTATGATCCGAAAGGGCACAAGTGCTCCCAAAGCGAGCGAAAGCTTAACCATCCAGTCGGCAACCGCCAACGAGACCCAAAGTGGGACCATCGGACCAACGCCCAAAAGTGGTAAAACCTCAGTCGCCCAAGAGACGTCATTAGCCGGTTCGATCCACACCAGCGACGCAGAAAAGGCGATCGTAAAGAAAAGCGCCGTATCGATCGTGGACCCAATCAACGTTGAGGCCAGTGGCGCTCGCCACCAGGCACCCCTACGCAGACGATCGAAAATAGCGACGTCCAGCAATTGTGCCGTTAGGAATGCAATACCGGAACCGATGGCGATGCGCAGTGTTACTAGGGGACCGAACTCCCCGATGATCTGGGTGCCGATCAGTGAGCAAACTAAGCCAACCAGAAAGCCTACAAAGACGACTTTGCGGGCGACGGTGGCGCCGTAAACACGATTCATCACATCGGTGATGAGAAAGGCCAGCGGATAGGTAAATGCACCCCAAGTCAGCCATTGGCCAAACAGGAATTGCACTAAAATATTGGAGGCGACGACAATGGCCGCCATGGCAAGAATGCCGGGCAGGTGGGAACGTGTCATTGAATATAGTCCGTTTTTAACAAGGTTGCGGAGACTTGGCCCCAAGCAGGGGACGTGGTGCTTTAGCCTAGCACCCAGATCCATGCAAGGGCCGGTACGAGTCGATTACCCAAGAACCGCAGCCACCGCACGTGCCACAACCGGAATGGTTTGCGGCGTCAGGCCCGCGATGTTCATGCGACCATCACCCACCAGATAGATGCCAAATTCGTCGCGAAGGCGTGTCACCTGACTGGGGTCAGCGCCGATCAATGAGAACATCCCAAGATGAGATGCCAAAAATCCAAATCTGTCTGATCCCGTTTCGGTGCGTAACGCGGCGGCAAACGCCGCACGCGATGCGTTCATACCATCACGCATCTTTGCCAGTTCAACACGCCAGTCAGCCGCTAAGGTCAGATCATTCAGGATCGTCTCAACAACGCGAGCGCCGTGATCAGGCGGAAAGGCATAGTTTTGCCGGTTCAGGTAGGCCAAATAACCACTGGCTGCGATCTGCGCCGCTTGCGTGCCGCAAACCGCCAAAACGATCCCAACGCGATCACGGTAAAGGCCAAAGTTCTTGGAGCAACTGGCTGCAATCAAAACCTCGGGCAATTGCGCAGCCAGCATACGGGTGCCCGCAGCATCGGCTTCAACCCCATTTCCAAAACCCAAATACGCCATATCGACAAAGGGGATGGCCCCGGTTTTGACAAAAAGATCTGTAAGATCCTGCCAGTCCTGGACAGTCAGATCAGCGCCGGTGGGATTGTGACAACAGGCATGCAGCAAGATCAGATCGCCGGCTTGTGCCTGTTCCAAATCTGCCAGCATCCCGACCCTGTCCAAACCGCCGGTGTCTGGATCATAATAGCGGTATTCACGCGCTGTCAGGCCTAGATACTCTATAATCGAGGGGTGGTTTGGCCAGGTGGGTGTGCTAATCCAGATTGTGGCATCTGGTGTCAGCTTGCGCGTCATCTCCAACACTTGGCGCACAGCACCTGTACCACCGGGTGTGGCCAGGGCGGCAACCCGTGTCGCGGGAACCGAATTGCCCAAGATCAGCTGTCGCATCGCACCGTGAAATGCGACGTCACCTGCAAGGGCCACATAGCTTTTGGTGTCTTGGGTGTTCCAAATCTGCTGCTCCGCCGCCTTGACCGCACGCAGAACCGGCGTGCGTCCATCGGGCGTGCGGTAAACGCCAACGCCCAGATCAACTTTGTCGCGGCGAGGATCATCCCGGAACATCGCCATCAGGCGCAAGATCTTGTCTAGTTCCGGGGCGGTCAGGGTTTCAAACATTCTAGGACTTTCAGGCGGGGAATGCTTCAGGGTCACGATCTTTGCGCAAAACACGCATACGATTTTCGGTTCGAATAGGGGCAAATCCGCGTTTTTTATACAGATCCAAGGCGCGTGGATGGTCAAGCGTGCAGGTATTTACCGTCATCCGTGTAACACCATCGCCCGCCCATCCCTTGGCAATTGCAGTATGCAACATGATCCCACCCAGTCCCTTGCCCAAAGCCTGTGGAACCATGCCGAAATAGGCCAGATCGCAGGTCCCGGGCGTGCGCCAATCCAACTGAAAGAAGCCCTGAGGCCAACCATCCTGCATCAACGTAAAAAGGCTCACCTTTGGGTCGCCCACAAACGCCGCAACCTCTGTGGGATCCTCAAAATGCTTGTCTTGCCATTCATAGTCACGGCCAACCGCATCATACAGCGACATGAAATACCAAGCCGGTGGATTGATCGCGGGCACCAGCTGCGTTGTCTCAGGCAGGTCCGGGACATCAGTAGTAGGGCGCGTCGTCATCTCTAGATACGTGATGGTATACCGCACAGTTGAGCCGGCCTTGATCCGCGTCATCCGGTGGCAATCTTAAGTTGATCAAACTGGCCCCATTCGGACCACGATCCGTCATAAAGGGCGGTCATGGGATGGCCCAGACGCTCAAGCGCCAGGCTAAGGATCGCAGCCGTCACACCCGAGCCACAAGTGGTAACCACGGGTTTGGCCATGTCGATGCCAGCCCCCTCAAAGATCACTCTAAGTGCAGGTAAATCTTTCATAGTGCCATCACTCTTCAGCAGATCGCGGTAATAAACATTCTTGGAACTCGGGATGTGGCCCGAGCGTAGGCCCGGACGCTTTTCAGGCTCCTCGCCCTTGAACCGCGCAGGCGAACGGGCATCGACAATCTGCCAATTACCCAGTTTCGACGCGCTGGCCACCTGCGTGACATCCTTGATCAAATGCGCCTGGCGCTGAACCGTCATGTGCCGGTCGCGGATGACGGGTGACATATCTTCGATGGCACGCCCTTCGGCCTTCCATTTAGCAAAACCACCATCCAGAACTGCGATGTCAGTCTTACCCATCAGGCGAAACAGCCACCAGACCCGCGCTGCCGAAAACAAACCCGCGCCGTCATAAACGACAATTTGATGCCCATCACCAACGCCAAGCGCGCGCATCCGCGACATAAATTTTTCAATCGGGGGCGCCATATGAGGAAGTGCGCTGCGGTGATCAGAGACATCGTCGATGTCAAAAAAGCGCGCGCCAGGGATGTGGGCGGCTGCGTATTCCGCCTTCGCGTCGCGCTCCATTTCAGGCAAATACCAAGAGGCGTCCATGATCCGCAGATCTGGGTCGTTCAAATGAGCGGCCAACCACTCAGTGGACACAAGAGTTTTTGGGTCATTAGTAGTCATGTCCGCTCCGTCAGCTACGGGATTTCAGGATATAGACCTACGCCCGAGACACCAAACTGGCAAGACTTAGCCCTCGCGCAAAAGACGTGACTTTTGGCGCTGCCAATCGCGCTTGGCCTCGGTCTCGCGCTTGTCATGGTTCTTCTTGCCCTTGGCGACGCCGATTTTCAGCTTCACAAGACCCCGGTGATTAAAATACATCACCAGCGGCACAAGGGTCATGCCCTCTCGCTGTGTTGCGGTCCAAAAGTGTCCCTTTTCGCGGCTGGATACCAAAAGCTTGCGACGCCGACGTTCATCATGGCCCCAAGTCTTGGCTTGCTTGTAGGGTGCGACATAACTGTTGACCAACCACAATTCGCCATCCTCAACCGTGGCATAGCTTTCGGCAATATTGGCACCACCCTGACGCAGGGATTTTACCTCAGAACCGGTCAGGATGATCCCGCATTCGACATCGCTCTCGATCGCGTAGTCATACCGCGCACGCCGATTCTCAGCGATAACCTTGTAGTTGGGATCTGATTTTGTTTGGGCCATGATGGGCTGTGTCTAGGGGCGCGCGGGCCCAGTGTCTATGCCACATGCCCGATGAACGCTCCGGGCAAAGGCCGCAAACTGCGGCACCTTGCCAGGAAGATAGCGGGAGTTCGGACTAAAGCAGACCGGCGTGGACCATCGCCGCCTCAATCTGCGCCTTGGTGCTGTCCAACAGGCCGGTCAGCGGCAGGCGGACCTCATCTGAGCAAAGACCCAGTCTTGACATGGCGTATTTCACGCCGACAAGACCCGGTTCGACGAAAATCGCCTCATGCAGGGGCATCATCCGGTCTTGGTATTCCAAGGCCTTGGAATAATCACCTGCAAGCATCGCCTCTTGAAACTCTGCGCACAGGCGCGGAGCAACATTACAGGTGACCGAAATGCAGCCAACGCCACCATGAGCATTGAACCCAAGCGCCGAGGCATCTTCGGCCGATAGCTGGATAAAATCCGGGCCACAGGTCGCGCGCTGTTTGCTAACACGGGTCATATCGGCCGTCGCGTCTTTGACGCCAACAATATTTTTCAGCTTGGCCAATTCACCCATAGTCTCTGGCGTCATGTCGACAACTGAACGGGGTGGAATATTGTAGATGATGATCGGAATATCGGCCGCTTCGGTCAGGGCGGTATAATGTGCGATCAGGCCCCTTTGAGTGGGCTTGTTGTAATACGGCGTGACGACAAGCGCACCATCTGCGCCAACGTCCTTGGCATGGCGCACAAACCGGATCGCCTCAGCAGTATTGTTGGAGCCAGCACCCGCAATCACCGGAACACGGCCAGCGGCAGTCTCAACCACCACGCGGACCACTTCCTCATGCTCCTCATGGGACAGCGTCGGGCTTTCGCCCGTGGTGCCAACTGGAACCAGCCCGTGGCTACCCTCAGCTATGTGCCAGTTCACAAGTTTCTTTAGCGTGTCAAAATCTACCGCGCCGTCTTTGAACGGCGTGACCAATGCGGGCATAGAGCCTTTGAACATCACACGCTTCCTTATAATGGTGGGCCGCCCGTTAATTGGTCGGCAAAATCGCGCGGACATTAGCCGTGATCAGACCACTTGCCAAGTTCGTGATTTGAACGCGGGCGCGAACAGTTTATCCTAAACCGAGTCAGTAATTGGGGGCGTAATGCGCAGTCTAGTCTTAGCCAGTATCTTCGCCCTTTTGACAAGTCCCGTGTCGGCCTCGCCTGATGCATTGCGCGCAGCCCTTGCGGCCATTTCAGCCGAAAATTTCGAAGGGGCCGCAAACGCGACGGCAGCGATCGCCGACCAACCTGCCGCCGATGTCGTGATCTGGTCAAGGTTGCGGGCGCGGCGCGGTACATTCGCGGAATATATCGCGTTTCTTGAGCGTAATTCAGATTGGCCGGGTCTGCCCTTGCTGCGATCCCGCGGCGAAGGAAACATCCCACAAGACGCGGATCCAGCGCAGGTGATCGCCTATTTTGAACCGCAGCCGCCCGGTAGCGGAATAGGGTCATTGCGTCTTGCCGCAGCGCTTAGTCAAAGCGGTCGACAGGCCGAGGCAGAAGCCGAAATCATCCGGGCGTGGACTACTTTGTTATTGCTGAATGCCGAGCAGGAGGAATTTTTGGCCAACTACGGTCGCTTACTATCGGACTATAATATTGCGCGATTGGATAATTTGCTGTGGGAAAATCAGGAAACCCGCGCGCGCCAGATGTTCGCGTTTGTCCCTGAGGGATGGCAGCAGCTGGCAGAGGCGCGGATCGCGCTGCGCGCCCAGCGATCAAACGTCAACGCCCTGATCGATCTGGTTCCCGCGGATCTGCGTTCGGATCCGGGCCTGAATTATGAACGTTTCATTTGGCGTATGCGCGAAAGAATATGGGATACATCGGGCGATCTTATCCTTGCGACCAGCACCTCTGCCGAAACGTTGGGCAGGCCTGCCGTTTGGGCCCGGCGCCGTAGCGAATTAGCCCGCGACGTAATGCGCGACGGCAATTTTGGGCGCGCCTATCAGATCGCGGCGAACCACTTCATCGCACCTGAGGTTGATTACGAGGCCTATTCTGATCTGGAATGGATCGCTGGATACGCCGCCTTGCAGGACGGCGACGCAGAATCGGCATTGACCCATTTCACCAACTTTCGAACAACCGTTTTTAGTCCGATCAGCTTAGGTCGCGCCGGGTACTGGTTAGGCCGCGCCAATGAGGCGCTGAATAATATGCCCGCCGCCGCGCAAGCCTACGCGCTTGCCGCTCAATACCAATCTAGCTTTTATGGACAACTGGCCGCAGAACGAGCAGGCCTTGGCCCAGATCCGGCATTTCTGGCAAATGAGGACTACGGAGATTTTCGCCAAGCGGCGTTTTTGCAATCCTCGGTCCTTCGGGCGGCCCTTGCACTGCATGAGGCCGGTGAAGACGAATTGGCTGAGCGGTTTTTGACCCATCTGTCTGAAACCCTGCCCCGGCACGAAATTGGACAACTGACCGAATTGGCGTTTGAAATCGGTAGTCCGCATATTGCCTTACTGATTGCCAAACGCGCCGCCCAACAGGGCCATGAAATTATGCGCGCCTATTATCCAGTGACCGAACTGGCCGAGGCCGATTTACCAGCACCAGCCGCGTTGATCCTATCGATTGCACGTCGCGAGTCTGAGTTTGATCCCAGTGTGATCAGTGGCGCTGGTGCGATGGGTCTTATGCAGCTGATGCCGCGTACAGGTCAGGCCATGGCCGAACAATTAGGCCTACCCTACGATCAGGCGCGGTTGCTAAGTGACCCCAGCTATAACGCCATTCTAGGGGCTGGATATTTGGCGTATTTGACCGAAGAATTTGGCAATAATCCAGTTTTGCTATCTGTGGCGTATAATGCGGGGCCCAGTCGGGCGCGCAGCTGGATCGAGCGCTTTGGTGATCCTCGCGGCGGCAATGTCGACATCGTTGATTGGATCGAAAGCGTGCCGTTTGAGGAAACTCGCAACTACATCATGCGGGTGACCGAAAGCCTGCCGATTTATGAAGCGCAATTGACCGGATCATTGCCTGATCTTCCGCTTACGCAGCGTCTGACCCAGCCTTAGTACGCGCGCGCCAAAGCGTGAAGAGACCGGCAGTGACAACCACCGCTGCACCGATGGCGACGTTCAACTCAACTGTTTCGCCGAACACAACGATGCCAAGCGACGCCGCAAAAACCAATTGCAGGTAAGCAAATGGCTGGACGGCGCTTGCCTCAGACACTTCGTAGCATTTGATCAGCAACCAGTGGCCCAAGGCACCGGTGACACACAGCAGCCCCATCCAGGCCCAGTCAGGGCGACTCATCGGCTCCCAAAACCAGATACCGATGATGGTCATCGCGACAGCGCCAACTGTTCCTGTCCAGAAAAAGCTGGTGGCGGCGGTATCCTTGCGCGCGGCATAGCGGGTCAAAAGACCATAAAGCGCGAACATCGCGGCCGAGGCTAAAGGGACCAGAGCATAGGGTGAGAAAACACGGAAACCCGGTTGTAGGATGATCAACACCCCGATGAAACCGACACCGATTGCGGTCCAGCGGCGCCAGCCGACGCGCTCCCCCAGGATCGGGCCGGACAGCGCCGCGATCAGCAACGGGTAAGAGGTAAACACCGCATGGCTTTCGACCAGTCCCAACAGGACAAAGGCCGCAACCATCACACAAATCTCTAGCGACAGCAGCAGGCCACGAACGGCCTGCAAGATCGGTTGTTCGGTTGCGGCTGCTGCCCGCAGGCTACCCGCCTTGCGCCCAGCGATCGCAATAACAAATGCTGCAAAGAACCAGTAACGAATCATCACGACCATCAGAACATTGTATTCACCGGCCAGATGGCGCGAAATTCCGTCCTGCATCGCAAAGACAAAGGTTGTGACAATCATCAACCAGATGCCAAGGCGCGTATTTTGTTCCTTCATGTCAGGTGTCCGATGCTCATATGGCGTTTGCGCCCGTACCCCGGAACCCGCGCCACATGAAAGCCCGCATCACCAAGACTGCGGCGCACGAACCCTGCGGCGGTATAGGTCGAAAAAGTACCTTTTGGTCGCGTATGACGACCAACATCCATCATCAGGTCAGGCCCCCAAAGTTCAGGGTTTTTGGCGGGCGAAAAGCCATCAAGAAACCATGCATCAGCCTGAGCGGACCAGTTTGGCAAGGTTTGGCGCGCGTCACCGATGATCAACTCAAACGAGAGATGCGGAGTTTTGAACCCGGTGTCGCCCTGCGCAAACATCGCGGCGATATCAGGGGCCAAATCTGCAGCCTCGGGAAACGCCGCCAGCGCCCGCGCCGCATCAGCGCTGTTTAGTGGGTATGCCTCAAAACTGGTAAAATGCAAAACACCTGTCTGCCCCGATTGCCGCCATAATTGATGGGCCGCGATCAGGTTCAGCCCTGTGCCAAAACCCAGCTCGGCAATCTGAAACCCATGGCAAAACCGCGCAGGCAAATCATTCCCCCCCAAAAAGACATGGTTGGTCTCAGCCAGCCCACCGTCATGCGAAAAATAGGGGTCATCAAACTTCTCAGAGATCGGCACATCTGCGTCGCTCCAACGGATTGCAGCTGACTGGTCGTTGCCCATTCTGTGCCCTAAAAGGAAGTTTCAAACCAACGGACAATGGGACGGCACACACACTTTGGCAACTACTGATGTTACTATCCGCGGGGCGGGAATATTTGGTCTGTCGATCGCGTGGGCCTGTGCGCGGCGCGGCGCCAAGGTTCGTGTGATCGATCCGGCAGGTGTTGGTACCGGGGCCAGCGGTGGGATCGTCGGGGCATTGGCGCCCCACACGCCCGAACGTTGGGAGGTCAAAAAGCAGTTTCAGTTTGAAAGCCTGCATAGTGCGTCCTCAATGTGGGCCGAAGTTGCCGCCTTAAGTGGCCGCGATCCGGGTTATGCCCGCTGTGGGCGGATCCAACCACTGGCAGATGAGCAGGCTGTTTCATTTGCGCAAGCCCGCGCAATTGAGGCGGAAACCCTCTGGCAGGGTCACTATAGCTGGCAGATCAAGCCAGCCTCAGACTACGAAGGGTATTGCCCTCCACCCGCCACGGGTTTGGTCGTGCATGATACGTTGAGTGCACGGATCCATCCGCGAAAAGCGGTCGAAGCGCTGGCTGTCGCATTGACCAAATTGGGTGTTGAGATCGTGCGAGACGGAGTTGAGACCGGCGCGCTGGTCATCGCGACCGGGGTTGCAGGATTGCAAGAACTGTCAGTTCAATTTCAGGCAGAAGTCGGAAATGGCCAAAAGGGTCAGGCCGCTTTGTTGGCCTTTGATGGCCGCGATCTGCCACAACTTTACGCTGAATACCTGCATATCATTCCTCATTCCGACGGGACCACGGCAATCGGATCAACGTCTGAACGGTACTATGACGACCCAACCACAACAGACGATTTGCTGGACAATATCATTGTGCGCGCGCGCCGGATCTGTCCGCGTCTGGCCGATGCGCCCGTGCTAGAGCGTTGGGCAGGTCTGCGGCCAAGGTCACGCCACCGCGCCCCAATGCTGGGCCCGCATCCCACCCGGCCCGGTGTCTTCATCGCGAATGGCGGTTTTAAGATCGGGTTTGGCATGGCCCCAAAAGTCGGCGAAGTAATGGCTGATCTCATTTTGGCGGGTCACGACACAATCCCAGAGGAGTTCCGGATAGAGGCCAGCCTGCCGTCATGATCCTAGATCTGATCGCCGAAATTGGGCTAGGTGCCTGGTTGTTTTGCTTGGTGTCTGTGACCGTAGGCACCGTGCTGCAACGCCTGACAGGTCAGGGATTTGGCATGGTCGCCGCACCGATGGTGGCCCTTGTGGCACCACAAATGCTGCCCGCTGCCTTGTTGCTTTTGGGTCTATTTGTAGGCCTCTCAGCGTTTCGGGCCGATTTTGGCGCCGTAAACTTACGCGAATTGCCTCCCGGATTTGCCGGGCGCACGCTCGGCGCAATTATCGCCGCCCTGATTGCAGCTCAATTGGTCGAGACCGACCACTTGGCCTTTGCAATCGCCTGCATCGTTTTTGTGGCGATTGGATTATCTTTGGTCGGTTTGCGCGTCGCAATCCGACCGATCTCATTATTCCTTGCGGGGACTACGGCGGGCATCATGGGCACGCTGACCGCCATTGGCGCGCCACCCATGGCCCTACTTTATCAACATGAGGAACGGGCTAGGTCCGCCGCAATGCAAAACACCTACTTCATGTTTGGCATGGCCGTGTCCCTTAGCGCGTTGACGTGGCAGGGATTGATCCACCAGCGCGCGGTTCTTTTTGCGCTAATGCTGGCGCCGGGTGTGCCGATTGGTTTGGTGCTGACACCCGTTCTGGCAAGCCGGCTAAAAGGTTATCCAATGCGCCCGATCGCCCTTGGGCTTGCGGGCACATCAGCCACTACCCTTCTGCTCAAATCGCTTTATTAGGCAGATCAGCCGCGGTCCTTAACTGGCCCATTAAATCCGTCAGTGCCTTTTCATATTGTTCGTTTGTGAGCAGCCCGGCATCGTCAAATTGCGCACTATTTTGGGCTAAACTGACCTCAGGGCCCATCAATAGGTAGGGACGAAACGGGACCATGCACAGCCTGAGGGCATATTGTGCCCGCTCACCACCCGCGCGCCCGGCAGTGGCCGCCATGACCGCAACCGGCTTGCCGCTCCACGGATTGTTCTTGGTCCTGCTGACCCAATCAAGTGCATTCTTCAGAACGCCAGAGATGGATTTATTATATTCCGGGGTTGAGATCACGACAGCATCAGCCGCGGCGATCTGATCGGCCAACAGCTGGACCGAAGCGGGGATCCCCTCAGCCTCTTCCAGATCGCCGTCATAAAGCGGTAGTCGCAAATCCGCCTCAACAAATTCAGCCGGGCCAAACAAGCGTCCAGCCTCTCGGATCAGTTTGCGATTATAAGACCCACTGCGAAGTGAGCCGGAAATTCCAAGTAATGTGCCGCTGGACATCTGTGAGTAGTTCCCATCAAGTTGTGTTAATCCATACATATCGCGGGAGACATAAATGGCAATTCGTCATGGGGGCAAAATCCTTGCCGATCAGCTGAACATCCAAGGGGTGCGGCGGGTCTTTTCGGTGCCCGGTGAAAGCTTCTTGGCAGCGTTGGACGGGCTATATGATCACGACATTCAAAACGTTGTGTGCAGGCAAGAGGGCGGGGCCGCGATGATGGCCGAGGCGCATGGCAAACTAACCGGAATGCCCGGTGTTTTGTTTGTCACGCGCGGGCCGGGGGCCAGCAATGCCTCATCGGGCCTACATGTCGCGATGCAAGACAGTACCCCAATGGTTGTCTTTGTCGGGCAGATTGCATTGGCTCATCGGGATCGCGAGGCATTTCAGGAAGTTAATTACCGCGCTTTCTTTGGCCCGCTGGTAAAGTGGGTGGCTGAGGTTGAGGCGACCGAGCGGTTACCCGAATATATCGCCCGCGCGTTTCAGGTGGCACAGTCCGGACGACCGGGACCCGTCGTCCTGGCCCTACCTGAGGATGTCTTGAGTGCGCTGGCTGATGTGCCCGATCTGGGGCCCGCCGCCGTGGTGCGCCAGCCCGTTGACATGCAAACCGCGCGTGACGCCCTAGATGTGGTGTGTAAGGCAAAACGCCCATTGATCATTGCAGGCGGGCCGGGTTGGTCGGTTGCCGCACAGCGTGATTTGGAACAGATTGCCACCACCACCGGGCTACCGATTGCCGTCAGCTTTCGCCGCCAAGACTACATCGATAACGACCATCCCAATTATGTCGGTGATCTGGGCGTCGGATCTAACCCCAAGCTGGCACAGCGCCTGCGCGATGCGGACGCGATCTTGGTTATCGGGTCACGGCTTGGGGACATTGTGACCGGTGGATATGAGTTGATTGATCCCGCAGCCCCCGGCAAACAGATCGTACATGTGCACCCTGATCCGGACCAATTGGGCAGTGTTTATCAGCCCAGCATGGCCATTGCCGCGCGTAGTGCCGACATGCTGAAAGCCATGGTGCAAATCAACGACATGCAGGCGCAATGCGGCGACTGGACGACAAAGGCCCGCGCAGATTTTGTGGCTTGGCAAATCCCGCAAGAAACCCCCGGCGCGGTCAAGATGGAGGAGATCGTTCGCCACCTGTCCACACATCTGGATGGCGACGCAATAGTGACCAATGGCGCCGGAAACTACGCCGCCTTCTTGCACCGCTATTACCGCTTTAAGGGTTACCGCAGTCAGGTTGCCCCAACCTCAGGCAGTATGGGCTACGGCCTGCCCGCAGCAATCGCGGCCAAGCTGGAGCATCCTGAACGGACGGTAATCTGTTTTGCCGGAGACGGATGTCTGCAGATGAGCATTCAAGAGCTTTCAACTGCGCAACAACATGGCGCGGGCATAATTGTCATTGTCGCCAATAATGGGCGGTACGGCACGATCCGAATGCACCAAGAAAAGACCTATCCCGGGCGGGTGTCCGGCACCGATTTGTGGAACCCAGATTTCGTGGCGCTGGCGCGGGCATATGGTGGACAGGGCCATTTGGTGACAGAGACTGTGCAGTTTGCCGATGCCTTTGAGACAGCCAAGGCAAACGGTGGGTTGCAAATTATCGAGCTGAAGCTTGATCCGGACATGTTGGCGACCGGGTTTTCGCTTAGTGATCTTGCAGCGCGCTAAGGCGCGCCGCCTAAAGAAAACATCAATTGGCAGGAGCTTTGTCAGTGTCGCGCTGCACACGGACCTCTCGTTGTGGGAACGGGATAGAGATTCCGTGTTCTTTGAACGCATCCCAAAGCGCCAGATAGACGTTGCCCCGGATATTGGTCAGCCCTCCGGTGGGGTCCTCAATCCAGAAGCGCAGGATATAGTCGACCGAACTGTCGCCGAACCCAACGATATGACAGACTGTCGGCCTGAAATTCAAAACCCTATCGACGCTTTGCGCCGCCTGAACCGCGATCTTTCGGACCTGATGCGGATCGTCGCCATACGCGGTGCCAAAATAAATATCGAGGCGGACAAATTGGTTTGAGTGAGACCAGTTTACAACCTGATTAGTGATCAGATCCTCATTCGGGATCAGGTATTCCTTGCCGTCACGCGTAACCACCGAAGCGTAACGCGCACCCAATGTGTTGATCCACCCAAACGTATCACCCAGAGAGATAACGTCGCCCGGCTTTATCGATTTATCCAGCAAAATGATAACGCCTGAGACGAGGTTTGAGACCACCTTTTGCAGACCAAAACCCAAACCCACACCGATCGCACCCGACAGAAACGCCAACCCCGTCAGATCAACGCCGACACTGCTGAGACCTATGAAAATTGCGGCGCCATAAAGCGAGACTTGCAGCATCTTTACGATCAGAACCCGCATTGATGGTGAGATGTCATCTGAGGATTGGATACGCGCGGCGGTTGTTCGCGAGATTAGCCGCGCACCGATGATTAACGCGCCTAGCAAGACGGCGGCTTGGATTAGCAGCAGGGCTGAGATACGCAATTCACCGGCCTGAAACGCGGCGCCGTCCAGCACGGCCCGCGCCTCATCCAGCAGATTCAGGATACTTAGCGTGACATAGATCCATGCTCCGTAACGCACGATCGTGCGCAGCAAAGGCGACCTGATTAAACGCGTCACGAAAACCACGAATAGCCAGGCGGTCGAAAGTTCGGCAACGATGGTCAGCAGATAACTGCGGCTTGGCCAAGTTACCTCTCGCATGATCAAGACGGTTACCCAAATCATCGCAACAAAGAAGATCGGACGCAGGCGTCGATGCACGATCACAAGGATGCGCATACGCCATGTTGGCCAGTCCTTGCGGGTCGCCATCCATTGCCGGACATGCGGCCCCAAGAATGTGCGCAACAGCGTGGCCAAAAAGATCAACCCAATGGCTATCATCACCTGATAGGCGTTCCAGGGGCGCAAAAGACTGTTCAAAAAGACCTCGGCTTGCATCCACAGGCCTTCAGCCTCGTTGATCAACCGATCTACCGAGGCAAGGTTTTGCGCTGCACTATCCGGTAATAGATCTGGATCCATGGCCTAGGTCCCACTTTCTTTCGCTAATGTGACGGTTCATGACTGAGTGGACAAGCGGGAGACTTGCGAGCGCTGAGATCGCGGTGTATCTGCCACAGGATGATACGCATTTTTGACATATGCGCCCACGAATTCCTGCCTTGCCAGTTCTTTGGCCGGCGCAGCTCGGTGCTTGCGGGGGTCTGACGAACCCACGGCCACCCTTCTTTTTTGAAAATCTCGCGGGAAAGGATTGACCGATGACCGCCCCAAAGACCCTTTATGACAAAATCTGGGATGCCCACCTGGCACACGAAGCCGAAGACGGTACTTCGCTGCTGTATATTGACCGCCATCTGGTCCACGAAGTGACCAGCCCGCAGGCTTTTGAAGGACTGCGGATGGCCGGGCGCAAGGTTCACGCACCAGACAAGACCATCGCAGTGCCAGATCACAACGTGCCGACGACGCTGGACCGCGCCCAAGGCGGAATGAATGAGGAAAGCCGCATTCAGGTCGATGCCTTAGATAAGAACGCCAAGGAATTTGGCATTCACTATTATCCCGTCACTGATGTTCGCCAGGGTATCGTGCACATCGTCGGGCCTGAGCAGGGTTGGACCCTGCCCGGCATGACCGTGGTGTGCGGCGACAGCCACACGGCGACCCATGGCGCGTTCGGCGCACTGGCCCATGGCATTGGTACATCCGAGGTTGAACATGTTCTGGCCACCCAAACGCTGATCCAGCGCAAAGGCAAGAATATGAAGGTTGAGATCACCGGAAAACTGGCACTGGGTGTGACGGCCAAGGATATTACCATGTCCGTCATCGGTGAGACGGGTACTGCAGGCGGCACTGGGTATGTCATTGAGTATTGCGGCGAAGCGATCCGCGATCTGTCGATGGAAGGCCGCATGACGGTTTGCAACATGGCGATCGAGGGTGGCGCGCGCGCAGGCCTGATCGCACCCGATGAGATCACATATACCTATGTCAAAGGTCGGCCCCACGCGCCCAAGGCTGAGCAATGGGATGCGGCCCTGCATTGGTGGAAAACGCTGTACTCCGATGACGATGCACATTGGGATAAGGTTATCACCATCAAAGGTGAAGACATCGCGCCAGTTGTGACCTGGGGCACCTCACCAGAAGATGTGTTGCCGATCACCGGCAAAGTCCCATCGCCCGAAGATTTTACCGGTGGCAAGATTGCCGCGGCAAAGCGGTCATTGGAATATATGGGCCTGAAACCCGGCACACTGCTGTCCGAGATTGAGATCGACACGGTCTTTATCGGTTCATGTACCAATGGCCGGATAGAGGATCTGCGGGCCGCCGCTGCGATCCTGAAAGGCAAGAAGATCAAGGACGGTCTGCGTGCAATGGTCGTGCCGGGGTCTGGTTTGGTCCGCGCACAAGCCGAAGCCGAAGGCTTGGCCGACATCTTTCTTGCGGCTGGGTTTGAATGGCGCCTTGCGGGTTGTTCCATGTGCCTTGCCATGAATCCCGATCAGCTGTCCCCCGGGGAACGCTGTGCCGCCACATCGAACCGTAACTTTGAGGGTCGCCAAGGCCGTGGCGGTCGAACTCATCTGATGAGCCCGGGGATGGCGGCAGCGGCTGCCCTAACCGGACGTCTGACAGATGTGCGCGATTTTCTTTAGCCAAATGACGGTACAATCGTGGCCTAAGTGCCGCATTTTTGATCGCAATTGGCCGGGTTGGATCATCACCGAATTGGATTGAACGGCTGATTTGTCAGCCGTTCAATCCACTCCGGTCTTCTGATTCCAAATCATTGCCCCGATCGCTGGTTTAGTGGCTCCGGGCTGCTTTGTAGGCGTCGTCAAACGGCGCCATCTCTGCGGGGAACCGTTTGGCCACTCCGACGGACGTTGAATAGATCGGCTGACGGACCTGCATATTGCTAAGCGTATCGACCCAACGATCCTGATTGTAGAATTTCAGGCAGGCGTCATCCCATGGCAAATCAACCGCTTCCAGCAGTTGACTGACGTGATGCGGCAGATCGCTGACCAAATCCTCATAGCGAAGCTCATAGAAGCTTTCGGGCCAAGCCTGTCGCCAGTAATCAACCTGACGCTCAAACAGATCCGTAAAGCGTGCGATGTCGCCAAGATCATTTGAATAGCGGTGACGGCCATCGACGAACATGTTTTTGTACAGTGACAGGGCATTGTCGGCCGGGTCGCGCCGCAGTACGACAATACGCGCATTCGGCATGATCAGTTTTAGCGGCATGATGAACGCGTAGGAATTGATAGACTTGTCCACGATCCGTGAGGCACTGGGAAAGCGCCGGGTCAGGTAGCCCCAGTATTCGCGCCCAATCTCTTCCAGATCAGGTTGTGGCAATTTTGGGTCCTGAAGCGCATCGATCAGTTGCACCACCTTGCGGCCGATGATCCCGACCTCGCCAGCCGCTGCAACATCTGGGTGGGATGCCAAGATCTGTTCAACCAAAGTGGTTCCTGATCGTGGAAGTCCGGTCACAAATATAGGCGCTGCGTCTTCAAATCCCTGGCCTTGAAACATTGCCGGGGTGCTGGAATTAAAAACAGACTGAACCCGTGCCGTGAATTTAACATCCTCTTGGACAGAATAGGGATAGGCGCGCCGGGTCAGCGAGTTTGCGACATTTAAGTAGGGAAACAACTGCGCAGGCTGCTTGGTGTCTTCGGAATATTTCGCTAGCGCAAAGGCCAGCAATCTACGGTCATGATCCGGCAACTTGGCTTGTTTGTACCGGTCTTGAGCAAACCGAAGGACACGATCATCTTCGGTCAACCGGCCCAACTCCGCGTGAAGCAGAACAAAGCCCGGATGGTTGGGGGTACGTGAAAGAACGCCATCAACCACCCTACGCGCAGACGCGATATCACCTGAATTGCGGTACGCCACGACCAATTCACCAGACAGATCGGTGTTTTGCGGATGGCGCGTGATCCCGTCTTTCAGGGCATCAATCGCCTCTTGATCCTGAAACGTGTTTCGATAGGCGCGAGACAGGTTCGAGAAGACAATAGGATCATCGTAACCACCCTCAATCGCTGCCAGGAAATGCCCGATGGCGACCGCCTTGCGCATCATCAGATACATCTGAGCATAGGCAAACTCAGACTTGGCTGACGCATGGGCGTCGATTGCCTCGATGATCTTTTGCGCGTCTTTGAGGCGGCGCTGCTCTAGATAGGCCAGCCCAAGGTTAACCCTCACGCCGCTGTCGTCTGGGTATGCTTTCATTCCGTTCTCGAGGATCGGGATCGCCCGTCGAGATTGGCCAAAGGTCAACAAGAATGTCCCGTAGGTTTCAAAAGCGACCGCCGGTGGATTTGGCGCCATCAGCGCGACTTGAAATGCCAGATCGGCATCTTTGCGAGCGCCAAGTCCAGCGGTGGCAACGGCCAGAAGGCACACAAAAGCAGGCAGAGCCGGGTGCAGTCTCATTTGATCCGCTGCCCTTTTGGCCGCGGGCTCAAATGAGTGTTTTGATAGAAGGTCTTTGATCGCCTCTTGTTCATGCAAGACCTCAGGGGACGGTGGGTCCTCTGGCGGTGCAGCAGCAGCGGCCAGATGCGTGGTCAGGACCAAACGAGCCGTTTCGGACAGGCCCGGATTTTTGGCGATGTCACGTGTCAACTCAGCACTAAGCGGCGAATTCTTGGTCCGCGACGACAGCGCGATCAGCTCTTTCCAGATTGCAGGCTCATCAGGTTTCAGATCGCGCGCAGCCTTCAGCGCGCGCAACCCGTCCTGGATCTTGCCTGTCGCCAATAGTGCGCGGCCAAGTTCAAACTGCGCCTCAGCGACATTCGGGAAAGACGCCAGCAAAGACTGTAGCAACCCGATTGCGGCGGGCAAGTCACCAGTCACAACAAGCTGTTTCGCCCGCTGAAAAACCGCCGGAGCCTGAGCGCGCTGTATCTTAGCCATAGTTGCTGTCCTAAACTCTTCAGAACCTGTCTGCCCGGCTCACGACCCGAAAAGGCGAAACATGCAGCATGGTACATCCGAAAAAATAAATGTTTGTTATAATTATATCGCCGCTCAGATATCGAAAGAGGTCGGTTCAAAAATAGTGAGCTATTCAGTTTACGTTTCCCGAAGCTGCTGATTTTTGAACCGTTTTTGCAAAATATTTTTGATTATGTTAATAAAATCCTACTCTTTCTCAGAAGAACGCACGCTCAATACTCCACCATGCCCCAGTGGCGGCGATCAAAAGTGAGATCGGAACCGCGATGAAGGCACGATACCAAGGCTTTTTTCTGAACCAAAGCCCTACGGCCAGAAACGCAGCTGTGATGACTGTCAGCTGCCCGATCTCGACTCCAATATTGAAGCCAACCAATGCTGTCACAAATCGCGCCGGATCAATGCCAACGTTGCCAAGCACGCTGGCAAAACCAAGGCCATGCAGCAGGCCAAACGCAAAAACGAGGGCCGTTCGCCGCTGGACCGTACCGATGCCAAGGACGTTCTCAACCCCGACATAAACGATCGACAGGGCAATCATCGGTTCCACAACGCTGGCCGGGATCGCAACAATATTCAGGCTGGCCAGCGCGAGTGTGATCGTGTGGGCCACAGTGAACGCAGTGACCTGAAACAGCAGCGGGCGCATCTTTGTCGCAAAAAAGAACAAGCCCAGGACAAACAAGATATGGTCGAGGCCCTTGGGGACGATATGCTCAAACCCAACAACGATGTAGCGCAGGAACACGCGGCCCGCCCGCTCTGTTGCAATCTCACCACGCGGCAAGGGATCACTAAGCGCACCGCCAGTCAGAAAACCGGTATAGGCGTCCTCACCGCCACCAACTTGGCGCAAAACGAGTTCGCCGTAATCGGCGCGCCAACCAAGGATCACAGGCGCATCACCGGGCGGTAGTTGCCCTTCTAGAAGGATCTCAGAATCGCGCGGTAATTCGACATCGCCAACAAGCGGGATCTGGGCTGAGATGATCTCAAGGGGAATAACACTACCGTTGCTGATAACAGTGATACCGGCAGAGATATCAGGCCATGCGTCCCGCAATGCGGCCTCTAGATCAGCTGGAGAAAGTGCTCTGAGGCGATCATTCTCATCGGCATTCGGGGCGTCATCGGTATCTAAAACCTCGGCCAAATCAATGCCGCCGATCAACGGCTCTAGCGTCGCGCGGATCGTCAAGTGGACGCGATCTGCGCCAACCTCAATGTCCACAACCGAGGGACGAATTTCGTGGGCTTTGATCGGTCCGACGGTCCAACCAAGCAAGAGAACCATTGACAGTAACGCCGCCCGGCCCAAACTTACTGTCAAATTCATAAAAGGCTCCAAACCATGCGTACCGCAGCATTCCTAGTGACGTTTGCCCTGTTCCTAAGCCTAGGCAAGGCGCAAAGTCACGAATTCTGGATAAACCCACTCAATTATCAGGTTGACGATGGGAATATCGTGGCCAGTCTTCGGGTCGGTCAAGAATTTAGCGGTGTCGCCGCGTCATACCTACCCCGAAATTTTGTTCGCTTTGATGTCATCGTGGGGGACGCAGTTTCCCCAGTCGCGGGACGGATGGGCGACAACCCAGCGCTTGATATTTCAGGTGTCCCGGACGGCCTCGCAATCATCGTGCATGAGACAACGGTGAACCGCTTGACGTATGACGAGTGGGATCGTTTTTTAGGCTTTGCCGAGCATAAAGATTTCCCCGACATCGAGGCCCGCCACGATGCCCGCAGTCTACCCCGTGAAGGGTTTCGTGAAAGCTATATCCGCTATGCCAAAAGTCTGGTTGCAGTTGGAAATGGCGATGGCAACGACCGGCTTGTCGGCTTGTTGACCGAGATCGTTGCGGGCGCCAATCCCTACACAGATGAGTTGGACGGCAGCATGCCGGTTCAGGTTTTTCATGATGGCGTCCCAAGAGCAGGCGCACAACTCGAACTTTTCGATCGTGCGCCCGATGGGACAGTCACAATTACGCTTTACCGCGCCAATGAAACGGGACAGGCGACGCTACCGGTTCAGCCAGGGCATGAATACCTTGTTGACGCCGTGACCCTGATTGAGGATGAGGCCAGCGTTGATGATGGCCCGGTTTGGCGCTCCCTTTGGGCGTCTTTGACATTTTCGGTGCCCGAATAAGGCCCTGCGCTCGCCTTGTCATACCCCGACCAGTCGGCTATTTCAGCTCATCCTGAACAGAGAGACGAATATGGAACAGTTCACCAAGTTAACCGGCATCGCAGCCCCTCTGCCTTTGATCAATGTCGACACCGACATGATCATTCCAAAGCAGTTCCTGAAAACGATCAAGCGGTCGGGACTTGGCGTCAACCTGTTTGATGAGATGCGCTATGATGATGACGGCGCCGAGATCCCCAGCTTTGTGCTGAACCAACCGGCCTACCGCGATGCAGAGGTTTTGGTCTCAGGCGAAAATTTCGGGTGCGGATCCTCACGCGAACACGCGCCTTGGGCGTTGCTTGATTTTGGTATCCGCTGCGTGATCGCACCCAGCTTTGCTGATATTTTCTATAACAACTGCTTCAAGAACGGCATCCTGCCGATCGTCTTGGCCCCAGAACAGATTGATGTCCTGATGAAGGACGCTGAAAAAGGCGCCAACGCCCGCATGAGCATCGATCTGGAGGCTCAGACTGTCACGTCGTCAGACGGTGAGATTTTCTCATTCGAGGTCGATGCTTTCAAGAAACATTGCCTGCTGAATGGCTTGGACGATATCGGTCTGACCATGGAAAAACTGCCATCGATCGACGCCTTTGAAGCGCAGGCAAGCCAATCGCGCCCTTGGGTCTAGCCAGACACACAGATTTACTTTGGGGGCCTTTGCGATTGTAGAGGCCCTTCTAATTTGTAGTGATGCAAACGAGAGACACCAGATAGCCGAATTGGCGGATTAGAATCCATCAACGGAATCAAAGCCTTGCGAAACACAGTGAATGTGGGCAAGAATAAGGCAATTGAGGCACCAAAAAGGCAAATTGGGGCAAAACATGGAACAAGGGACTGGCATGAACCGGCTCCGTCCAGGTTGAGGGTAAAGGCAGTGTACGCACAGCTGTTAGGCGCTGTGGTTAGGGCAATCCTAGTGATGATTGTCATCTCCACTCCATCGTTACTGATACCGGGTGACAACCCGGAGACCACTCAGGTGGTAACACTGCTAGCGGTGTTTGGAGCCGCGTTCACACTGTCGGAATATGCATCGACCTATCCAGGATTAATCGAGTTCAGGGATGCTCCACCGTTCAATCGCATACGTGCCTTGTCGATCTTCGTGACACTGTTCGTGCTAAGTGTACTGGTCAGCTCGTCCGGACATCCAACGACATTATCGATCATCATAGAGGCGACCGGCCTAGTCTTGGCTCGAGCGCTTGATTTCCCCTATAGCCCGCTCAATCTGCTGAGCCATCTTATCCCTGCGGAAAGCCCAATAACCGATCGGATTGCCGTGTTGAGTATGGGTGGATTGGCCATATTCATTGGCCTTATCACGCTGTCGGTCTTTGCAATTTTAGTACGCGTGTTCGATTGGCCCAAAGGTGGGACAGCATTTAATGTCTGGGTCAATTTGCCGACTTTTGACCCGACAACTGGCAGAGATGTGGTTGCTCGCCTGATCCGAGACGCCCGCATTAACATCTTATTAGGGATCATCCTGCCATTCTTGTTGCCAGTGCTGGCCAGTATCAGTGCTGATCATTTGGGGCTGACGATCCTTGCCTCACGACAAACACTTGTCTGGACCATCACCTTATGGACGTTCTTTCCCGTCAGTTTGATCATGCGTGGAATGGCCATGAACAGGGTCGCGAATATGATCGAAATCCGGCGCAAACAGATGATCGCAGCCGTCGACGCCGATGGCATGGTACCAGTCTAGCGTGCCTTCTTAGTTTTTTTTCTTTCCCGTCGACGGCCGATACCGTGCGGCTGGCCAGCTTTGACACTGAATTGTCGCGCGATGGTCCGGGGCTTTTGTTGCGCGATATTTTGCGCGGTGAAGACCCTCAGGTTCTTGCGGTGATCGAGGTTATCCGCGAAGCTGCAGCCGACATTCTACTGCTTCAGGGAATAGATTTTGACGCCGACGCCCAAACCCTAATGGCGCTGTTGAATAACCTTGCCCAAGCCGGCGCGCCCTATCCATATTTCGTGCACCTTCGGCCGAACACGGGTGAGCCGACCGGCCTGGATATTAATCGCAATGGCCGATATGGGGAGCCGCGCGATGCGCAGGGATATGGTAGGTTTAATGGCGCAGACGGCATCGCACTGTTGTCGCGGTATCCGATTGACTACGATCAAGTCCTTGATTTTTCACACCATCTTTGGGCGGATGTGCCGGGCAGTACAGCGCCGCAAGTGTTACCTGCCGCGGCATTGAGGGTTCAGAGGCTTGCCCAAATTGCCTCTTGGGACGTACCGATCCTTTTGCCCCAAGGGACCGTTCTTCACATTCTTGCAACTGGCGCCTCACCGCCGGTCTTTGACGGTCCCGAAGATCGCAACGGCTTGCGCAATGCAGACGAATTGCGGTTCTGGCAGCTATATCTGGACAGCGCGGAATTTGACGCGGAGCATTTCGCCTTGATGGGAACGCTGAACCTGGACCCCGACAAGGGCGAAGGCCGCCGCGAAGTTATGCGCGCGTTACTCAATGACCCATCACTACAAGATCCTATCCCCGTCAGCGCTGGGGCCGCGCGCGCCGGGGCCCCAGCTGATACGGCCGACTGGGATGAACCGGTCCCCGGCAATCTGCGCGTAGATTACATCTTGCCCGCAGCCGGGCTGACCGTTTTGAACGCCGGCGTTCTTTGGCCCGAGGATGAGGCACAGCCGCCCGGCATTGCAGTGGTTGAACGCGCCTCACGACACCGGCTGGTCTGGGTCGACGTTGGTGAACCTGTCGCAGTTCCTTGACGACCTGGACTGCAAGGTCTACCCGATGTTCAACCCCGAAAAGACAAGGACGCAGACATGGCAAACCCTTCCCTTCTTATCCTTCCCGGCGACGGAATCGGCCCTGAGGTCATGGCTGAAGTCCGCAAGGTCATCCAATGGTTTGGCGCCAAACGCGACATCACCTTTGATGTGTCTGAAGACCTGGTGGGCGGCAGCGCATATGATGTGCATGGAACACCGCTGACCGACGCCACCATGGAGAAGGCGCAAGAGGTTGATGCCGTCCTACTTGGCGCCGTTGGTGGCCCAAAATACGACGATCTGGATTTTAGCATAAAGCCTGAGCGCGGCCTGCTGCGCCTGCGCAAAGAGATGGATCTTTATGCTAATTTGCGGCCCGCCCAATGCTTTGACGCGCTGGCCGATTTCTCTTCGCTGAAACGCGAAATCGTGGCTGGCCTTGATATCGTCATCGTGCGTGAGTTGACATCAGGCGTCTACTTTGGAGAGCCGCGCGGGATCTTCACCGAAGGCAATGAGCGTGTAGGTATCAATACCCAGCGCTACACCGAAAGTGAGATTGAGCGTGTTGCACGGTCCGCGTTTGAACTGGCGCGCCGTCGCAGCAACAAAGTCTGCTCGATGGAGAAGGCGAATGTGATGGAGTCCGGTGTGCTTTGGCGCGAGGTGACCCAACGCATCCACGACGCAGAGTATCCCGATGTTGAGTTGACCCATATGTATGCCGACGCAGGCGTGATGCAGCTTTGCCGCTGGCCCAAGCAGTTTGATGTCATTGTGACTGATAACCTATTTGGTGACCTTTTGTCGGATGCCGCGGCAATGTTGACCGGATCTCTTGGGATGCTGCCGTCCGCCTCGCTTGGTGCACCGATGCCGAATGGCCGGCCAAAGGCGCTATATGAACCGGTCCACGGATCAGCCCCTGATATTGCGGGCAAGGGGATGGCGAACCCGATCGCCTGTATCCTCAGCTTTGCGATGGCACTGCGCTATTCGTTCGACAATGGCGATGAGGCGACACGCATCGAGGATGCAGTTGAGGCCGTGCTAGCCGACGGTGCGCGGACCGCAGATCTGATGACACCTGAGGGCGGCACACCGATCAGCACGTCTGAAATGGGTGACGCGATCATCGCGAAACTCGACGCGAGCCTTTGACCACAGTCCAGACATATCGCACAGAACTGTGGGGCGCCCTTGCAACCCTCTACAAAGATTGTCTGGACCACTGCAATCTACCGCCCGCGCCCCAGAAAACTAAAGACCAGATCATTGGCTTTCTGGACGCGGGTAAATACCTCAGTTGCGATTTTGCGTTTGATGGCGCGCAGCGCGTCGGCTTTGTGACCCAGGCACTGACGTTCCCAGCCAGATCAAGAACTGCGATTTTCATGAAAGAGTTGTATGTTTTGGCGACCGCCCAAAGCAAAGGCGTTGGGCGCATATTGATGGACACTCTTTCGCAAACGGCCAAGCGTAAGGGCTGTACCTGGATCGATTGGCAAACTGACAGGTCCAAGACCACCTCACAGCACTTCTATTCAGGACTTGGCGTTCCGTCTTTTGACAGAGTACCCTACTGGATCGATGCAGCGCAGCTTGCCGAATTTGAGAGTGATTGAGATGACAACCAGCCTATCGAAAGGCAACTTGCAAGGAGCGCTATTTTCATTGCTCGCGTTCAGCATTTTTGCGACCCATGATGTTGCCATCAAATACCTTGGCGCCACCTATTCGCCGTTTCAGATAATCTTCTTCAGCGTTTTGTTTGGATTTCCGTTGATGACCATCGTTTTGATGCGGGATCACGCGGGTGAATCACTGCGACCCAACCATCCATGGTGGACTGCGGCACGGACAGTCGCGTCAATCATCACAGCGGTCTGCGCGTTCTATGCATTTTCGGTCCTGCCGCTGGCGCAGGTCTACGCGATCTTCTTTGCCTCACCGTTGTTGATCACGATCCTTGCCATTCCGATGTTGGGCGAAACCGTCGGGATCCGGCGCAGCTTGGCAGTGCTGGTTGGTCTGGCAGGTGTCCTTGTTGTGTTGCAACCTGGCGCCGCCCCGTTTGAACTGGGACATGCAGCAGCCCTCGTTGGCGCCTTTACCGCCTCGTTTGCGTCGATCGTGATGCGCAAGATCGGACGAGAGGAGCGGAGTGTTGTTCTTATGCTCTATCCAATGGTTGCAAATTTCATCCTGATGGGAGCCGCTTTACCATTCATTTACAAACCGATGCCGATAGAAGATCTGACCGCGTCAGCTGTTGTCGCCGCGTTGGCCCTTATTGGAACAGCCTGCTTGATCTCTGCCTACCGGCGGGCCCAAGCAGTCATCGTGGCACCAATGCAATATTCGCAAATCATATGGGCCAGCATCTATGGCACACTCTTGTTCGGCGAACGTTTGGATCAGACGACTTTGATCGGGACTGCAATCATCATCGCATCAGGTGTTTATATCGTCTTGCGTGAAGACCGCAGCAGCGCATCGGCAAACACGCCAGTTTTACGGACGAGGTCTCGACTTGGGCTGCCAAACGTACCACGAGTGGCGACGTTCCTAAGCAGCAAACAAGATGAGCCAAAACCATAATACTGCGCTGTGATATATGCCTGATCATGATGCGAGACGTCCAATGCGTTCATGAAAACGAACTCGGCACACGCAGTGCAATGATCCGTTATGGCCATTGGTTGCGGTAAAACCGGATCGCAACTAATGCTATTTCATTGCCCCAAGCCTAGACGGTCTTTTTGTCGTCGACGATATTCATCGTCGCAAGGCCACTTTCACCCAAGGGTACGGCCGCAAACGGACCCCCGTGACAAGTGTGCCGCCTGTCTGTCACATCGATAGGCTCAGCCGCAGCCAGGATCTCAGCCGCGAATTGCTCGGCGTTGTCTTTGGGTCGGTAACCCAGAAAGCTGCCACTGCTTAGATCAACACCGGCGCGGTCGTTGTTGGAAATGCCGTAGACGATCGTAAACCCTGTCGCAGGCGTTTCGATCGCGCGGGTTACCAGTTGGATCAGGTCATCATAAGACAACCAAGTGCTGAGTGAGCGGGGACTGTTGACTTGTGCGCACGAAAAAATCCTCAGGCAAACCGCCTCAAGCTGGCGTTTTTCCCAGTACATGCGGCCCAGATCTTCGGCGAAACACTTGGCCAATCCATAGAAGGTGTCAGGCCGGTGTGGGACGTCGACGCCGATGAGCTGGTTGTTGGGGTACATTCCGACAGCATGGATAGAGCTGGCATAAACGACCCGCGACAGACCGTGTTTGAACGCGGCTTCCCAGACATTATAGGCACCAATGATATTTGGGCCAAGGATCTCCTCAAACGGTGCCTCATCGACCAACGCACCGAAATGCACGACCATATCGGCCCCCTCAAGCGCGGCAGAAACCTGATCGTAGCTGGCCAAGTCAGCCTTGATATATGTCTCATTGGGGTAAAGCGTTCCGATGTCGTCGACGATATCAGTTGAGACCAGTTGGTCCGCCATTTTTGTCAACGGCTCGCGCAGATAGGAGCCTAAACGGCCCGCGGCCCCTGTCAAAACAAGTTTCTTCATCTCAAAGCTCCATCCCTGTCTACGGTTTTCGGCACGTCTGGCGCGGCTATCAGATGACCGCCGCCTCAGCAAATGGTTCATTCCGCTCAATCCGGCCAAACTCAAAAGGGCTAAGATCAAGCGTGCGGTATTCGCCATAGGTCAACAATTCGGACGTGCCGCGACCCATTGCAGGCGATTGCTGCAAGCCATGGCCTGAAAAGCCATTCACGAAAAAGAAGTTCTCAACAACGGTATGCGGTCCTAAAATTGCGTTCTGGTCCAAAGTGTTAAAGGCGTAGTGACCAACCCAGGACGTGACCAGTTTGATAGCTTCAAATTGCGGAATACGCGTTGCGATAATGGGCCAGACTTTATCTTCCCATAGGGTGTGATCCATCGCGAAATCATCGTAATCTACAGCTGGATCAACGTCTGGTGGACAGCCCGCTAAATACGTTTTTGGTCCATCTTGGCGCATATGTACGCCCAACGGATCAATTGTCAGCGGCAATTCCCGATCCAGCGGTGATTGCGCCGAAAAGACATAGGTATAGCGTTTGCGCGGCTCAACTGGCACCTCGATCCCGGCCATTCGGGCGGTCACAGAGGCACGCGGCCCCGATGCGTTGACGACCTGACCGCAAGCAATCACTTCACCCGATTTCAGCATGACACTTTGCACGCGGGTGCCTTGGGCGTTTTTGGTCATGGCGACAACTTCGCCGGCGACGTATTCAACGCCCCGCTCCTTGGCAGATCTGCGGAACCAGTCAAACACCGTGCCACCGTCCCAATATCCTTCGTCGATCCGGTTGTGGCTACCCAAAACAATGTCCTCGAGGTTGTAGAACGGATAGTCGCGTTTGATTTCGTCAGCCGTCATCAACTTGGTGCCTGCACCCGCCGCGACTTGAACCGCATGGTTGGAGCGCAGCACCGCGGCAAAGTCATCATTGTCAGCCAGATACATGTAGCCGTAGTTCTGAATCGTCAGCGGTGGAACACGCTCATCATTTCCCATGTAGTGTCGCAGGTTCTTAACGAATTCAGCCGCGAATTGGGAGCATTTCACGTTGATCTCACGGCTGAACTGTTGGCGGATGCAGCTGTTGGTATGCGCTGTTGAGCTGTTGGAATATGTCGGATCTTTCTCGACCACCAAAACGGTGCCGCTGAAATCGGGGTTGTCTGATAGGAACCATGCGGTGGATGATCCGATCATGGCACCACCAACGATTACGACATCATAGCTGTTGTGGGACGGCGCAGATGATGATGGTGCACTCATGTTGAGATTTCGCCCTTTTTGGCGTCGTTCAGAACACCGTTTATCTCAGCTTCTGACAGGCCATAGTCCGCCATGGCCGCCTGCGCTGTGATATAGCCTAACGCCAAATCCCGCTTGATCGCGGCCACGCTGCGCTGGTCAGACGGGCCATAACCAGCCCCCCCCGGAAAGGCGAGCATCACCTTGCGCCCATGTGGGACAAATTGTTTGCCCTTGCCGCGCATCTTTGCACCATCATCTTGGCCGATAGTCGTGGCGGCACCCGGCCCACCACCGCGGCGCCCACGGGCTGGATGCTCAACCCGGTCGAACATCGCCTGAAAATCAAACTCATGTCCCTCGCGCGCGCCCACTTCCATGTATTGGCCAAGGCCGCCGCGATACATTCCAACTCCACCGCTATCGGCGCGCAATTCCTTGCGCCAAATAATCACTGGGCCAACCTGCTCAGTTGCCTCAACGGGCATCGTCATCACACCCGAAGGAAACGCAGTCGCGCTCATCCCATCTAGGGTTGGCCGCGCACCCGCACCGCCAGAATTAAAAGTCAGCACCTCGGACCGTACCGCGCCTTTTGGCGCTGGCGCGTCCGTTCGAGGCCGCAATGAAACCTGAAAATTACACAGGCATCCTGCCCCCTCGGCGGGCACGGTTTCAGGCAATAGTTTATCCAACGCGTCGTAGATCGTGTCGGGGATCATGTGGCCAATGATATGGCGCAGGGCCACCGGGGCCGGGTGCACCGCATTCACGATTGAACCCTCGGGTGCGATCACCTCAAATGGCGCCAGCGAGGCGGCATTGTTCGGGATCTCAGGCGCGATCGCGCATTTCAGCGCATAACACGCATAGGCCTTGGTATAGACCATCGGCACGTTGATGCCCTTTTTGTCTACGCCAGATGTCCCCTCAAAATCGCACAAAATATGATCAGGGTGGAACTCTATCCGGACCATCAGATCAATCGGCGTGTCGAAACCATCGATCTGCATATACCCCTTGGCAGTGCCCGGTTTCAGCGCAGCAATCCGCTCCAACGTGGCACGGCGGGAGTTCTCAAGGATAAAGGACGAGATGCCGTTGAGATCAACCAGATCAAATTCATCCATCATCTCAACCAGACGGCGATGCCCGATCTCATTACAATTGGATAAGGCAAAGATATCGCCAACCAACTGGTCAGGCTCTCGAACGTTACCTCGAATGACCCGCAGCAAAGTTTGGTCGATCACGCCCTGATCGGCAAATTTCATAATCGGAAGATAAAGCCCCTCTTCGTAGACCGAGTTGGCATCCGCACCAAACCCCCGCCCCCCGATATCGACAACATGGGCCGTGCAGGCAAAAAAGCCCACAAAGTGGCCGCGGTGGAACGACGGCGTCACAACTGTGATGTCATGCAGGTGACCGGTCCCTTCCCATGGGTCATTGGTGATGTAGACATCCCCATCCGAAATATTCTCAGGCCCAATCCGGCGGATGAAATGGGCGACAGCGTCTGCCATCGCATTCACATGACCCGGCGTCCCAGTCACGGCCTGAGCCAACATCAAACCTGCTGCGTCGTAGACACCTGCCGAAAGGTCACCTGCTTCGCGGACCGAGGTTGAAAAGGCTGTTCGAACCAGAGCCTGAGCCTGCTCTTCTACGACCGAAATCAGCCGGTTCCACATCACCTGATGCGCTACGTTTGAGACATCACGCATGCAAAGGGTCCTTTGTCTTGCGGCGCAGATCGATACACCCGTCTGCTAATGCTGTGGCCCGTCTGCTGCTGGTCACCACAATTGTTGTTTCGTCCTCAGTAATAATCGATGGACCGTCAGCCTGGCGGCCCGGGTCAAATGCGCGGCGATCATAAACCGGAACGGTCATCTGTGTTCCCTTCGCAGGATCAAACAAAACCCGCGTGCCAATACTAATCGGTACTGGCAAGTCCGGCACGTCAGACACCCGTTCAGATGGCATGGACGGGGTCGTTGCATTGACTGACCAGACCGTGATCTCAATCTCCATACCGTCAACCGTGCGGCCAAAAAGGTTCGCGTATTCTTGTTCAAACAGCGCCTCGAACGCATCAGCATTTGGCGCGCTGGCAAGCTGTGGTGTCAGGGGAACCGGGATCTCCCAACCTTGACCGGAATATCGCATGTAGACTTTGTGCTCAGCACGAATGTCCGCCTCAGCGTCGCAAGAGCGCACGAATTTCGTAGCCTCTTCTTCCAGCTCTGCAAAAAGCCCCGCCACTAAGGACGGCTCAAACGTTGACAATTTCATGAATACACTTCGGTTTGCCTCAAAACTGAAGGGGGCGCGCAGAAAACCGATAGCCGATCCGACGCCAGCCCCCTGGGGAACCAGACACCGGTCAACGCCCAACTTTTCGCAAAGGCGCGCGGCGTGCAGAGGGGCGGCGCCACCGAACGCAATCATCGTGTAATCCGACAGATCCTCACCATTCTCAACGGCGTGAACCCGCGCAGCGTTGGCCATGTTTTCGTCTACAACCTCTGCCAATCCAAAAGCAGCTGTCAGCGCATCCATGTCCAATATGTCGCCCAGTTCGGCAAGCAAGGCAGCGCGCGATTGTTCCGCATAAAGCTGGATTGATCCGCCCGCAAAATTGTCAGGGTCAAGTTTGCCCAATACCAGATCTGCATCTGTCACGGCCGGACGCATCCCGCCTTGACCATAACATGCCGGACCGGGTTCAGACCCCGCACTTTCGGGACCCACCCGGATTTGGCGCATGCCATCAACATGAGCAAGAGATCCGCCACCCGCGCCGATCTCAACCATATCAATCACCGGAATTGATATGGGCATGCCAGAGCCCTTTTTAAACCTGTAAGTCCGAGCCACCTCAAACACGCGGCTGGTCTTGGGGGTGCAATTCTTGATCAGGCAGATTTTGGCGGTTGTCCCACCCATGTCAAATGACAAAACCCTATCCAGCCCATGACGGGCGGCGATATCAGCGGCAAAGACAGCACCGCCTGCAGGACCAGACTCAACCAATCGAACCGGAAATTCAGCGGCACTTTCCAATGAGATGATCCCACCACCGGAATGCATCAAAAAGATCGGGCACGAGACGCCTTCTTGCAAGAGACGCCCCTTGAGCCTGTCGAGATAACTTTTCATCAGCGGCTTGATATAGGCGTTGGCGGCGACCGTGTTGAACCGCTCATACTCACGCATTTGCGGCGAGACCTCGCTGGACAGCGAGATCATCACGCCGGGCAAAATCTCTGCGAAAACATCGCGGATCAGCCGTTCATGGGCATCATTTACGTAGGAATGCAGCAACCCGATTGCGATACTTTCATAATCCGCATTCCGCAGATCAAGCGCCAGCGTTTCGACGTCGGCCCGCAGTAAGGGGATCAACACCGCACCGGTCGCATCGATCCGTTCACGCAAGGTATAACGGCGATGCCGGGGCAACAGCGGCTCTGGCAATGACAGGTTCAGATCATATTGCTCAAACCGCGATTCCGTCCGCATTTCGATAACATCGCGAAACCCTTCAGTCGTCACAAGGGCGGTTTTGGCACCGCGCCGCTCAATCAGGGCATTGGTCGCAAGAGTTGTGCCGTGGATAATCTGTTCTATGCCGGATGGATCAATGCCAGCCTTGCGGCAAACCTGATGTGTGCCGTCAATGATGGCGTCCTCCGGCGCGGCATAAGTCGTCAACACTTTGGTTGAAAATCGGTTGCCCGCAACCTCAAGTACAAGGTCTGTGAACGTCCCGCCGATATCCACACCCAAACGGGTGGCTATAGTCGCCATGTCATTTGTTCCGATCATTGTATCAGCACAGATCCTAACCGGGCAATTTGGGCGCGACCATCGGTATTGTCATCGCCCAAGAATTTCTCAGGCACTTATCGATTGGTGGGCTATTTTTGTCTTTCTTTCGCAAGCAGACGAAAAATTGAAGCGGCATAATGCTTCAGCCGATGATGATACGTGCGCCGACCAGAAAACGGTATTTGGCAGAGCCGTATGAGACTGTCGCCTGACTGTCTAAGATTGAGGGTCCGTGACCAGCCAGATCGCGAGCATTATTACGCAGACGATTGATCCCGCGCGCCCTAAAGGCTTGTTCAGCCCCACTTCATCACGCATAATTTAAGGTGACAACATCACCCCCGATCGTCTTTGAGGTGTCCCGTCTGGCCCGGGAATTGGTGAATGGTCACAAGTCAGTACCGAGGTGCAAACCGGCTGACGTTAAAAAATTAGCCGAAGGTTCCGTCGGGGTTTTGGGTGGCATTCAGTCGGGCATAGACGCCATTAAGCGCCATCAATTTGGCATGTGTCCCCTCCTCGACAACGCCGCCGTGATCAAACACATAGATTTTGTCGGCGGCCTGTACGGTCGACAGACGATGCGCGATCACCAACGTCGTACGCCCAACCGACAGCGCCTCAAGCGCTTGTTGGACCTTGGACTCAGACGCAGTGTCCAGCGCCGATGTTGCCTCATCCAGCAGCAAAATCGGTGTATCGCGCAGAATCGCACGCGCAATAGCGATCCGTTGACGTTGTCCACCAGAAAGGCTGGAACCACGCGGGCCCGCCGGGCTGTCCAGCCCATTGTTCAACCCATCCAGAAACTCAGTGACATATGCCGCATCCAACGCACGCTTCAGCACCTCGTCTGAGACGTCTTCGCGACCAAGCAAAATGTTATCTCGCAAGCTTTCATCGAACAAAAGCGCGTCTTGAGAAACCACAGAAAAGAGATGTCGTAGCTGTCCCAAATCCAACTGTGTGACGTCCCGGCCCCCGACACTTACAACGCCACTGTCAGCATCAACTAGTCGGGTCAGAAGGTTGAACACAGTGCTTTTACCAGCACCAGATGCGCCGACCAGGGCGGTCGTCTGACCCGCCCGCGCAGTGATGTTCAGCCCGCGAAGAACCGGGGCGTCACCATAGCTAAGATGCACGTCGGTGAATTCGATGGTGGTGTCTGTTGCCGGGGCAAGAGGCTTGGCAGGTGAAACGATTTTGGGGGCGGTATCAAAAATCCGAAACACACGTTCAAGCGATGCCGCGGTGGTCTGCCAGACGCCCGCGATCGACCCTAGCCGGCGCAAAGGCTGAAACGCCAGCGCCATGGCCGTGAAAAAGGACATGAATTGACCAATGGTTTTTTCACCAGAAATGATCTCTTGCCCGCCGTAGAGCAGCACGCAGAAAAAACCCAGTCCGACCGACAGATCGACCAACCCGGGGATCACAGCAGTGCCCGCAGCAGATTTGATTGTCGCGGTTACGAAATTATCCGTCAAACTGGCAAACCGCTTTTGCTGATAGGGCTCTAATGAGTTCAATTTGACAGGTGTCACGCCGTGAAAAATCTCATCCAGACGTGTCGTGCGATAGGCTGATATCTCACGCATCGCGCCGCTCTTGCGACGGATATAGCGCTGCACGATCGCAGTCGGCAAAACCAAAAGCGGAACACCGATCACCGCCACCAGTGTCCAGATCGGATCGATAATGATAGCCACCACCATTAAGGACAGCAAGGCAACAGTATCACGCCCCGCCCCGGTGATAATTGCCTGCCAAACCTGTTGCATGGCCATCGCATCACCCTGAACCCGTTCAATCAGAACGCCGGGCGGGTTGGTTTGATAAAACGCGTTGTCGAGGTTCATGACATGCGCCAACAGATCTTTTTGCAGCTCAACCGTTGTTAATGTTCCGACGCGGGTCATGATGATGCGTTGTGCGACGCTGGTCACCGCGCGCACGATGAACAGGCCAAAGATCCCAAGTCCAACCCACATGATGGCGTCACCGCGCCCCTCGACAAACACGGTGTCGAACATCGGCTGCAGCATATAGCTGAGAACGCCCAAAGTACTGCCTTCGATGACCATCAACACCAAAGCGACGGCAATCCAGGCTATATGCTTCCTAAGATACTTTCCCCAGAGGCGCGTGAACATCGCGCGAGAGGCGTATCGAGGATCGGAGTTTTCGCGTTGTGCCACAGAGGCGGCCCCTTGGGTTTTTGAGCGCTTTTGCGACCTATCCCAATCAGATGGTGTAAGTCTAGCAGATCAGCATCCACACCAGTACGCATATCGGCGCGCAATCGCTTGTAAGCAGTGGGCAACATCGCCTAAATGCAAATATCATGAGCCGGAAACGCTCCATATTCTCACTTAGAGTCATGCGCCTTTTGGTGTGGACGGCAGCCGGGCTTTGCTTGTTGCCGATTCTGGCCGTGATCCTTGCCGCGTTGAGCGGTGGGACCGGTACGGTACGGGAGTTGGCAGCCACTGTTTTGCCACGTTATACGGGGACAACACTGGCGCTGGTTCTGCTGGTCGGTACTGGCACCGCGGTCATTGGAGCTGGGGCCGCCTGGCTGGTCACGATGACGCGTTTTGCTGGGCGCCGCATCCTTGAGATTGCACTGGCGTTGCCGCTGGCCTTTCCAGCCTATGTCCTTGCCTATGCCTACACCGATTTTCTGGATCATCCGGGATGGGTCCAAACTACGCTGCGCGATCTGACAGGCTGGGGCCCGCGCGATTATTGGTTTCCGGAGATCCGATCCTTGGGTGGTGCAGCGGGCATGCTGACCCTTGTGCTTTACCCATATGTTTATCTTTTGGCGCGCGCCGCATTCCTGCAGCAAAGTGCGACTGCCTATATCGCCGCGCGCACTTTGGGCCGCGGTCCTTGGGCCGCCTTCATCCGGATCAGCTTACCGATCGCAAGACCCGCCATCGCCGGGGGGGTCCTATTGGCGATCATGGAGACGATCGCAGATTACGGAACCGTTTCGTATTTCGGCGTTCAAACGTTTGCGACTGGGATCTACCAAAGCTGGTTTTCATTCACGGACCGGGGGGCGGCTGCGCAATTAGCGCTGTGCCTGCTGATCGTCGCACTGGTCTTGGCCATGCTGGAGCGGTCCCAACGCAAAAGCAAACGCCATCACGGGGCCGGCCGCCGATTTGAGATGATGACACCCGCGACACTGACCGGTTGGCACGCGTTCGGAGCATTGGCTTTTTGTGGCATTCCCGCGATTTTGGGGTTTGCTCTGCCGCTGGTTCTATTGGTTGAGATGGGGTGGCAATCTGGTCAGCTATTGTTCAGTCCACGCTATCTAGGGTTCTTGCAGAACTCCCTTATTCTGGCGTCTGTCGCGGCGGTGTTTACTGTGTTTGCCGCCGTACTTTTGGGGTTTAATGCGCGCCTGCATCCAACACGTGCAGCCAGGGGCGCGGTGCAACTTGCCGGTATCGGATACGCGGTGCCAGGTGGTGTGATTGCCGTTGGGTTATTGGTCCCGTTCGCAGCGTTTGATAACGCGCTTGATGCCTGGATGCGCGCCACCTTTGACATATCGACCGGGCTTTTGATCACCGGCTCAATCTGGCTGTTGGTCGTAGCCTACATGGTGCGGTTTATGGCAGCGGCCCTTAGCGCATATGACAGCGGACTGTCGGCGATTAATCCCAATGTGGATGCTGTTGCACGAACCTTGGGGAGGACCCCGCCGGGGATGCTACGAGGCGTGCACTTGCCCATCCTGAAGCCCAGCCTGCTGACCGCTCTTTTGCTCGTCTTTGTCGACGTCATGAAGGAGCTACCGGCGACCTTGATCTTGCGCCCGTTCAATTTTGACACGCTTGCGGTTCAGGCGCACCGATTAGCCTCAGATGAACGTCTTGCGGAGGCGGCGGTACCAAGCCTGGTAATCGGATTGGTCGGTCTGCTGCCTGTCATCATCTTGTGCTGGGGGTTGGGCCGAGAACAGAGCACAGCACGCAGCTTTGTGCCTGAGCCTGAGACGCCGCTTTAGGAGCCAAGAGTTATCTTTGGTCGAAGCCCAATACCGGCAATAAGTTGCCGAACCAAACCCTTTTTCATCGTAAATCCAGACAAATGATTGCAGGCTCTTATCGTGTGTCATCTGGTAATCTTGTTTCGCTTTCACTCATAGCCGCCGCAGCTTTATCGCTGGAACCGCAGGGTTCATTGCCCTGCACCCCTTTTCCGCCCATGCCTCTAGCAATCTGGCTCACCTGCGGATCATGGCGGCGACAGACCTCCACGTTCATGTTTTCCCTGCGATTATTATGCTGATCGTCCCGTTGATACCGTCGGGCTGGAGCGGACTGCCGCGTTGATCCATGGCATCCGCGATGAAAGCACAAACTCACTTCTGATCGACAATGGTGACTTCTTGCAGGCCAACCCGGTGGGCGACTACATCGCCTATGAGCGCGGCATGGCTGAGGGCGATATGCACCCAGTCATTCAGGCTATGAACACACTGGGGTTCAATGCGTCCACGCTTGGCAACCATGAATTCAACTACGGGCTCAACTTTTTGATGAAGTCCCTTGCTGGGGCAGACTTCCCGATCGCGTCGGCAAATGTGGCCAAGGAAATGGGGTCGGACCCGACCCAGGACATCACGCTGATCCCGCCCCATCTGATCATGGATCACACGGTCATTGACGGAAATGGTGAAAGCCACGCGATTAAAATCGGCCTGATCGGATTTGTCCCACCCCAGATCATGAACTGGGATTGGCGGCATCTAGAAGGCAACGTGATGGCCCGCGACATCGTTGAGACCGCGCGCGCCTATGTTCCGCCGGGCAGTCGGTCGGACTGAGGCCCCACTTCACAGTTACTTCGCCTTGGTGGCCGACGACCCATCTGTACAAATCGTCTCAATCGCGCAGATTTAGTATATTAATCAGATAATGGCTAGTACTGAGTATGAAGGCCTGCCGCTCCTTTCTGCAGCGGCCCCATTTAAGGCAGGTGGCTGTGGTGGCCCAGAATACTACACCGATGTCGCTATTGGTGATGTAGCGATCAGGAATGTCTCAGACCTGCATCTTTATCCCAATACGGTGCGTGCGGTGCGTGTCACTGGGGCGCAGCTCAAAGATTGGCTTGAACGGTCTGCCGGTATCTTCAACCAAGTTGAGGCAGGGGTCGCCGATCAGGTTTTGCTGAACCCAGATTTCCCAAGTTATAATTTCGATATTATTGACGGCGTTGAGTATCAGATCGATCTGTCAGCCCCATCAAGGTTCGACAATGACGGTAATCTGCTGGACGCAGACGCCCACCGCATCGTCAATCTGACCTATGATGGCGCACCTATCGATATGGATCAGCAGTTCATTGTGGCGACAAACAACTGCCGCGCGGGCGGCGGTGGTAACTTCACCGGCGCGTCACCAGAGACGACGGTGTTTGAAGGCCCTGACGCCAACTGGTCCTTTGCGCCATTGCCCGGAACCAGCGTGCTGTTCGACACTGGTCCGGCGGCAGCAGTCTATGCTGATCAGGATGAGGGCGTTCAGATGGAGGCGGCAGGCGACGGTCCTGACGGCTTTGCGCGGTTCTGTATTCAGCTCTGATCACCAAAGATCACCGATCAAAAAAGAAAGGGCGTCCCAAAAGCGGGGCGCCCTTTTTCGTTGTTAGGGAACGGGGAAGGTTATTCCCAACCAACTTCGTTGAAGATCCGTTGCGCTGCGGCCAGGTTTTGCGCGACGGCGGACAGATCCACATCGTCAGGCTTAAAGAAACCAAGCTGCGCTACAGACGGCGACAGCGCGACGCCCGGGACAGCTGGATATTCGTCATTCCCTGCCGAGAAATATTCCTGCGCCTGATCAGAGGCGAGGTATTCTAGGAACGCGATTGCGTTATCGCGATTTGGCGCATGGGCAGCAACACCGCCGCCCGACAGGTTCATATGCGCGCCATTTCCACTTTGGTCGGGAAAGATCCAACCAAACATATCAAGGTTTTCGGAGACCCCATCAACCTGACGGCGAATAGCCCGGCCAAAGTAGTAGGTGTTGGAGATGGCGATTTCGCATTCACCCGAAACGATACCGCGCAGCTGGTCAGTATCACCACCCTGTGGGGAGCGGGCAAAATTCTCAACAACGCCAGCGGCCCAATCGCGTGCGGCCTCTTCGCCCTCATGCTCAATGATCGCGGCCAAAATTGTCTGCGAGTAGGCATTGGTTGAGGACCGGCTGCACACCATACCCTCATACTCATCATTCGCCAGATCGGCATATGTCAGTGGCGGGTTCGCAACGTCATTACGGTCATAAAACAAAATCCGGGCACGTTGTGAAAAGCCGAACCACTGATTGCCCACATCTTGAATATAGCCTGGGATCCGCGCCTCTAGGATTGCACTGTCGACCGCTTGCAAGACACCTGCAAGTTTGGCTCGCTCTAACCGAGACGTGTCGACCGTCAGAAGAACGTCGGCAGGGCTGTTGGCTCCCTCGGCAACCATTCGGGTAATCAGCTCATCGGCGTCACCTTCGATCCGGTTGACGGTGATGCCCGTCAAATTTTCGAAATTCGAATAGAGACGTTCGTCTGTTTCATAGTGGCGTGAGGAATAGAGATTTACTTCTTGGGCCTGCGCCGCCGTGAGATTGCCAACCAGAACTGCACTGGTCATCAGCAATGCGAGAGAGAGTTTCATTAAGCGCTCCGTGTATGATTTGAATTACTGACTAAAAAGGTCAGCAATAGCCAAGTACTGCCGCAACTCGCTATGGACTGTCAAGAATAACTGACAAAAAAAGTCAGAATAAGAGATCTGTCCCAAATTCGCGCGATTGGGTTGTGAAGGTTGTCACTCAGCGCTGGCCCCGTTATGCCCGAACCCAACCTAGACATCGGCGTGATCGACTGCGCCCTTCCCCACGGAGACACCAACACATGTCCCCAGATTTTCTAGCCCGCATGCGGGTTGAGTGGTTTGGCACCATCCGCGCCGATCTTTTGGCCGGCCTGGTTGTCGCCCTTGCCCTGATCCCAGAGGCGATTGCCTTTTCGATCATCGCCGGCGTTGATCCAAAGATCGGCCTCTATGCCTCGTTCTCAATCGCTGTAATCACGGCGATTGCTGGCGGGCGCCCCGGTATGATCTCGGCCGCCACCGCCGCGACCGCGGTCTTGATGGTCACGCTGGTGCGCGATTATGGGCTGGAATACTTACTGGCGACGACAGTTCTGGCCGGATTGCTCCAAATTGGGGCCGGGATGTTAAAGCTGGGAACCGTAATGCGCTTTGTTTCTCGCTCAGTCATGACTGGGTTCGTCAACGCGCTGGCAATCTTGATCTTTTTGGCACAGTTGCCCGAACTGATCGGCGTGCCGTGGTTGACATATGTGATGGTCGCAGGCGGGTTAGGGATCATTTACCTATTGCCATACATCACCACCACTATCCCCTCACCGTTGGTCTGTATTGTCGTTTTAACGACTGTCGCTCTAATGTTTGGAATGGATCTGCGGACTGTCGGCGACATGGGCGAGTTGCCTTCAACTTTGCCGTTCTTTCTTATCCCCGATATTCCTCTGACACTAGAAACCCTGCAAATCATCTTTCCCTACGCGGCAGCTGTCGCCGCCGTTGGCCTGCTTGAAAGCCTCATGACCGCGCAGATCGTTGACGATCTGACCGATACAAAATCAGACAAGAACCAAGAATGCATCGGCCAAGGTCTGGCCAATACCGCAACCGGCTTTATTGGCGGCATGGCGGGTTGTGCGATGATCGGTCAATCAATGATCAACGTGAAATCAGGCGGTCGGGGGCGGCTTAGCTGCTTTGCCGCCGGGGTTTTCCTTTTGATCCTGATTGTGGTTTTGGGTGACATTGTCTCGATCATCCCAATGGCGGCGTTGGTTGCGATCATGATCATGGTTTCTGTCGGTACGTTCAGCTGGTCATCGATTGCGTCATTGCGCGATCATCCCCGCAGTTCGTCCATTGTGATGCTGTCGACCGTCGTTGTAACAGTTTATTCGCACAATCTGGCGGCTGGCGTTCTGACCGGTGTATTGCTGTCAGGTATCTTTTTTGCTGGCAAGATTGCGCAGCTATTCCATGTTGCGTCTGACCTATCAGCGGACGGTAAGACCCGGACCTATCATGTTCAGGGCCAGCTTTTCTTTGCCTCTGCTGACAGATTTGCTGCAGCATTTGACTATAACGAAGTAATTGAGCGCGTCGTAATTGACGTAACTCGCGCCCATATCTGGGATATTTCTTCGGTTGCGGCATTGGACATGGCCGTGCTCAAATTCCGTCGGGATGGGGCTGAGGTTGAGATCCAAGGTCTAAATGAAGCCAGTGAGACAATCGTCGACAAGCTGGCAGAACACGACAAACCAGGGGCGATGGATCGCCTCATGGGGCACTAGGGGGCATCATGGGCAAGCTGGTCGCATTAGTAGACGGCTCAATTTATTCCGAAAGTGTGTGTGATCACGCAGCATGGGTTGCCAAAGGCAAAGGATTTTCTGTTGAAATCGTCCATGTTCTGGGACGACGCGACGAAAGTGGAGAGCCGCGAAACCTGAGTGGTAATATCGGGCTGGGCGCACGGTCCTCGTTGCTGGAAGAGCTGGCTGAGTTGGACGCGCAAACAGCAAGATTGGGCCGGGTGCGCGGTCAGGCCATTTTGGAGGACGCCAAGGCTCGAATTGAGGCCGCAGGCGTTGAGGTTACAACGAAATTACGGATAGGCGACTTTGTCGAAACGCTACGCGAGGTAGAGACAGACGCGGATCTGGTGATCGTTGGCAAACGCGGCGAAGCTGCTGATTTGGCCAAGCTTCACTTAGGAAGCAACGTTGAGCGCGCAGTGCGATCCTCCACCAAACCAGTGCTGGTAACGTCGCGTGCATTTCGACCAATCAATAAGTTATTGGTCGCTTTTGATGGCGGAGCATCTTCGCTGAAGGCAGTGGATCACATTGCCAAGTCTGAGCTTTTTGCAGGCCTAGACATTCATATTTTGACGGTGGGCCAAGCGACGACTGAATCCAAGCGCGCCATTGAGGGGGCTGCAGCCCTTTTAAAAGCCGCAGGCTTTTCACCCACAACTGAGATCGTAGCTGGTCAACCCGATACGATTATTTCACAGAGAGCTGAAAGCAACAGCTTCGATCTGCTGATAATGGGGGCATACGGCCATTCACGCATCCGCAGTCTATTAATCGGCTCAACCACGACCCAGATGATCCGATCATGCAAAGTTCCGGTTCTACTGTTCCGCTAATTAAAAAACGCGGGCCTAGGCCCGCGTTGATTTCTTTATGCTGCTGGCCGACGACGTGGCCGCTTGCGCTTGGCCGCACCGTCACCGGCGCCCGGTGCTGAGTTCGAATTCGCGTTGCCCTGCGGCCTGCGGCGTTGACCCTGTTGCGGTCTGCCACCACCACCATTGCCACCGCGACCACCGCCACCGCCGCCACCGCCGCCGCGACCTGATTTCTGTGGTTTGACCTCTTCGGGCCGCTCACCACCGCCGACGGGGATAGTCGCTTTCATGACCTTCTCGATCTGGCGCAGGTAGCCGATTTCTTCGGCTGAGCAGAATGCGATCGCCTCACCTTCACGACCCGCACGGGCCGTCCGGCCAATGCGGTGCACGTAGTTGTCAGGCACTTCGGGTAGGTCATAGTTGAAGACGAACCCAACACCTGGAATGTCCAGGCCACGGGCCGCAACATCAGTTGCAACTAGGATCTTCACCCTATTGTCCCGGAATGCACCAATTGCCCGGTCCCGCTGACCCTGGCTTTTGTTGCCATGGATCGATGCGGCGTCAAAGCCATCGGAAACCAGTTGCTTCATCAGCTTTTCGGCACCGTGCTTGGTCCGTGCAAAGACCAGCGATTGTGCGTCAGGATTGCGCGTCAGGAACCGACGCAGCAGGGCAGTCTTGCCCTCTTTCTCAACGAAGTGCAGCGACTGCGTGATTTTGTCCGCAACTTTCCCCGGAGGGGCAACCTGAACCCGCTTTGGGTTGGTAAGGTAGACGCGCGACAGCTCTTCCATCTGCTTTGGCATAGTGGCCGAGAACAGCATGGTCTGGCGCGGCGTCCCTAGCTGAGGCACCAACCGACGCAGAGCGTGGATAAAACCAAGATCCAGCATTTGGTCGGCTTCATCCAAAACCAGATGGCGCGCACTGTCCAAACGGACTGCACCACGGTCAAGCAGGTCGATCAGACGACCGGGTGTCGCGACCAGAATGTCCGTACCCCGGGCAAGCGCCTTGATCTGGACGTTGATGGATTGACCACCCACAACGACATTCACCTTGAGGTGAGAATTGCGGATATAGGTCTTAATCGTTGTTGCGATCTGGTTCACCAGTTCGCGTGTCGGGGCTAGGATCAGCGCCCGAACAGCCTTGGGTTCAGGGGCGCCCGGAGTTTTGAGCAGATGCTCAACCAGCGGCAAACCAAACGCGGCAGTTTTACCGGTGCCGGTTTGTGCCAGACCCATGATGTCGTGGCCATCCAGCGCAAGCGGAATCGCCTGGTTCTGGATCGGGGTTGGCTTGTCGTAACCGGCCTCTTTCACGGCGGCCAGAAGTTTGGGCGACAAGCCCAACATATCAAAATCAAACAAAAGTATAGCCTTTCAGCGGCGCGTCATCGACGCACACAAACAATAATATCGGCCGCACCAAATGGCGCGGCGACGAGGAATGCGATCTGGCTCTCATATCCGGGGCGTTCTTGCCCTGGCTTACCGGCCAAACCGTCAGACCCTGCGTGATGGGGACTGGGAAGGTATTCACTGTGCCTGACTTTGGCTCAAAGGCGCAAAGGCGGCTGCTCACGCGGCAGCAGTGTTACGGTCATATGTATGCTGCGGCGCGGAAAGTCAATCTTTGTGGTGTTGACGACTTGATAATCGCGCTCTAGCCCGGACGTAGACGACTGAACCGAGGGCAAATGCAAACCCGACAACCCGACGATATCGCTGTTATCACGCCCAACTTTAAGCGGCGGGTCTCTGGCGTGACGGCGACAGTAGTGCATTTGGTGCCGATGCAGGCCCGCAAGATTGGTATTGTGGCCACCGGCCCGGGGTTGCCAGCCGATGTGCCGCACTGGTCCTTGTCAAAGGTCCTTTGGCACGGCTGGAACCGGACGCGTGTCTGGCACGCCCGACGCAATAATGAGCTTCTCTTTGGCCTTTTCCTACGCGACGTTATGCGCATGCCATTCAAGGTTGTTTTTACATCCTCCTCTCCGCGGGTGCGGGGTGGATTAACCCGTTGGATGACGGGTCGTTGTGATGCAATCATCGCCACCAATGCGCTGAACGCGGCCGTGATGCCGGGGCAAGTGCAAGTCATTCCACACGGGGTGGATCCTTGGACATTTACCGCCATTGAGGCCATGATTTTTGGGCAGCACGGGCAAAACCTGATTGGCTGTTTTGGTCGGGTCCGTCCGATGAAGGGCACCCATCATTTCGTGGCTGCGATGTGTCGACTTTTGCCAGATCGGCCAAATTGGTCGGCAGTGATTTTGGGGCGGGCCACCGGAAAACACGCCGAATACAAATCTGAATTGGTCGCAAGGATTGCCGCAAACGGCCTGTCTGATCGGATCTTGTTCGTCGATGAAATCCCCGTCAAACAAATGCCAGCAGCCTATCAGTCCCTATCACTCTATGTCGCGCCGTCCTTGCTAGAGGGGTTCGGCCTGACCGTACCCGAAGCGATGTCTTGCGGCGTACCGGTCGTTGCAAGCGATGTTGGCGTCTTCCCAGAGATTGTGACGCCAGAGACCGGGTGCGTTGTACCCGCCGACGATGGCCCTGCTTTGACTGCCGCAATTGCACAGATATTGGGGACCGATTTAGAGTTAGCTGGCACCAGAGCCCGAAATCATATCCTGGCGAATCATTCATTATCCAAAGAGGCTGACGCGCTGGTCACCTGCTATGAAGGTCTAATCGCACAAAAATCTGCGTGATGATCCTTTTCCTTATGCCGACCATCCGGTAGTAGGCATCGTCTATGCCACATATAAGGAGTCCAGAAATGGGCTATAAAGTCGTCGTTGTTGGGGCCACAGGTAGTGTTGGCCGTGAAATGTTGAACATTCTGGATGAACGCGAGTTTCCCGTGGATGAGATTGTGGCCCTTGCGTCGCGTCGGTCATTGGGAACGGAATGTAGCTTTGGCGACAAGACCTTAAAAATTAAGGATCTGGCCACCTTCGACTTTACCGGATGGGATATCGCGTTGTTCGCGATCGGGTCCGAGGCAACCAAGGAATACGCGCCCAAGGCGGCGAAGGCAGGATGTATCGTAATCGATAACTCCTCACTCTACCGCTATGACCCAGACGTGCCGCTGGTTGTGCCAGAGGTCAATCCGCAAGCCGTGGATAATTACTACCGGAAGAACATCATCGCGAACCCAAACTGCTCAACGGCACAGATGGTTGTGGCGCTGAAACCTTTGCATGATCGCGCAACGATCAAACGTATTGTTGTCAGCACCTATCAGGCTGTTTCCGGCGCAGGCAAAGGTGGCATGGATGAGCTGTGGGACCAGACCAAGGGCATGTATGTCCCCGGTCAGGAACGACCCGCATCCACGTTCACGAAACAAATCGCCTTCAATGTCATCCCGCATATCGATGTATTCATGGATAGCGGCGATACCAAAGAAGAATGGAAGATGGTCGCGGAGACGAAAAAGATCCTTGATCCATCGATCAAGGTTACGGCCACCTGCGTCCGTGTGCCCGTTTTTGTGGGCCATTCCGAAGCGATCAATATCGAGTTTGAAGAGTTTCTGGACGAGGACGAAGCGCGCGAAATTCTGCGAATTTCACCGGGCATCCTTGTGGTCGATAAACGTGAAGACGGCGGCTATGTGACGCCGGTTGAATGCGTTGGCGATTTCGCAACCTTCGTCAGCCGGATCCGACAGGACAGCACGATTGAGAATGGCCTGAACCTTTGGTGCGTATCAGACAACCTGCGCAAAGGTGCCGCGTTGAATGCGGTTCAGATTGCAGAAACTTTGGGCAACCGGGTCCTGAAAAAGGGCTAACTTTGCCACATCTTAAATAGGCCCGTCCGCCAAAACTTGGCAGGTGGGCCTTTTTTGTTGTCTGCTAAAACCGCTCTGCTCTCAGCACTTCGCAGTCCACAACCGAGACGACGCCGATATGGCGCTCGACCACTTCAAACGCGGCCTCCAGCAAACTATCCAGCCGTTCAGGCTGAATAATGCAAATCACGTTCACCATCCCTAAGCGGCCGATTTGCCCTTCCCGGCTCCAATGGCCCGAACGGCCTGATCCGCCCAGAACCGGCAGGATCGTAAATCCGGTGACACCCGCACCTTCCAATGCGTCTGTCAAACGGCGCTCCATAACCGCCTCGATGGTGATCTCAACCCGTTTCGCCTGATGGGTTTGCATGGCGTTATCCTCCGGTCAGGGCTTGGGCGATCGTCAGATAAATCGGGATGCCCAAGGTCAGGTTAAACGGGAATGTCACCCCAAGTGATAGCGTCAAATAGATTGAGGGGTTCGCCTCTGGCAGGGCAACCCGCATCGCCGCCGGCACCGCGATATAAGAGGCCGACGCAGCCAGCGTCATGAACAGCATCACCCCCCCAGTTGAGAGCCCCAGCATCAGCCCCACCGCCAATCCGAAGCTGGCCCCGATCAGCGGCATCAGCATACCGAAAATCAAGACATTGGGACGCAAAATCCCGCGTGCTTCGCGCAGACCCCGCCCCGCGACCAGCCCCATATCCAGCAAGAACAGGCACAAAACACCTTGGAACGGGGACACGATGAAGGCGTCGATCTGTGCCAGTCCTTCTGCGCCTGTCACTGCCCCGATCACGAATGAGCCAACCAGCAAGACGATGGACCCGTTCAACATGATCTCGCGCATCAGGTCTTTGTCCATTTTAGTTTCGCTATTGCCGTGGCGTGCAATCAACCAAAGGGCCGATAAAATCGCAGGCGCCTCCATCACGGCCGCGACCGCCACCATGTATCCTTCGCTAGTCAGCCCGGTACTGGTCACCACGCTGCTGGCTGTGACAAACGTGACGATCGAGATTGAGCCGTAATGCGCGGCAACGGCGGCGGCATCAACAACGCTCATCCCGGTGATCGCCCGCAGCAATGCGAAAGCCACAACCGGCAGGACAAAGGACAAAATGCCCCCCGCCAGCAGAGACAAAATAAGGGTGCTGTCAACGCCATGATCGGCCACGCTGACCCCACCCTTGAACCCAATCGCAAAGAGAAGGTAGATCGACATTCCTTTTGCGACAGCCTCGGGCACCGACAAATCGGATCGCGCCAGCGCTGCGCCATAGCCAAGCGCAAAGCTCAAAATGATCGGCGAAATCAGGTTGTCTAGCGCCAGAGACAGAATGCCTTCCACGGCAACCCCCTATCAAAATCTCAATTCCCTTAGAAAGAGATATGGCCTTTGTAAAGGGCGTCAGAGGGTAATGAAATCGCCCCTGTAAGCATCATAACCTTCCAGTTCACCCGATCCAATATTGACCCACAGCCCATGCAGAGACAGCGTTTCGTCTTTGATACGGTCAAGGACGAACGGAAAGGTCATCAGGTTCTTGAGCGAGAGCTGGATTGCCTCTTTCTCCAATGCTTCGGGTTGGTCGGCAGGCGCAACTTCGTTAACGACACGACCACAGGGTTCGCGGAGCAGATCCATCCATCGCCCAATAAAACTTGCCTCGTCTTCCAGCTCAGGCGCGCGGCCAGTACACATATCCAGACAGCCTTGGACACCACCACAGTTAGAATGACCTAACACGACAATATGGCTGACTTTTAAAGCCCGAACAGCGTATTCTAAGGCTGCTGACGTGCCGTGATATGACTTGCTTGGCTCGCACGGCGGCACTAATCCAGCGATGTTGCGGTGGATGAATAGCTCACCCGCCTCAACCCCGAAGATCGAGGCAACATTCACGCGGCTGTCGCAACACGAAATGAACATAGCCCGGGGCGACTGCCCCTCGCTTGCCAACTGGCGATATGTTTGTTCATGACGTGAGAAGGTCGAGACCTTCCAAAGGTCAAAACGATCTTTCAAGAAGGCGGGAAGGATCTCGATCTCTGACATAATTAACCTTTGCGGACTGTCCCTGATTGTTAATAGGCATTCGCATCAATTTCGAGTGGTTTTTCCAATGACGCCTAATCCTTTCTTCAGAACGATAGGCGAACCTGTCCGGGCCGTGGGGGCAGACCGGGAGTGAGTGAGATGAATCGACACGTAACCGTTTTGCGGGTGGAAGAGGGTGCGCGGTTCGATCCGGACCGATTAGAAGTTTTGTGTAGTCAGTTTGGTGAACACCGGGCGGAACAGCTCGTGGCACGGTCGTTGGACGACATTACCCATCATTTGGCCGCGCTAAAGGCATCGGCCCAGACAGTGGACCTGACGGCAATAGCTGGTCCGACCCAACATCTGTTTGATGCCGCCGATCTGATCGGCATGATCAGTCTAAAGCGCGTGGCGAGTGATGTTTTGGAGTGCTTGGACGGCGGCAATGACGTCGCACTGGCGGCCACTTTGGCGCGGCTGATGCGGATCGGCGATCGATCGATCTTGGCAGTTTGGGATCTGGAGGATCTTTCTGGTTAAAAGCAAACAGGCTTGCAGGGTCGTGGCCGCACGCTACTGTGGCTCTGATCAATAGATAAGGCCTGTCCATGCCCGCCACCTTTGCTGACCCATCCGCTGAGAGCCGTCCAATTCGTTTAATCGAACCCGTGGCGTTGGAAGTAGCGTTGTCGACCCTGCCCGCACCTCATCAGGTTTGGGCCGGGGCGCATGGCTTTGCGGCCAAGCTTGGTGAGACATGTGTTCTGTTTGAGCCAAGTGGCGCGATCGCTGGTGCTATCATCGGGGCCGGCACCGCCAAAGACCGGACTGCATGCCGATTTGGCATTGGGGCCGCAATCGCAAATCTGCCCAATGCCATTTACCATCTGGAGCATGATCTGGGCGCACCCGATCTGGATGAGGCCGCACTTGGATTTCTGTTTTCGTGTTATCGGTTCGACAGATACGCCAAGCAATCTGGTGTCCTCGCCCAGCTGATCACCCCCAAAGGTGTGGACCGAGAGCGCATAGAGATACTGGCAGCCGCCGAAGCATTGACCCGCGATTTGATCAATACACCCGCCTCTGACATGACGCCGGATGCATTGGAGAACGCCGCGCGTGATCTTGCGACACAGTTCGGCGCAGTAATGAACGTTATTAGCGGGTCTGACCTTCTTGCGCAGAACTTTCCACTAATCCACGCGGTTGGGCGCGCATCTGTATCAGAGCCTCGGTTGATCGACATCACATGGGGCACATCGGGCCCAGTGGTAACGTTGGTCGGCAAGGGTGTGTGTTTTGACACCGGGGGTCTGAACCTGAAACCCGGCGCCTCAATGGGGATAATGAAAAAAGATATGGGCGGTGCCGCCAATGTGTTGGGCCTTGCTCATATGATCATGGCCAGTGGGTTGCCAGTTCAATTGCGAATTCTGATCCCTGTCGTCGAGAACAGTGTTTCAGGCAATGCGTTCAGGCCCGGCGATATTCTGACTGCGCGCAATGGCCTGACCGTCGAAATCAACAATACAGATGCAGAGGGTCGACTTGTTCTGGCTGACGCGCTGGCGCTAGCTAATGAGGCGCCACCAGATTTGTTAATCTGCATGGCAACCCTAACCGGTGCTGCCCGCGTCGCATTGGGCCCAGATCTTGCACCCTTTTATACCGACGACGCGCGCCTGTCCGCAGCGCTGACAGATGCGGCAACGCATGCCGGCGATCCAGTGTGGCGGATGCCGTTTCACACGCCTTATGAGCGAATGATTGAACCCGGAATTGCCGATCTGGACAATGCCCCCAGCGGTGGTTTTGGCGGATCGATCACGGCGGCCCTGTTTTTGCGTCGGTTCGTGCCCGACGTGGCCAGCTTTGCCCATTTCGATATCTATGGATGGCAACCAAGCGCTGCCCCTGGCAGGCTCAAAGGTGGCATTGGTCAAGGAATAAGAACAATTTTCACCGCACTGCCAAAGGCCCTGAACCTATGACAGACCGCAGACTGCATCTAGCCAACGACCGTGTCGCCCATTCCTCGCTTGAGGGCAGCGTTGATGCTGTCCAGTTCTCGACTGGCACGGAAATGATGATCCAGCAACCGATGGCTAATATTGTCGATAAGCCCCAGGGCCAACGCGTCAGCCAATTGCTGTTTGGTGAACGGTTTTTGGTAATAGAGACCCATGAAGGTTTTGCCTTTGGTCGGTCAGAACGAGACGGCCAAGTTGGCTACATTGTTGCCGGCGCGTTAGTGGAGCCGCAAGAACCGACCCACTGGGTCGCCGCACCTGCCACCCATCTTTATCCCAAGGCGAACTTGAAAGCTCCGCCAGAGGTAGCGATCTTTTTCGGGTCGCGCGTCCGTGTCGTGGCGGAACGAGAATCCTATCTCAAGGTCCATACAGGCCACTTTATTCCCAAACCCCACCTGCAGCCCCTTAGGGCGCGATTCGATGATCCGGCTGGTGTCGCGGATCTCTTTCTAGGATCGCCCTATTTGTGGGGCGGTTGCAGTCGTTGGGGAATGGATTGTTCTGGACTGATCCAAATTGCCCTTATTGCGACCGGCATGGAATGCCCGCGCGACAGCGACCAACAGCAAGACGCGCTCGGCCGCGATCTTCACCTTGGGGAGCCTTTTATCCGAGGAGATTTGGTTTTTTGGAACGGTCATGTCGGTATCATGGCCAACGAGCGGATGCTGCTTCATGCAAACGCGCATCATATGGCCGTGGCTTATGAACCGCTGAGAGACGCTGCAGCACGCATCGTCGAAAGCGACGGTGGATCAATCACCGCGCGCAAGCGGCTGGTCAACTAAAGCGGTTATTCAACAATTCGGATCAGCTTTTTCTCAAGCACTCTCAGGACAGATTTCAGGTCATTACCGCGCTTCAAGATCCGGCCATCCATTCCGACCACAGAAAACAGCCCTTGTTTTTGCGTCAGCTTTGGCCGCTTCTCAACCCGGTAAAGTGGGTTCTCCGCCGTGCGCCGAAAGATCGAAAAAACTGCGAACTCGGTCAGGCAGGAAATTCCATAATCACGCCATTCACCCGCTGCGACCATCCGGCCGTATACAGACATGATCACGCCAATTTCACGGCGGTCGAAGGCGACACGATCAGGAATTGATATGGGCTTCTGGGGCTGAAGGGGCACTACCATTCGGGGATGGTGGCTTTCTTACGTTGGCAAATCAAGCATAGCCTTAGTTTTGCCCTAAAAACACCAGGGAGAAAGCACAAAGCCTCCCTGAATTCGCCGCCTCCCTTTGACATAACAACAAATGTAGAGAGTATTTGCTCACCCGGTGGCACGAATTACAGCCCCCAAATTGTGTGTGTCACCGGGCTACAACCAAAAAAACGCCCAGGCTTTCGCCGGGCGTCTTTTTCTTTTCATAAGCGATCAGGCCCGAACGAGTTCTTCGTAGGAAGACGCAATTTCGCGCGCAATGGACCCAACTTCAAAGTTGTAATCGCCAATTTTTCCAACTGGTGTGACCTCGGCTGCGGTACCAGTTAGCCAACATTGCTCAAAGCCTTCCAGCTCTTCGGGCATGATATGGCGTTCATGAACCTTGATCTGACGTTGACCTAACATCCGCACAACAGTTTGACGGGTAATGCCATTTAAAAAGCAATCGGGCTTGGGTGTGTGCACTTCACCATCTTTAACAAAGAAGATATTTGCGCCGGTCGCCTCTGCCACATAGCCGCGATAGTCAAACATCATTGCGTCTGAGCAGCCTTTCGCTTCGGCGGCGTGCTTGGACATTGAACAGATCATGTAGAGGCCCGCAGCCTTGGCAAAACAAGGGATTGTGTCGGGTGACGGGCGGCGCCATTTGCTGACATCAAGGTTGGCCCCCTTCATCTTAGCATCACCGTAGTAGGCCCCCCATTCCCAGGCTGCGACTGCCATACGAACCGGATTGCGCTGTGATGCAACTCCCATATCCTCGCCCGAACCCCGCCAAGCAATCACACGCACATAGGCATCTGTCAGGCCATTGGCCTTCAGCACTGCGTACTTCGCAGACTCAATTTCATCCACGGTCCAAGGGATCTCAACGTCCAGCATCGCACCAGAAGCCAGCAGCCGTTCGGAATGCTTGCGGCTCTCAAAGATGTTGCCGTTATAGGCGCGCTCACCCTCAAAGACCGACGACGCATAGTGTAATGCATGGGTCAGGATGTGCACATTGGCCTCTCGCCACGGCACCATGGCCCCGTCCATCCAAATCATCCCGTCGCGATTGTCATAGGTCCCACTCATGGCTTGCCCCTCTCAACTTGACCGCAGGTGTTGCCTGCACATTTCCGATAATTGCGCAAAATGCCTCGGAACCGGACATAAAATTGCGCAAAAGTTGACATCGGCTACCAATCGAATCTTGGAAAGTCAACAACACTGACATAAACTAGACTGAACATTTTTTAAAAAAGATGAAGTAAAAAGGACTGATATTGTGGATCACGGGGCCAGCATCACATCCGGTAGTGGAGAGAGCCTTCTTTTTCTAACCGATGAGCAGTTGCGCAAGGGCATTGAGGCGATGTTCTTTGCATATCGTGGCTTTACGTCCGATCCAGACCGCATTTTGCAGAAATACACCTTTGGCCGCGCCCACCACCGCGCCATTCATTTCATCAATCGAAGCCCGGGCACGACCGTCAACAATCTATTGGAGATCTTGGGCGTAACTAAGCAATCACTGAATCGCGTCCTGCGCGCGTTGGTTGAGGGCGGGTTGGTCGAAAGCCGCGTCGGGACACATGATCGGCGGGAACGACACCTATATTTGACAGAGATGGGGATCGCTTTAGAGCGAGAATTGTCAGAGGCGCAGCGCAAACGCATGAGGGCTGCGTTTCGAGATGCCGGGCCAGAGGCTGTTGCCGGTTTTAAAACAGTGTTAGAGCAAATGATGGATCCGGAATTGCGTCTTCATTTTTCGAAAATTTCTGAGGTCTCATCATGAATGAACCGGCAGCCCATTTGCTGATCATCGATGATGATGAGCGTATTAGAAGTCTGCTGCAGAAATTCCTGATTCGAAATGGTTTCCCAACAACAACCGCGCGCGACTCTGGGCATGCCCGGCGTCTGTTGATGGGCCTGGAGTTTGATCTGATCGTCATGGATGTGATGATGCCCGGAGAAGACGGGATTGAGCTGACCAAATCGCTGCGCGAAACACTGACGACACCGATCCTGTTGTTGACGGCCAAGGGTGATGCATCCGACCGGATTGCGGGCCTTGAGGCTGGGGCTGATGATTATCTGCCCAAACCCTTTGAGCCAAAGGAACTATTGTTGCGGATCAATGCGATCCTGCGGCGCATTCCAACGGCGACTGAGCCTGCGGGAACCCCTAAAGTGTTGCACCTCGGGCTGATCCGCTATGATCTAGACCGGGGTGAAATGTGGAATGGCCAAACGCCCGTGCGTTTGACAGCAACCGAAGCCGCGTTGATGCGGATCTTCTCGGCCCGCCCGAATGAACCCGTCAGCCGCGCCCAATTGGTCGAAGATCTGGGGCGTGACAAAGGACAGGCTGCGGCAGATCAGGCCCAGGAACGCGCGGTCGATGTTCAGATCACGCGCCTGCGCCGCAAGATCGAAGCGGACCCAAAACAGCCCAGATACCTGCAAACGGTTCGGGGCGCGGGATACATGTTGGCCCCTGATTAATGCCTACGCTTTTGGTGACAAATTCTGACAGTTTGGCGCATCATATGCCACGCGGACATCCCGAACAGGTTGGCCGGTATGAAGCGATCATGGCCGCCCTCTCAGCTTGCGATTTTGATACGTTAATCCGGCATGACGCCCCCGAGGCGACACTCGATGACATTCTGCTGGCCCACCCCGAAAGCCACTTTGCGGCGATCCGCGATGCAATCCCGGATGTAGGCTCAGTCGCGCTGGACGCGGATACACACGTCACCTCAGGCTCTTGGGTTGCGGCGTTGCGCGGCGTCGGTGGCAATCTTGCGGCGGTGGATCAGGTTCTTGCTGGAACTGTGACCAACGCCTTTGTAGCGACACGTCCCCCCGGCCATCACGCAGAGGCGACGACCCCAATGGGGTTTTGCCTATTTGGAAATATAGCGTTGGCCGCAAAACACGCAATGGAGCGGCACGGCCTTACACGTGTCGCGATCGTTGATTTTGATGTCCATCATGGCAACGGCACGCAAGATTTGCTTTGGTCAGAGGATCGTTGCCTTTTCATCTCATCCCATCAAATACCGCTATATCCCGGCAGTGGTGCAGCGCATGAGACAGGCGCCAGCCACAATGTCCTGAATATTCCATTGGCGCCTGAAAGTGGCAGTGCACAAATGCGCCAAGCCTATGAACAACAGGTTTTCCCTGCACTTGATAATTTTAGGCCCGAGTTGATCCTTGTCTCGGCAGGCTTTGATGCACACACCGCTGACCCGTTGGCGAACTTGAACTGGACGACCGAAGATTTCATCTGGGTGACCGGCCAGTTGTGCGATTTGGCGCAAACACATTGCGATGGGCGCTTGGTCTCAACTCTGGAAGGGGGCTATGATCTGCCAGCGTTGGCAGAATCCGTGGCCGCGCATGTCAAAATGTTAATGGAGCGTAGCTAGTGAGTGATACCCCTATCGAAGAGATGAGCTTTGAGGACGCAATCCGTGAGCTTGAAAGCGTGGTGACAGCGCTGGATCGCGGCGATGTTCCGTTGGACGCGTCTATCAAGCTTTATGAACGCGGGGCGGCCCTAAAGGCACGCTGCGAGGCCAAACTGAAAGAGGCCGAAGAAAAAGTCGCACAGATCACATTGAACGCGGATGGGCAGCCGACAGGTGCGGTACCCGTCGAAGGTCTCTGAGTGTTTCGGTCTCAACTAATCTTTGCACAAGCTGAGATTACATCCTTTTTCGAAAGCCGCATGGACAGCTACGGCCCGACTGTCATAGCTGATGGCATGCGCTATGCCACCACAGGCGGAAAACGTTTACGCGGATTTCTGGCGCTGACGGCGGCAGAAATGTTGGATGTCCCACGCAAACAGGCGATATATTCCGCCGCCGCAATAGAGGCGCTGCACGCCTATAGTCTTGTGCATGATGATCTGCCATGCATGGATAATGATGATCTTCGGCGCGGCCAACCCACTGTTCACATCAAATGGAATGAAGCGACAGGCGTTCTGGTTGGGGACGCATTACAAAGTCTGGCGTTTGAGATACTGGCCGATATTCCCGGCGTCGACGCGGATATTCGTGCGGATCTGGTGCTAAGTCTTGCGCGTGCTGGCGGCGCCAATGGCATGGTTCTGGGTCAGGCCCAAGATATCGCCGCCGAGACAGCGGGCACGCCCCTAACGCTGGACCAGATTACAGAGTTGCAAGGCAACAAGACAGGTGCCCTTTTGGAATGGCCTGCCCATGCCGCCGCCCTGATGGCACGGGCAGACCCCGGCCCACTGCGGCGTTACGCGCGCGCGCTTGGCCTTGCCTTCCAGATCGCCGACGACATCTTGGACCTAGAGGGCGATCCCAAGACAGCAGGCAAAAAGCTGCAAAAAGACGCTGAGGCTGGCAAGGCAACTTTTGTCTCGCTTCTGGGGCTTGAGGGCGCAAAGGCGCGTGCCGCGCAGCTGACGGATGAAGCAATTGCCGCGATTGGCCTCTATGGTGATCGCGCGCAAAGCTTGAAGGACTTGGCTCAATTCGTTATCGCCCGCGATAGATGAATTGGTCTGACAAGGGATGCCAGTATGACCGACCGCCCAAAAACACCGACACTGGATCAGGTTAAGTCCCCCGCTGACCTCAAACGGTTAAGCGATCTTGAACTGAGCCGCCTTGCGGATGAGTTGCGCGCTGAAACAATCTCAGCAGTCAGCCGGACAGGTGGTCATCTGGGTGCAGGTCTGGGTGTGGTCGAGCTAACAGTTGCAATACATGCAGTTTTTGACACACCCAAAGACAAGCTGATTTGGGACGTCAGTCACCAATGCTACCCCCACAAAATTCTGACCGGACGCCGTGACCTGATGCCGACGTTGCGCAAAAAAGACGGTATCTCAGGCTTCACCAAGCGTAGCGAAAGCCCGTATGATCCGTTTGGTGCCGCGCATTCCTCAACCAGCATTTCAGCGGCACTTGGCTTTGCCGTTGCGCGCGATCTGGGCGGATCACCTGAACACGGTGTAGGTGATGCAATTGCTGTGATCGGCGACGGTGCATTGTCGGCAGGCATGGCCTATGAGGCAATGAACAATGCTGGGGATCTTGGCAAACGGCTGATTGTGATCCTGAACGACAACGATATGTCGATTGCGCCACCAACCGGGGCAATGTCGTCTTACCTGTCGCATCTCTACGCCGGGGCACCCTTTCAAGAGCTAAAGGCCGCAGCCAAAGGGGCTGTGTCGCTGTTGCCATCGCCTTTTCAAGAAGGCGCCAAACGCGCGAAGGAGCTTTTTAAGGCTGCGACGGTCGGTGGCACTCTGTTTGAACAACTCGGCTTTTCTTATGTTGGGCCAATTGATGGTCACGATATGACGCAATTGTTGGCGGTATTGCGGACGGTCAGATCGCGGGCCGATGGCCCGATCCTGATCCATGCAATCACCAAAAAGGGCAAGGGCTATGGCCCCGCCGAAGGCCGCCCTGACAAGGGCCACGCAACTGCGACTTTTAACATGGTCACCGGTGAACAAAACAAGGCACCGTCCAACGCCCCCAGTTATACCAAGATCTTCGCCCAAGCCCTGATCAAAGAAGCAGAAGACGATCCGATGATTACTGCCGTGACCGCGGCGATGCCCGACGGTACCGGACTGAACCTTTTTGCTGAGCGGTTTCCGACGCGTTGCTTTGATGTCGGCATTGCAGAGCAACATGCCGTAACATTTTCTGCAGGCATGGCCGCCGGTGGGCTGAAACCGTTCTGCACGCTATATTCGACGTTCCTGCAGCGCGGTTATGATCAGGTCGTACATGACGTGGCGATCCAGCGCCTGCCCGTGCGCTTTGCGATTGACCGGGCGGGCTTGGTCGGGGCCGACGGTGCGACACATGCGGGCAGTTTCGACATCGCCTTTCTTTCCAATTTGCCTGGATTCATCGTTATGGCCGCCGCCGATGAGGCCGAGTTGATCCACATGGTGGCTACGGCTGCCGCGGTCGATGACGCGCCGACCGCCTTTCGGTTTCCGCGCGGCGAAGGCGTGGGCGTAGATATGCCAGAGCGCGGAACGCCATTGGAAATTGGTAAGGGCAGGTTGATCCAAGAGGGTAACCGCGTCGCCCTTTTGTCCTTTGGGACACGACTGTCAGAGGTTCAAAAAGCCGCTGAAACCCTTGCTGCCAAGGGTCTGAAACCCACCATCGTCGATGCCCGGTTTGCCAAGCCTTTGGACGTCGAACTTATCTTGCAGTTGGCCCGTCATCATGAGGCACTGATTACGATCGAAGAGGGTGCTGTTGGCGGCTTCGGCTCACACGTGGCACAACTTCTGGCAGAGCAGGGCGTGTTTGATAGTGGTCTGAAATTCCGTTCAATGGTGCTGCCGGACATCTTTATAGATCAGGCCAATCCAGCAGACATGTATGCTGTCGCCGCAATGAACGCGTCCGACATAGAGGCAAAGGTTCTTAGTGTTCTGGGCGTCAAGGTTTTGGACAAACGCGCCTGACAAGACCCACGGCTGACCCCACGTGATGTTGTACCCGTGGGTTCAGCATCACCAAGATCTTTGCAATAAAAGGAAGACTATCAATGACCGTGACCTCAAGCAGCGTGCGCACGTTCCGATGGGCAGTTTTTTTAATCACCTTAGGTTATTTTATATACCGCTTTTTTGACACGGACCCGGACCAATTTGGCGCACAATTTCGGCTTTTGACCGTTTGGGGGCTGACCGCATCGACCCTATCTGCATGGTTCATGCTGCAATATTCGATGGGTTGGAGCACACGGCAATACCAAATCTTTGCCTCCGTCACCGTCGTTCTGAACGCCACGGTCGTCTTGATGTATTGGAAGATCTACTTTCAGGATCCTAGCCTATTTTACGGCGCAGATGGCCAGCCAAGGGCTTGGCATCAGGAGTATTTCCTGCACGCTGTTGGGCCAGCGCTGCAGATATTTGATGCCTTCTTTATCTTAGGTGCCTTCCGTGTGTTTCGCGGGTTGATCGGGTATGTTCTGGCGGTCCCGGTCGCCTACATTCTTTGGATAGAACTGCTGGTCCGGCCGATGAACGACACTCCCGTTGGATCGGTCACAACGGGCCTGCCTTATTTATTTATGAACGATATGGACATCTCTGAGCGTGCCGCCTTTTATGGCACGACCGTTGCCACCATGATCATCCTGTTTCTTATATCTTGGACGATCGCATGGGCTTTGCGGAAGGCTGTTCGTCGACCATCAGATGCGCCTCAATCGCTTTGAGGCGGTTCATCACTTCATCACGGTAGGCGTCAGTTGCGGCATTGCTTTCCTCAGCATGCGCTTCTTGCATCGAGTTTACGATCAAACCGACCAATAGGTTCACAACGGCAAATGTGGTGACCATGATGAAGGGTACAAAGAAGGCCCAAGCATAGGGATAGATCTCTTGGACCGGGCGCACGATGCCCATGGACCAGCTCTCCAAAGTCATGATCTGGAATAAAGAATACAGAGATCGGCCCAACGTGCCAAACCAGTCTGGGAACGATGCACCAAACAGTTTGGTCGCCATGACTGCACCAATATAAAAGATGATCGCCATCAGAAAAAAGACAGAACCCATACCGGGTAACGCGGTGATGAACCCTTCGACAACTCGGCGCAGACGGGGCGCGACCGAAATCACGCGCAAGACCCGCAAGATCCGCATTGCCCGCAAGACCGACAACGCTTGTGCACCAGGGGTCAGCGCAACCCCAACGATCAGGAAATCAAACACGTTCCAGCCAGATCGGAAGAACGATCCCCGATGGGCAACTAACTTTAGCAATATCTCAACCACAAAGATCGCAAGGCAAATCCGGTCAAGCGCCAAGATCACCGGGCCCACCACATTCATCAGGGTCACGGATGTCTCCATCCCCAGCAGGATCGCATTGAAAACAATGACCACAATGATGCCATTGTGGACCTGTGGGCGGTCCAGCCAATCTGCCAAAGCCTGTCGCGTCATCAATCCCTCATCGCCTTGCTAGGTTTCGCTATGGCCAAAGCTTAGACTGGCTGCAACTTCCACATGGGGGCTCCAACGGAACTGATCAACAACTTGCACCCAATCCAATCGATAACCGGCCTTTATCAAGATTTCGGTGTCGCGTGCGAACGTCATCGGACTGCACGACACCATGGCGATTTGTCGAATTTTTGAGCGAGCCATCTCTTTCATCTGTGCCTCTGCGCCAGAGCGAGGCGGGTCAACGACCACCGCATCATAGGCGGCCAACTCATCAGGCAAAAGTGGGCGACGATAAAGGTCCCGGGTCTCTAATGTCAGGGGTCGCAGACCTTGGGCGTGCCGAATTGCCAGATCTAGGGCCGCAATCATCGACGCCTCCCCCTCAACAGCGTGCACTGCCGCACGAGCAGCAAGGGGCAGAGAGAACGTTCCGCACCCAGAGAAAAGATCAGCAATTTTTTTGGCACCTGCAGTTGCGTCTTGGACAGCATTCAGCAAAGCCCGCTCACCGTCTCTGGTGGCTTGCAAAAAGGCCCCAGGCGGAGGTGTCACCTTGGCGGTCCCAAAGATTTGGATAGGCGCATTCGCAGTGAACACCGCGTCACCATTCCAGGTCAGCCGGGCAAAGTCACCAGCGAATTTTGGTAGGCTTAGCTGAAGCGCTTGATCAAGCGGTTTGACGGTGTTCACAGCGCAATCCACGCCAGAATCAGATTGGGTCAAAGTGAAGGTGATCGGGGCACTGCGTGAGGTGCCCATGCTGGTAATCTCTTCGAGAACCGGGATAACGGCCAATAAATCGGGGTGCAGCACGTGGCATTCAGTGATCGCAATGATCGTGTCCGACTTTCGGGAGTGGAACCCAACAAGAGCACCCTTTTTGGTCCGGGTTCCCGCCAATGTTGCCCGTCTGCGTGTCTTAGGTGGCGAGACGTGGATCGGGCGAAATTCGGTCGTAATTGAATGCGCAGCCAATGCCGATTGAACGACCTCTTGCTTCCAATTTGCCAGAAACGGGTCTGAGGCATGTTGCAACAGGCAGCCGCCGCATGATTTGAAATGCGCGCAGGGTGGGCGCACCCGGTCCGACGACGGTGTGATGATCTTTGGGGCGGCCATGCGGCCTGCATCAACCTCACCCTCAACAACCTCACCCGGTAGGGTCATCGGTACAAATATCGGTCCTTGGGCAATTCCATCTCCAAGATGGCCCAGACGTTCGATTGTAATGTTCATTCTGCCGCCTCGCGTATACCGATAAATCCGCCTGATTGCCGGTCCCAATAACGCGCATAAAGCCCTCTTTTGCTAAGCAATTCGTTATGGGTGCCGGTCTCGGCGATATGTCCGTCATCCAATACGATGATCCGGTCCATTTTGGCGATGGTCGAAAGCCGGTGCGCAATCGCCATCACAGTTTTGCCAATCATGACATCGTCCAAAGTATCTTGTATCGCCGCTTCGACTTCGCTGTCGAGCGCGCTTGTCGCTTCGTCCAGAACCAGCACGGGCGCGTCTTTCAAAAACGCGCGTGCCAGCGCGATACGCTGCCGCTGACCGCCCGAGAGCTTTACACCACGTTCCCCCAGATGCGCCTCATAGCCTTTGCGGCCCACATGATCGCGAAGCCCTAGGATAAATTCATGCGCTTGTGCGCTTTTGGCGGCGGCGACCATCTCATCGTCGGATGCGCCGGGCCGCCCATATAGGATATTATCACGCGCCGACCGGTTAAACATCGCTGTTTCCTGAGTGACCATTGCGATCTGTCGGCGCAGACTTTCCTGGGTCAGGTCGCGGACGTCGCAATCATCCAGCATGACCCGGCCATCCTCCGTATCGTATAGCCGAAGCAAAAGGGCGACGAGTGTCGATTTTCCAGCGCCCGATGCGCCGACAATACCCAGCTTTTCCCCCGGCACAACGTCCATGGTCAGATTATGCAACCCGCCACCGCCATCGTCGTCCCGCCCATATGTAAAGCTGACGCCCTCAAACCGGATCCGTCCCTTTGCGCGCTGAACCTCTAGTGCGTCTTCGCGGTCGACCAGTGTCTGTGGCGGGGTCAGGGTGTTCATCCCGTCCTCCACCTCACCGATGCTTGAATAGATCGCCATCAATGTGAAACTGACCCAACCGGTCATCTGTGCGATCCGCAATGACACAGCACCCGTAGCTGCGATATCACCCGCACTGGCCGATCCGTGGGTCCAAAGATAAAGAGCCCCACCAATCAAGATCACCGGTAATGTACCCGCAAGGGTCATAAGTGAGAAGCGAAACCGGGTCGCGACTTCTCCGAAATCAATGGTCGTATTGCGAAATTTTGCCATGGCATTCAGGGCCGAGCGGTCCTCAAATGCGTGATGCGCAAACAGTTTCACAGTTTTGATGTTTGTGATCGTATCAACAACCTGCCCAGATACAGCTGCTCGCGCCCCCGCCCGCGCGCTTGATCGTGCTCTAATCTTTGGCAGGAACCATCGGATCAACGCAAAATATCCAAAAAGCCAGACCAAAAGGACAAAGGCGATGCGCGCATCAATCGTTAGCAACAATACGGCTGAGCCAATCAATGACGCGAACGCAAAGGCCACCACATTGATGAATTCAACCACAACATCCGTAACCGCGCGTGCCGTCTGCATCTGCTTTTGGGCGATGCGCCCTGCAAAATCATCATCAAAAAAGCGAACTGGCTGACCTAGGGTATTTCGGTTCAGCCGCGACAAAACGAGGACGTTCACGTTGGGCGCCACCACCAATGATGTCACAGCTGCGCTGGCTCCAAATGTCAGGGGTCGCAGGATCATAAAGAAGACCAAGACACCAACCAGCATAGGCCACTGCGTCGAAAAGAAGGTTTCCGGACCAGTTGTCAGCGCGCTATCGATGATAAAGCCCAGAACCAGCGCAGATCCAACCTCTATCACTCCGGCAAGTGCCGAAATCAAAGCACCAAATATCAGTACTGTGATCGCGCCACCAAGACACCAACGAAAGAAAGCCATCAGCGTACGCGGCGGTGGGCCATCTGCCGGGCGAAACGCATCTATCAGTCCGGAAAGGGTCATTCTGCAGCCTCTGTTACGTCAATGAACCCGCCAGACTGGCGCTTCCAGAACCCAGCATATAGCCCGTTCAAAGCCAAAAGCTGATCATGTGTGCCATCTTCCACGATGTAACCGGCGTCCAGAACAACGATCCTGTCCATCTGCGCAATGGTCGAAAGCCGGTGGGCGATGGCGATCACCGTCTTGCCCTGCATGACACCGTAAAGCGTGTCTTGGATCGCCGCCTCAACTTCACTATCAAGCGCGCTTGTCGCCTCATCCAGAACAAGGATTGGTGCGTTTTTCAGGATGACCCGCGCAAGCGTTACACGCTGACGCTGGCCACCTGACAGTTTCACGCCACGCTCTCCAACATGCGCGTCATAGCCTTGGCGCCCCTCAGGGTCCGCCAGATCAAGGATGAAGTCATGCGCCTCAGCATGTCTTGCAGCCGCGATCATCTCATCTTCTGTTGCGTCCGGTCGGCCATATAGGATGTTGTCGCGGACAGAGCGATGCAGCAGCGAGCTGTCTTGCTGTACCATCCCAATATTGGCCCGCAGGCTGTCTTGTTTGACCTGCGAAATATCCTGCCCATCGATCAAGATCTGGCCGCCCTCAACGTCATAAAACCGCAACAGCAACTTGACCAAGGTTGATTTTCCAGCCCCCGAGCGACCGATCAATCCGATCTTCTGACCCGATTTGATAATCAGGTTAACATCTTGAAGACCGCCGACTTCGCGACCGTAGTGATGGCGCAAGTTTCTTAGTTCAATCTCACACGACGTCAGGTCCAATGCTTTGGCGTCAGGTTTATCGATCAGCGTGATGGGTTGGGCGATTGTCTCCATCCCTTCGGACACGATCCCAAGCGAGCGGAAAAACGTCGACAGCGCCCACATGATCCATCCGGTCATCGCACTTAGCCGCAGCGTCAGCGCCATTGCCGCAGCAACAACACCCACGCTGGCTGTCCCTTGCGACCAAAGCCAAATTGCCCAACCGACAACGCCAACAACCAGCAAACCGTTCAATGCCGTTAGCGACACATCCATCACGGTGAAAATCCGCATCTCACGCGCAAAGGTTTGTCGGGTCTTTTCGATAGCCTCCTTGGCGTACTCGATCTCTCGGTCATGATGGGCGAACAGCTTGATGGAGTGGATATTGGTATAGCTATCGACAACGCGGCCCGTCGTCATGGACCGCGCGTCAGATGAAGCTTTGGATGCGGGCCCAACTCGCGTCATCGTCCATTTGATTAAGCCTGCATAAAGCGCAAACCAGATGAACATTGGTACGACCAAACGGGGATCAGCCTCCGTCAGCAATATCGCCGCACCAATCAGGTAAGCTAGCGAAAATGTAATCGCATCGAAGACCTGAAAAATCGCATCACCAGCGGCAGGTGGCGTCTGCATGATCCGGTTGGCCAGACGACCCGCGAAATCGTTCTCAAACCAACCAACAGACTGGCGCAAAACATGTTTATGGGCACGCCACCGAATAAGCGTGCCAAAGTTTGGCAAGATCGCGTTATTCAGCAAGGCGACATCGATACCTTGGATCACCGGCCGAATAAAAAGGATAAAGCCCGCAACCAGCATCAGCTCAAGCCCATATTCGCTTAGCGCCTCTGACGGCTCAGCCGTAGACAACAGGTCAACGACCCGCCCCATATAGTAGATCAGTCCAATCTCAATCACAGCCACAGCAACCGAAAAGAAAGCCGTCAGTGCGAACAGCTTTTTGAACGGTTGAGAGTAGTCCCACAGGAATGGCCACAACCGCTGCGGCGGCAAGTCCATTTCTTTGTGAGGCGTGTAGGGATCGACCAGATTTTCAAAATAGCGAAACATCGGGTACACCAAATAAAGCTTCTACAGCCATATAGGGATGTTTCTAAAAGAAGACCATGACAGCAAATGTCGCTAGTGCGACCGCCATGGCGATATTGAAAATGCGCCAAGCTGTTGGGGTGGTAAAAAGATAGATCAGAAGAGAGCCTGCAAAGCTCCAAAACAAGCACACGAACAGGTTCATACTGGCAAAAGTGATCGCAAGTTTTTGCGCATCAGCTACTGGGCCAAGGCCCGTACTGTACCCTGCCGCGGCCGCCAGAACGACGGCCCAGACCTTGGGATTTACCCACTGAAAAAGGGCCGCCTGCAAGACCGAGAAGGGGCGGTCAGAAGCGGCCATTTTATCCAATTTTGTTGACTGGAAAAGCAGCCAAGCCATTCTCAGGATCCATGCCGCCGCCGCGATCTTTAACGCAAATTTCAACGCCGGCTGTCCGTTAAGAACAACGCCAACGCCAAGTCCTGCCAAGCCCGCCAGAATACCGACGCCAATCGCAACACCCAAGACATGAGGCACTGTTCGCGCAAACCCGAAACGTGCACCTGACGCTGTCAACATAATCACATTCGGGCCCGGCGAAAAAAGGCCGAGAAACACAAATGCATAAAGCGGATCAATCATTACTGATCGCGCAATCGCGCCGAGTCAGTCATGAGAGCAGGTCGTCGCGACTCAACACGAAACCCGATGCGATCCAACGCGCCTCAAGCGCCTTTAGGTGCGCGCCCAATGCCGGACCAGTCATCTGTGGCATCAAGTCGGCGGCGCGGACGGGAAACTCTGCGGCGGCTCCAAGATCCGCTTCGGCTTTTGTCGTCAGTGCCAACGGTTGCTCAAGAAGGCTCGACCGCAACAACGCCACATCCACCGCACCGGCGGCGCCAATTTGATACCCAAGCACTGCGATGCTTTGCGTTGAGCCGATTGCCATACGGAGTTGCGCGTACCGTTTTGCCTGTTTGGTGCTAAGGCGCAGTGCTGCATCCGGATCCTGTCCGCCCAAACACGCAAGCCTTCGGACCGGATCAGGCGACACGCCCAAGGCACCCTCCCAATGCACCAAGACCGGCAGACCAGTTACAACTGCCCCCGAAAGGATACGCGCAAGGACCCCGGTTTGGGCCATTGCGGCCACAGCCGGGGCGGGGTCAGTTGCGCCCAGAAGCTTCATGATTTCGGCCCCAACACGTTCCTTGGGCAATCTGTCCAGCCCATCGGCAAGTGACGCGCAGGCTGCCAGACCGTCAGGGTCCAAACCCTCTGCCGCGTCAGCATACCAAGCGTGAAATCGGAAGAACCGCAGAATTCGAAGATAGTCTTCGCGGATCCGGTCTTGTGCGGACCCGATAAAGCGAACGCGACGCGCCTCTAGGTCGCTTAACCCGCGAAGGGGGTCGATGATTGTGCCATCACTTTGTGCGTAAATCGCATTTATCGTGAAATCGCGACGCGCGGCATCCTCGGAAATCTCGGTTGAAAAGGCGACCGTCGCGTGACGCCCATCAGTTGCAATATCTTTCCTGAATGTCGTCACTTCGATCGATGTTTCGCCGGCCAATACGGTCACCGTTCCATGCTCAATTCCTGTCGGGACGGAATGGAAACCAGCGTTTTTTGCACAAGCGATAATTTGGTTCGGAACAGCATCGGTCGCCAGATCAATGTCGTTTATCGGCTCATTCAATAGGGCATTGCGCACACAGCCACCAACAAAAACGGCCTGAAATCCTGCGGTCATCAGTGCCCCCGCAAGGTGCTGCGTTTCGACGTGCGTCAACCAAGACGCAGAGATCTTCACTGGACGCTCCGATCCGCAAGACCCTTGAGCATTCGGGCGGTTGCGCCCCAAATGTAATAGGGTCCGTAGGGGGCCGCATAATACTGTCGCCAGACACCGCTCCACCGGCGACGCTCTATGCGATAAGATTGAAGGTCCAGCAGGAATGCCAAAGGCACACGGAAAACCTCGGCGACCTCACTCGCTTCGGGAACCGGGACAAATTGCGCCTCAATCCAGCCCAAAACTGGCGTCACCTGATAGTTGGTGACGGTCTCATGAAAAGGAAGTTCGCCCAAAACTGCGACTTGGTGGGGCGGAAGGCCAATCTCTTCCTCACTCTCACGTAAAGCTGTGGCCACGGCATCGGCATCACCCTCCTCACGCTTGCCCCCCGGAAAGGCGATTTGCCCGGGGTGGTGTTTCAGGTGCGAGGCCCGTTTTGTCAGGATGACATCGATACCATCCCGACCTGGTGTAAGTGGCACCAACACCGATGCTGGGCGCAGTTTTCGTGCGGCTGGTAGTTTAAGTTCGGGGTTGAGATCGAAGTCAGAAGAATAGCGCGCTGGACGTGCCAGCGCCGCCATCACATGGGAGAGATCATGCCGAGCTGTCATCCACTGACTCCTCAGCCTCAAACCCAAGGGTCCTAGGGTCAAAGACGTAATGAGCCCCACAAAACTGACAATCCGCCGTGACGGTATCGTCCTCAGTTGTCATATATCGAATGTCCTTGGCCGAATAAATCGAAAGGCTCCGTCGGACGCGATCAGCCGAACAAGTACAGCCAAAGCGCACCGGCTGGCTATCAAAAATACGCGGATCTTCCTCATGGAAAAGCCGAATCAATAGGTCATTGGGTGCAAGGCTTGGCCCGATCAGCTCCAATGCATCAACTGTGTCCAACAAGATGTTAGCACGGGTCCAGTTCTCAGCATCATCGTCATCCAAGATGTCGACAGCTGTCAGCAAACCACCTTCGCCGGACCCACCATCGCCACTGAACTCAGGCGATGCTTTGGGCATATGTTGCAACATCATGCCGCCAGCACGCCAGGTCACTGGACCACCTGGTTCCTGTGACTGTCCGTATTTTAGATTAAACCGCGTCGGCAGTTGCTCAGATTGTGCAAAATAGGCCTCAGCACACTCAGACAATTCGCTACCCGCGATGGGAGTGATGCCCTGATAAGGCGTCATGCCTTCGCCTTGATCAATCAGGATGGCAAAATATCCGTTGCCGATCTGCTCAAACGGGCTGGCATCAGTGATCTGGTCTGCATCATAGCTGGCATACGCACGGATCTCAGCTGGCGACTGATCATCCGACGCAGCAAAGTAATCCGTCGCAATCAGCCGAATTGCCCCTTCGCCGCGCACTTGCAACGAAAGCTTCCAACGCAGTTTGATCGTCTGGCCAATCAGAGCGGTCAGTAAAGACATCTCTGCGATCAACGCTTCAACCGCGACCGGATAGTCGTGCTGTACCAATATGTTCTCAAGGGTTCCGTCGAGCCGCGCAATGCGACCACGAATATCGGAGCGATCAAGCTGAAACGGTAGGACGGTATCGTCCCATGCAATTTTAGTGCTGAGGGTCATGGACTTTCCTTCCGCCGCGCAGGCTGGCATACCGCGACCATATAGGGTGGGGCAACCGCATTCCCAAATCCGCGCTTAAAAGGAGATCCCTTTGAACAGAGTTTTTGGTCCCCAACCACGGCGTGATCAGACATATAGACCCCGGCCAGGGGTCTATGCGATCATCACAACCGACGACGGAATTCTGGCCAGCTTTCAGGAAAAGCCATTGCCAGAATTACAGCTACCCGGCGGTGGTATTGATCCCGGGGAAAGCCCCCTGAGAGCCTTATATCGCGAAGTAATTGAGGAAACTGGTTACCGCATCCACAGCCCACGCCGGTTGGGGTTCTTTCACCGGTTCACCTACATGCCAGACTACGATCTCTGGGCGCAAAAACAGTGCCATATTTATGTGGCAAAGCTTGGGATTCGACGCTCCGCCCCGACTGAGGCAGGGCACCATGCCGTGTTCTTGCCGTGGGAAACCGCAGTTGAGAAACTGGCCGTGGATGGCGATCGCCACTTCGTGCGGCAGGTTTGGTCTTCGATTAGCTGATATGGCTATTCGGACCACCATATTCCAGCAAAAGTGCAGAGATATCGTCAGGGAAATCTTTGCTGCCAGAAAAAATCTCTAGTTCCCAAACGAGTTTGGCCAGCAGGTCCACCTCTCGGTGATCTTGGCTGCGGTGCAAAATCTGGATCAAGCCGTCCTCATCCAGCAAATCCGCCTTGCGACCGGGGCATTCTGTAACGCCATCCGAATAGAGCAGGAGCCGGTCCCCTGGCGCTAACGTGATCTGAAAGCTTTCATAGGTCGCATCCGGCAGCAGACCGATCGGCATGCCCCCTTCCCCGACCAATACGACCGATCCATCCGCGCGTTGAATGGCCGGATGCGGATGGCCAGCCTGGACACAGGTCGCCTGCCCGGTCTTGAGATCCAGATCCACCAATAGAAGCGTGAAATAGTGATCCGTCTCGATCTCTTCCATCAAGACCCGGTTGAGCCGTCCCGCAACCTCATCAGGCGGCAATGCACCATATTCGCCGTTTGGCAAACGGGTCATCGCAATATTCTGCTCTGGTGAGCCAGCGCTTAACAACCCCGCCAGACGCGCAGTTATCAATGCAGAAGTAACTCCATGGCCCGATACGTCTAAAGAAAACAGGCCGACGCGCGTCTTGGAGATCTGATAATAACCGACAAGATCCCCGCCGATATGCCCGCTGGACCGCAACAATAGCGATACAGAGGACGCACCAAAACACCGGAAGGTTTCGCGAACCAAGGATTTTTGCAGGCACTTGGCCTGTAAAAGATCGCGGTCCAATGCATCATATAATTCCTGGATTTCACTAAGTGCCAAGCCGAGACTGTTGTTCTTAGCGACCAGTTCCTTATGCATGTCCAAGATGCGCTCACCCGCACGAATTCTGGCCTGCAATTCATGGGAGTTTACCGGTTTGGTGACGAAGTCATCGGCGCCTGCATCCAAGCCATGAGCAATCTCATCCTTGTCACTTTTGGATGTGAGCAAAATGAAATAGCCATAACTTTCACGCTCTAGCTTGCGAAATTTGCGGCAAAACTCAGGCCCAGTCATTTCGGGCATCATCCAATCGCTGACAATCACAGAGATTGTCGGGTCTGCCAAAACCTCAAGCGCCTCGATCGGATCAGGGCAAGAGACGACATCATACCCCCATTTGCGCAGGAGCGAGGATAGCAAAGCCCGTTGCGCCCGACTGTCATCGACAACCAGCACCCGCGTCTTTGGCTGCAGACCCGCGGCTGGCGGCTGAGTTGGCGCTACCACCGTTTTTTGACTAAAGCCCTGCAATTGACCCCCATAATTTGTTCCCAGGGGGCTGATGCCAGACAACACTTAAAGAGCGATGAAACCTAAAATCTGAATGATATCCCGCGGATCGCGCTAAACAATTGTTAAGCACGGATCGCTAGACCCAAGCCCGGGGGCTCTCAGGAGCAGTAGCGATGATAGATTGGGACCGGTTACACGAGTTACGGACGGAAATTGGAGAGGAAGACTTTTGTGAAGTCGTGAAGATGTTTTTGGAGGAAATAGCAGAGGTATTGGAACGTATTAGTAAGGATAATGGTGACGCAAACGCAGCTGATTTCCATTTCCTAAGGGGAAGCGCGACCAATCTGGGGTTTCGCGGTTTCGCCAAAAAATGTTCAGAGGCTGAGGTCGCTCTTGCACAGGGTCGCAAGGCAGATCTGAATGTTGTCTCAGAGATTTATGTGCAATCTTTGGTGGCGACTGCAGATGTGTTGCCCCGGGCCGAAAAAGTCCTCTAGATGAGAAATTCCGACAGGACCTCGTCATTGGTTATGTCACGGTAAGTGAAGCCGCGCGCTGCCATCTTGGAGAACAATCCTTCAAACGAAGACGCATCTTTTGTCTCGATCCCTATCAGGACCGAGCCAAAATTTCGGGCCGATTTCTTGAGATATTCGAAGCGTGCAATATCGTCATCGGGACCCAGAAGCGACAGGAATTCTTTCAACGCACCGGGGCGTTGCGGCATGCGCAGGATGAAATATTTCTTCAGTCCTTGATAGCGCATCGCGCGCTCTTTCACTTCGGGCAGACGCTCAAAATCGAAGTTTCCACCGGACGTCACGGCAACGACCAATTTGCCTTCAATCTGCGGTCGCAACTGCTCAAGGACATCAATGGCAAGGGCCCCAGCCGGTTCCAAGACGATCCCTTCGACATTCAAGAGGTCTGCGATTGTGACACAAATCCGGTTCTCTGGCGCGATCAGAACGTTTTTGGGGTCAGTGTCGCGAAGAATTTCAAACGTGTTGGTCCCAATTCGCGCAACAGCAGCGCCGTCCACGAAATTGTCAACTTTCGGCAGCGTCACCGGTTCGCCCATCGCCAAGGCAGCCGTCAAGCTGGCCCCACCCGCAGGTTCCACAAGCGTGATCTGGGTCTTGGCATCGATGCCTTTAAGATAAGAGGTCATTCCAGACGACAGACCACCCCCGCCAACCGGCAAGATCAAGTGATCCGGCGCATGGCCCAACACCTGCATCATCTCAACGGCGACAGAGGCCTGACCCACAATCACATCCGCATCGTCAAAGGGCGACAAAAAATGCGCGCCGGTTTGTTGGCACAGCTCTTGGGCCGCGGCCAACGCCTCATCGAAATAGTCGCCAAAGAGTCTGATCGTAACGTGCTCTGCGCCAAAGGCGCGGGTCTTGTCGATCTTTTGCTGGGGCGTCGTCACTGGCATGAAAATCGTCCCATGCACCCCAAAATAGGCACAGACGAAGGCCACGCCTTGCGCGTGATTTCCGGCACTGGCGCAAACAAACTCGGTCTGGTGCGGATGGGTCGCCAAATGCCGGCGCATCGCATTGAAGGCGCCTCGGATCTTGTAGGATCGGACGGGCGATAGGTCTTCGCGTTTCAACCAAATCTCTGCGCCAAATTTATCTGACAAATACGCATTACGTTGAAGTGGCGTGGCTGGAAACACGGCCCGCATGGCTTTGGTCGCCGCCTCAGCGGCTTTTGCAAAATCAGTCATTCGATGGGTGTCGTCCCAATTGCCCAATCTGGCAAGTCTTCAGTTCAACGGGCGGCCGTGGATCAGGTGACCGTAGAGGGTAGTCATCAGCGACAGGTTCAGCAACATCTGTATCCAATATAACGCAACTTGCAGGCCAGCGCCGAGAATAGGCCCTTGGAACATCGCGACAATCGCGCCGTCGACGATCTTTGTGCTAAGCTCGATGGCAAACAAAGGTGCCAAAATTGCAGCCGATGCAGGCGCGGTCGCCGCCCAGCTTTGCTTAATTGTCAGGTCTTCGCCGATCGCTGCGGCAGGTAAAATCAAACCTATGCGGATCGCAGTCCAGATGAAAACGATGGTGAGGCTGACTGACAGAATGACCGCCACAAACTGGCTTGGTAGTGCGGCCATCAAGAACCCCTCCAAGAATCCGATAGCAAAGCCAACCAGAAACAACACCATTCCCAATTTGAGAGCGGTCAGAAGATATCGGCCGACCCGGTCCATTCGCAATTTCGGGATCACGCCGGTGCCGTTTTCCTCCAGCAAGATATATCGATGCCAACCGACAGCTGCCCAGCAAGAGGTGAAAAGCCAAACCGGCAGGACGACCACAAAGATCAGAGCGATATTTTGACTGACTGCCTCGGCATTTTTCGATACAAATAAGACCATCGGTGCGCCTGAAAACAGCGTCAGCAACAATGTCAGTCTCATCGCTTGGCCAAAGTTCCCAAATACTTGCTGAAAAATATGCCGCAGAAGCCTGTATCCTAAATCCATTGGTTCTCTCACTATCCTTGATCTTGGCCCAAAAAGCCGGTATCCGCCCGTCGGTCAACAAATTTCCCGGAGCTCGCCAATGTCTGCGCCAAAGAAAGTCGTCCTTGCCTATTCTGGCGGTCTGGACACCTCAATCATTCTGAAATGGCTGCAGACGGAATATGGCTGTGAAGTCGTGACCTTTACCGCCGATCTGGGTCAGGGCGAGGAGCTGGAACCAGCCCGAGCCAAGGCCGAGATGATGGGTGCCAGCGCGATTTATATCGAAGATTTGCGCGAAGAATTCGTCCGCGACTTTGTCTTTCCGATGTTCCGCGCCAACGCGGTCTATGAGGGGCTGTATCTGCTGGGCACGTCCATAGCGCGGCCGTTGATTTCTAAGCGTTTGGTCGAGATTGCAGCGATTGAAGGTGCGGATGCTGTGGCCCATGGTGCGACCGGAAAAGGCAATGATCAGGTTCGGTTTGAGTTGAGCGCCTATGCGTTGAACCCCGACATCAAGGTGATTGCCCCGTGGCGCGAATGGGACCTGACCAGCCGGACCCGGTTGCTTGAATTTGCCGAAAAGAACCAGATCCCGATTGCCAAAGATAAACGCGGTGAGGCGCCGTTCAGCGTCGACGCAAACCTGCTGCACACCTCCTCAGAAGGCAAGGTTTTGGAAGACCCTGCTGAGATGGCGCCAGATTATGTATATCAGCGGACAGTCCATCCAGAGGACGCGCCAGACGCACCTGAATATGTTGAAATCGGGTTTGAAAAAGGCGATCCAGTCAGCGTCAACGATGAGACGATGTCACCCGCCACAATCCTGACCAAACTTAACGAATTGGGCGGCAGGCACGGCGTTGGACGGCTTGATCTTGTTGAGGGTCGCTTTGTCGGGATGAAGTCCCGCGGAATCTATGAAACCCCCGGCGGCACATTACTGCTTGAGGCCCATCGCGGCATCGAGTCCATCACGCTTGATCGTGGTGCGGCGCACCTCAAAGACGAATTGATGCCACGCTATGCTGAGCTGATCTATAACGGTTTCTGGTTCAGCCCAGAGCGTGAAATGCTTCAGGCGGCGATTGACCATAGTCAGGCCCATGTGACCGGCACAGTGCGATTGAAACTCTATAAGGGTTCAGCACGGACGGTTGGGCGCTGGTCTGATCACAGCCTTTATTCTGAGGCACACGTGACCTTTGAAGACGACGCGGGCGCCTACGATCAAAAAGACGCACAAGGCTTTATCCAGCTCAACGCGCTGCGCCTGAAGCTGATAGCGGCTCGGAATAAACGCGTCAGCTAATCTGACCTGACGTCACTATTGTTGATCGGCCCCTCGGCTTCTACGCCATGACTGCAGATGCGGAAGGGGCCACCAATGACTTTGGCAGAAATTGCAGCAAACATTCAACGCGGCCTGACCAGTAGTACGTTCAGCGACAGCTGGAAATTTGATTGCGGGACTGATGGTGTCATAGTTTTGGCTGACAAGCAGGCCAGCCTTAAAGACGCTGAGACTGATTGCACGATCAAGATCTCAACCGATAATCTGGCCAAGCTGATCGCAGACAAACTCAATCCGATGACGGGCGTTATGATGGGCAAACTCAAGGTTTCAGGGGACGCCACTATTGCCCTCAGGCTTGGGCAACTTCTGTAAGCCTAAGATCTACGCCAGCTTCACTGCGGCCAGTTTTTGGTAGGACGGCAAAGCCTGCGCTGCCAACTCGGCCAAAGGCCCACCAAGTTGAGGCATCTCAGCTTCGGCGCCCGCAAACCCGGTTGAGCGGTGGACAGCACCATACCAATGCGCAGCCCAGATCCCATCCGACGGATGACCGCCACTTGGCCAACCCAACATCGATGGCTCCCAATTAAGGGCCAAAGCGCCGCACAGCCGCTTCAAAGCCCCCTCAGGGTCACGCCGAATGTCGGTGCTATCGATCACGATAGGCGCGATCCCCATGGCACATACTTCCTGATAGATTTCGACCTGCTGAAGAAAGCCCAAATCCTCAAGCGTCGGGTTCTCATATTTCGCGCCAAAGCTGGCGGCAACACGGCTGGGGTGACGGATCAAAAACACATGCCTTACCTGATCGAACCAATCACGCGGGATGCCGGGAACCATGTGTTGGGTCATATGCTTTTGATAGATATGCGGGCGGGTCGGCGGTGCTGCGGCCAACAGCTGCGCAATCACGTCGTCGGGGTCGGTAGATTGCGCAGCCAACACCTCGGCCCGCATCGGATGGTTCAGGCCGGTTTTCTGCAAATAGCAGGCATAGAACGGCTCATCCATCACGGTAAAATCTGGGCGCGCGGCAAAGCTGTACATCATTGCTGTCGACAGGTTGCGCGGCCCTGACCACATGGCAATTCTCATGCGGTGTCAGCCTCAACCAGTGCTTTATACAGCGTGCGGATTTTTGTTGTGACCGGGCCAAGTGTACCGGCACCAATTTGGCGACCGTCAATTTCGCCGACTGGCGTTTGCGCGCCAAAGGTGCCGGTCAGGAACGCCTCATCAGCACCATAGGCTTCTACCAAAGAAAAATTCTTTTGGAGTATCGGAATGCCAGCAGCGTGGCACACATCTATCACCTTCTGACGGGTGATCCCGTTCATGCAATAATCCCCGGTTGAGGTCCAAACCGCGCCCTTGCGGACGATAAAGAAGTTGCAGGCATTGGTCGTGTTCACGAAGCCATGGACGTCCAGCATCAAGGCCTCATCCGCACCAGCCTTTTCGGCGGCGATACAGGCCAGAATGCAATTCAGTTTTGAATGGGAATTCAGCTTTGGGTCTTGGGTCATCGGCAACCCGCGCAGATGCGGGACCGTGGCCAGCCGAATGGGACGCGGCAGTGACGGCTTGGAATGCTCCATGATGATCGCGATTGTTGGGCCGCTGACCGACAGTGCCGGATGCTGAAACGGACGGATCTTGATACCACGCGTAATCATCAGGCGGGCATGGGCGTCAGTGTGCATCTGGTTTGCTAGCCGCGTCTGCTCCAGCGCGTTGATCACGCCGGCGCGGTCCAATCCGATCTCCAGATCAATCGCGCGGGCAGCCTCAAACAGCCGGTCCATATGGTCGTCCAGGAACGCCCAAGCGCCATTGTAGAGCCTCAACCCCTCCCACACGCCATCGCCCAGCATGAATCCACTGTCATAGACGCTGACCATCGCTTCTGCGCGCGGTTTCAACAAACCGTTCACATATATCACGATGTCCTCATTGCGGGCATCATCGGCTGCCTGATGAGTTGTTACAGCGTTATCCATATTTGGGCCTTTCCATTCACCACTGTGTGAGATCACACTCATGTGGGTTGTATTTCAATGCCAATCACAGGAACCATTGGCCAAAGTGGAGGAAATATTTATGTTTCATCGCCTAAAACTGCAATCTTTGAAGGTCATCATATTAACCTTCGCAATAGCGGTGGGCCTTTTTGTTCACATCGATAAAGCCCATGCCCAATCACTTCAGACTACCCTTGTGGCGGGTGGATGTTTTTGGTGCGTCGAGTCCGATTTTGAAGGTGTGGAAGGTGTGATCGAAGTTGTCTCTGGGTTTGCTGGTGGAACGGTTGAAAACCCGACGTATCGAGAGGTCGTGCGTGGAGGTACTGGTCATCTTGAGGTGGTTGAGATCACCTATGACGCTGATCGTATCAGCTACCAACAACTGATCCATTTGTTCCTGCGCTCTATCGATCCATTGGATGACGGCGGTCAGTTCTGCGATCGGGGCCATAGTTATACATCAGCAATTTTTGTCGAAACACCAGAAGAGCGCGCTGCCGCAGAAGAAGAAATTGCACTGGCGACTGAGACGATCGGGCGACAAGTTCGCACACCAATTTTAGACACAGCGCCGTTTTACGCCGCTGACGAATATCACCAAGACTATTATCGCAGCGACGCATTGGTGATCACGCGTTTTGGGCCCCGGTCAAAGGCCGTCGCATATGGGCTCTATCGTGATTCGTGTGGTCGTGATGCGCGCGTCGCACAGGTTTGGGGCGATGAAGCCCCATTCCTTCACTAGATAAACATCATTGCGTTGTTGCGTAGGATGGTTTCTAGCGCGAAAACACCCAGAATGACGATCAGCGGCGCAAGATCCAATCCACCAAGATCAGGCAGGAACCGACGAATCCGTCCATAGACCGGTTCAACCAGTCGGCTCAGGCCGCTCCAAATTTGCGCTACAAGCTGCTGCTGAATGTTCAGCACGCCAAAGCTGATAAGCCAGCTCATGATAATATGTGCGATGACGACGAATTTTACGATGCTCAAAATCATCATCAGGATCTGAAATAACGATGTCATGTGTCTGGGGCTGCCTTCGATTAATTTACCGACGCAACAGCTAAGGGGCACGGTCCAGATACGCAAGCGATCTGACATGGCTACTCGTTTGACGCGCATTGGCTAAGACTACCATTTGAGTCCAAAAAAGGGGCCCCATGTATCCCATCATCCGATTGATCAAAGAACTCATAGTACACGGCGATGCGCCGGACCTGCCGCCAACAGGGACACATGTCTCCCAACATATTTGCTGGCCTTGGGACATCGATCACTTCCTCGAATTGAACAATGGTCGAACACTGACGTTGTACGATCTGGGCCGTTATCCATTGGCCAAGAGGGCTGGCTTGCTGCGCGTGTTGCGCAAGAACCGGTGGGGCCTGACGATGGCTGGCGCAAGCGTTCGGTACCGCAAACGCATCGCCTTGTTCGATCGTTTTGAAATGCGCAGCCGGGCATTGGGATACGACGACAAATTTGTCTATCTAGAGCAGTCGATGTGGCGTGGCAAAACATGCTGCAATCAAATTGTCTATCGGTCTGCTGTCACCAACTCCGGCAAAATCGTGCCGCCGCATAAGATTTGGGAAGAGCTTGGCGCGGACGCCAAAATGCCCGACCTGCCCGATTGGGTGAAAGCCTGGATCATCGCCGACGCCACCCGCCCATGGCCACCGCAGGACCCAACAACACCCGATTGACCGATCCGGCCGCGTTATTCGTTGCAACTTGGCATATTTCCACCGAAGGTTCGATTAAAAGGGATCAAGGAATACAATGGCAAGCATTTCACATCGCAAACGCATCTGGGGCTGGATGATGTTTGATTTCGCAAGCCAACCTTATTCCACCTTACTTTTGACCTTTATATTCGCGCCCTACTTCGCCTCAGCCGTGGTTGATGACCCGGTTCGCGGCCAAGAGCTTTGGGGCTACACCCTGACAATTGCGGGTCTGTGTATTGCGTTCGCTGCACCAGTTTTAGGCGCGCTTGCAGATAGCACCGGGCGACGAATGCCTTGGATCATCCTGTTCTCGATCATGTATGTCGTCGGCTCATTCGGGCTGTGGTGGGCAGTGCCGGGCAGCAGTAATTTGGTCGTTATCTTAGGCGCCTTTGTCATTGGCCTTGTCGGCATGGAGTTTGCGACGACCTTTACCAATGCACTGCTTCCAACATTGGGAACGCGTGAGGAAATCGGCAAAATCTCTGGATCGGGCTGGGCATTGGGTTATGCGGGCGGTGTTCTGGCGCTGATCGTAATGCTCTTGTTTTTGGCCGAAAACGAAGCTGGCCTGACGTTCTTGGGAAATGCGCCAGCCTTTGGGTTGGATCCAGAGATGCGGGAGGGCACGCGGTCCGTCGGGCCACTGACCGCGATCTGGTATGTGATCTTTATGGTCCCGTTCTTTTTGTGGGTGCACGGCGATGACGCCAAGCGCGGTGCGCATAAATCCGCAACAGTAAAGAAGGCCATAGCCGACCTGCGCGCAACCTTAAGACGCCTGCCCCAAACGCCCAGCCTAATGGCATTCCTTGGGTCTTCGATGCTCTATCGTGACGCGCTTGGCGGGCTTTATACATTTGGCGGCATCTATGCGCTTGGCGTTCTGGGGTGGTCCGTTGTTGATGTGGGCGTCTTTGGTATCATTGCTGCGATCACGGCCGGGGTCTCATCTTGGGCAACCGGAAAGTCCGATGCGCGTCATGGTCCAAAGCCGGTAATTCTGTGGGCAACCATCTTATTGACCCTTGTTTGCATCACGGTCGTCACGATCACGCCAACATCGGTCTTGGGTATCGGCGTGCTCGAAGGGTCCAGCGCGCCATCGATTGCCTTCTACATCTGCGGCAGCCTGATTGGCGCGGGCGGTGGATCCTTGCAGGCCTCATCACGTACGATGCTGGTGCGCCAATCAAACCCGGCACGAATGACTGAGGCCTTTGGTCTCTACGCTTTGGCCGGCAAGGCAACCTCGTTCATCGCCCCATTGTTGATTGGCATCGTGACAGGGTTGTCTGAGAGTCAGCGGATCGGCATCACACCGGTAATCGGCCTGTTTCTTTTGGCCTTGATCCTGCTAGTCTGGGTCAATCCAGAAGGAGAGAGTGCCGAAAAATGGTCATCCGCCTCGCCCTTGCCGCAAGCCTAGCGTTAACACTTTACACCGCTCCAGCAGCGGCACAGGTTGAGGCGCGCACTTTGTTTGGTGCCGCAATAGCAGCTTCTGACCAACGCCCCAGATCTCATGGTGGCTATGCAAATGGTTGCGTCGCTGGGGCGGAACAGCTGCCGGAAACTGGGCCGACTTGGCAGGCTATGCGCCTAAGCAGAAACCGCAATTGGGCGCATCCTACGACCATCGAATTCGTACAGGATCTGTCGCGACAAGCCACCCAGCTAGGTTGGGATGGTCTGTATATCGGCGATATGAGCCAGCCACGTGGTGGGCCGATGACAGATGGTCACAGGTCACATCAATCCGGCCTCGACGTTGATATCTGGATGCTGCCAGCGCGCGATCTGACGCTGAGCCGTCGGGACCGCGAAAATATCTCATCAATCTCGATGCGCCGCGCCCAAGGGGCCTATGTAAATGACAATTGGACCCCAAGCCATCATGCGATCTTGCGCGCTGCCGCCCAAGACCCGCGCGTTGCCCGGATTTTTGTGTTTCCAGGTGCCAAGGTTCAGATGTGCAATGATGAGACGGGGGATCGCAGTTGGTTGCGCAATATCCGTCCTTGGTGGGGCCATCACTACCATTTCCACGTGCGTCTGAATTGCCCACGTGGTTCAAGGAATTGTGTCGATCAGGCACCGCCACCACCGGGCGATGGATGTGCGGATGCCGAGCTGTGGGTTGCCGATATCCTCAACCCACCGCCGCCTAACCCGGACGCCACGCCGTCGCCACCGCGCCGCGAACTGACACTTGAGGATCTGCCAAATCAATGCGTCAGCGTCTTAACCGCATCTGCGCCCTAGGGCTGGTTCTTGCCATTGGGCCGCTGACAGCCTTGGCGCAGGATCTGGAACTAATCAGCAATCTTCAGTTGCGTTCAGATGCAACGCAATTTGGCGGACTGTCCGCAATCGCCATGGCACCGAATGGCAGATCAATGAACTTGCTGTCTGACAGGGGGTATCTGCTGCGAGCTGAGATTATCCGCGCCGATGGGACAGCAACCAACCTGTCTCTTGGTTCCATACGGACCCTTCGGGGCCAAGATGGCAGCCGGGCTGAGCTTCGGGGGCAACGCGACAGCGAAGGCCTCGCCTTTGGGCCCAACGACACACTCTATGTCTCGTTTGAGGGAGATCACAGGCTTGCCCTGCATTCACTCACCGGTGCGCTTATCGCCGCGATCCCACCCCACCCAGATTTCGTGCATCTAGAGGTCAATGCATCCCTCGAAGCTTTGGCCGTCGATCCGGCGGGGCAACTCTTTACCCTTCCCGAACGATCCGGCGATTGGGCCGTACCGTTTCCGGTCTACCGATTTGCAAACGGCGCTTGGCAGCCAAACTTCAGTATTCCGCGTCGGGGCCGGTACTTGGCTGTTGGGGCAGATATTGGACCCGATGGCAGGTTTTATCTGCTTGAGCGCGATTTTCGCGGGCTCTTTGGGTTCTCAACCCGGATCCGCCGCTTTGACATCAATGATTACGGGTTTGTTGATGAGGAAACCCTGCTGGTCACATCCCTCGGCGTCCACGGCAATCTGGAGGGCATCAGCATTTGGCGATCAGGGGACGGGCACCTGATCGCCAGCATGATTTCTGATGATAATTTCAGCGGCTGGCTAAAGACCGAATTTGTCGAATACCGATTGCCCGATTAGCGACCTGGGATCGTAGTCCGCGCGCCTGGCTTGCCCCAATTGTCGATCAGGTCCATGGCCTGATCCGCAGTTTCAACAAACCGGAACAACTCCAAATCATCCGCAGCAATGGTGCCTGCATCGGCCAACGCATCCCAATTGATGATCTTGCGCCAGAACGCCTCACCAAACAGCAAGAACGGTACCCGCTCCATCCGGCCGGTCTGAATCAATGTCAGCGCCTCAAACATTTCATCTAAGGTCCCGAAACCACCCGGAAAGACAGTAATCGCCTTGGCGCGCAGCAAGAAATGCATCTTTCGGATGCCAAAGTAATGAAAATTAAAGCAAAGCTCAGGTGTCACATAGGGATTTGGCGCTTGCTCATGCGGCAGCACAATGTTCAGGCCGATAGAGCATCCGCCCGCATCTTGGGCACCGCGGTTGCCGGCCTCCATCACGCCGGGGCCGCCACCTGTGACGATCACATTCTCCCGACATCCACTTAGCAAGCTACGCTCGGTCATCAGTCGGGCAAATCGACGAGCCTCATCGTAGTATTTAGTCAGCTCTGCCAAGGTTTCGGTTCGCGCTGTGTCACGCTTGGCGGGTTCTGGTATACGCGCGCCGCCGAACAGAACAATCGTGCTGGCAATCTCGCGTTCATCCATCAGCATCTGCGGTTTCATCAGCTCTAGTTGCAGGCGAATAGGCCGCAATTCATCCCGGCACAGGAATTCAGAGTCGGCAAAGGCAAGCTGATAGGCAGACGCCCGCGTCTGCGGAGTGTCTGGAACCGTGCGCGCCGTCTGAATATCTTTTTCGGCATGCGGAAACGGGCTATCTCTGGAATCATCCATGGTCGTTAACTGTCCTTGTTTAAGGCGATTTCAATAGCGTTATCTTGTTGGATCCCCCCTGACCAGCGCGTGGTAAGGGATCATTGCAGATCATAGATCCCGTCTGTTCCAGATCCTTTTACAGGTCCGGCAAGTCTGGCGCATTGCGCGCTTGAGGCCTTGCCAGTATAGCCCTGTGCAGATTTTGACAGAATGAACCAAGGGGCCAAGCCATGACAACACAGTTGGAAACCGCGATAGAGGCGGCCTGGGAAGCGCGCGCCGACATCACGCCCGATACGACGGGTGAGGCGCGCGAAGCCATTGAGGACACTTTGGCCGCACTGGATAGCGGCACCCTTCGTGTGGCTGAAAAGCAGTCGGACGGCAGTTGGCATGTGAACCAATGGGCCAAAAAGGCCGTATTGCTGGGCTTTCGTCTGAAAGACATGGCAGCGCAAGAGGGTGGCCCCCAAGGCGGCGGCTGGTGGGACAAGGTGGATAGCAAGTTCAAGGGTTGGGGCGATAACCAGTGGAAAGCCGCAGGCTTTCGCGCCGTCCCGAGCGCCATCGTACGCAAATCTGCCTACATCGCCCCCGGCGTTGTCTTGATGCCGTCCTTTGTGAACTTGGGCGCCTATATCGACGAGGGCACGATGGTAGACACATGGGCTACGGTCGGATCCTGCGCACAGATCGGCAAGAACGTGCATCTGTCAGGTGGTGTCGGGATCGGTGGCGTGTTGGAACCGATGCAGGCTGGCCCGACGATCATCGAAGATAATTGCTTTATTGGTGCGCGCTCCGAAGTTGTTGAGGGATGCATCGTGCGCGAAGGATCCGTGCTTGGTATGGGTGTTTTCATCGGTCAGTCCACCAAGATTGTGGATCGTGAAACCGGCGAAATCACTTATGGCGAAGTCCCACCCTACTCGGTGGTCGTTGCAGGCTCTCTGCCCTCCAAGAATGGTGTGCATCTGTATTGCGCCGTTATCGTTAAGCGGGTGGATGAGCGGACACGCTCAAAAACTGGAATTAATGAGCTGCTGCGCGACTAAAATCAGAGTCCGACGGCCTGCCATTGGCGGGCCGTCGAGGTTGTGTTCAAACCTGCTCTAAAGTCTAGTGAAAACCCTCATTCAAAATGAATTATCGGTTCTGCAACACGACTAATGTTAGCCCAGATTATGCATTATTTATGTCTGGCAATGACCGCGTGCAGTCCGGTTCTGGCCTATTCTGCCTCGGCTCATGAAAATGAGGTTGAGATGTTTGTTCGCGGCGATGATCGCTGCATCATATCCAACGGCACCCCAAACTACGACATCGGTCAATTTCCCAACAGGGTGAACCCGCATACCTTTGCCGCCCAACAGGTTGAGGTTTGCGTCGATGCAACGCCTGATCGTACCGGGCTGTTCGGCTATGCCGCGGATCGGTTTGAGATCCACTATGGTGGTCCCGCGGCGACCTCTAGTTGGCAGTTAAAGTCAGGAACACGGCCAACAGCGGCAATTTGAACGAATGCAACGCGGCTGTGGTCAATGGGCAATTCATTTATTTAGCAAAAAATACATTCCCGTTCTGCCCACGCTGTTTTGAAGGCACTGTTAGCCGCGATTTCATCGGTCGTCCTTGACGGGCTGATTGGCGCCCGGTACGGCGCCCATATGACAACAGAAAAAAAGCCTCAGTTGGTCTATACCCTCTTGGTTGAGGTGGGCCGCAAATCAAATGACGGTCTGCCCAAAGGATCCACCGGGGCCGCCCTAATGTGTTACGCCAGCGGCGTGGATGAGGCTGAGGCCGTGCGCGAAACTGTCGCCATCCTCAAGCAAGCCGACATGGCCCCACTGGACGTGACCGGGTATGGGACTTTGGCCGAACGCATCGAAGATGGGCACGACATCGATGCGGATGAATTGGCCCTTATGCAGCGCGCCAAGGACGAAAACTCCGTCATTGTTGCACAGCTAACGCCGTTCTTTGAGGGTAAGTCTTAGGCTGAGATGCGGCGATGTTCGATCATCTGCGCCATCATGGCCTGGGCCGCGGAACGGTCCAGCGTTTGATAGGCAGTTTCCTGATCAACCTTCGATAAGGCCAAATTTGTGCGGCCTTCTGATGCAACAAGTTCGCCCAACAAGACCGTCTCCATTCGACACCGTCCAACAAGAACGGTTTCATGCGCATCAAGCATTATTTGATGGATAACCTGCGTCGATCGACGTTGATCCAAACGCGCCGATTTTCCGTTTATCAAGTCGCCAGCTCGGGCAAAAACGGCCTCTTGCCCAAAGAGATATTCGATATCCGGCCCAGTGAACAAGATCCGCTGACTGCGCGTTACGATGACGTCTGTCGGAACGCCGTGATACGGTGCTCGCAGTTGAACCGGAACATTCTGCCCCCTAGCCAACACTTCCTGACGACTGACCCAGCGAACCGTCTGGACGCCGCTTTCACCGGTGCAAACTTGCATTCCGGGCTGCAGCGATTCAATCGGGCGCGGACCATCCGGTGTTTCAATCGGCGTGCCGGGACCAAATCCTGAAATTGTCATTGAAAGCAACGCATGATCCGCAACACCTGCAAAATGGTGGTTGCGCATATCAAAATCAGACCCGGGCAGGACCGTTTCCGCGCGAAGCGGAACGTGGGGGCCAACGCATCCGCGGTGAACCGTATTGTGGACGCAGTTTGTAAATTCAATAAGGCTGGTTCGGTTGGTTGCGTCCCAAGAATACTTTACGCTGAGCAGATCGCCAGCTTCGACAAATTGATCGCGCGTTTCTACGCCTACATCGCCGTGGCGCAAAACGATACTTCCAGTACGTGTCCGGCAAATCTGTAATGCGCTAGCGTCACCAGATCGGCCCTGCCAAACGACAAACGACTCTTGGGTTGATGCAGGCAAAGTGACCTCGAACACCAGGCTGCCGGACGTTAGTCGCCCAGCAAATACCTGATGCGGCTTCGTGCTTTCGCGCAATCCATCCCAGATTTCAATCCAACTCATATCACCATCAACACTATTCTTTGTTATTAACCATATTCTCTACAGGAGAATTATGTGTCGAATTCTGCAGAAAGATGTCATCTTTGTGGCAGGTCCTATCAGCCGAACAATGCGAGTGCTTCATACCGCCTAAGCGCTGGCCGAGCCGAGGGTCCGTAGCCCTCCCATGACACCGAATCTAGTTCAGGAAACAGGCTTAAAAGTTCGGCCCGGACATCTTCGTCAAACCCCATCAGAACTTGCGGTCCCGGAAGGAAACTCTCCGTCAACATGCCCTCAGACCAGATCATTTGATGCCTATCAAACAGCAGGTGGATGTACTCCACCTCACCGCCGCTATCGATCCATATGCTGCACTCATTCACCAAATCTTTGGCTGCAATCAAAACCTCGTCTTCCCCGAACATGATTTCGGCCATATGATGCCGCACTAACACTCGGTGCTGCGGCGAAAGACGTAGGCGACGGTGATGACCGAAGGTACCGGCCTCGATCACGATCGGTGCGTAGGAGCCTTCGGCTTTGACCTTCCGACGACCAATCCAGCGGATCGGCTGTGACCCGGCGTCGCAGGTCTCAACCAAATCGCCGATCTGCAAATCTTCGACTCGCCGCTGTCCATCAGGTGTCCTGATACGTGTACCAGCCGTAAAACACGGTATCGTGGTGACGGTGACAAACGCTGTGTCGAAAATGCCATTAGCCAATTCGGCCGTGTATGTGAAGTTGAGAGACTCTTCCTCGGTCACCGGCGCCTGGCCGACCGGTGGGGCTACCGACAAGTTTCCATTGCCCAGCAGTGTGACCACATGACCGCTGTTCAATGTCACTGAGCCACCCACACCAATTTCTTGGCCGTTCACGTGGGTGATCGTAATTATGGCTCCGGGTTGCCCATCATTTGCGGTAACGTCAATTTCAGCCGTCTGGCCCGACGAGACAGTTGTCGCGTCATCATATGCGATGAAATCGCCCTGAATGCTGTTTCCGGCAATCAAGATGGCAGAGTCAAACGACGAGTCGCCCACATCCGCGATACCGATCCGGATATTGTTCTCTTCCCCAATATTTACAGGGATCAGAACGCTAAGCGTAACTGTATAACCATCCATCTCAGTGTTGGCGGCGTCGCCGGTGTTATCAACAAATAGCGTCTCATTGGCGTCTTGATTAACACTGTTGATCTGCGCGACGTCAAAGACGGGGCCCGAAACCTCAACCCCATTTATCCAGATCCCAACAGCATCGTTAAAAATCGACCCTACATATTCGGGATATTCCTCAGATGCGAAGGTGAACTGCATAGAGATGTACGCAGTATCCGGGATGAATGTGACTTCGAGAATACTTGCGTCATAGGTATTCGTACCTGCAAGTTGATCGAATTGGCTATCGCCATTCACGCCCTGTGTATTGGTCGAGGTATTGGTGTTCTGGTTCGCCTCACCTGTACTGTTGGTGACATCTCTCACGCGTCCTGTGGACAGGATCACGCCCGTATCGGATGGCGTTAGATCAGATGCATCCGCATCGCCATTGCTCCAAATGCCCGAGGAATTTCGGTCACCGATATAGGTGGCGTCGATAATTTCAATTGAGCCGCCAAAAATGGCTTCAGCCATTTCTGTCGCAGATGCTCCGTTATCTATTTGCAGTTCAACCGCATCGACCATTCATTCACCCCAGACATGCCGAGATCTGACAGTGAGAAGTGCCCTCCGCTGAGGGGCGGATGGTGCGGTCTGCTCTAGCGAGGGATCTTTGTCCCTCAGAATGCCTGCCTCGGCTTTGTTATTAAGCTTAATATAACGTAATCGGATTCAGCTGTTAAGCAATTATGCGAGGGTAATTCAAACTTGTTGCTTGCACGCCGCAGGTCTATCAACGCACGATCAAAATCGCTACTATCAGGACCTATCAACATGCCAACTCAAACCGTCGATCCCATTGAACTTACAGCGAAACTTGTCCGTTGTCCGTCTGTCACACCCATTGAGGGTGGCGCACTGGTGCTACTTGAAGACACCCTGACAGACGCGGGATTTACCTGCGTTAGGGTTGATCGCGGCGGTGTCGCCAATCTCTACGCTCGGTGGGGCCAAAAGGGTCATTCGCGCAGTTTCGGCTTTAATGGCCATACAGATGTTGTTCCCGTCGGGGATGAGGCCGCCTGGACGCATCCACCGTTTGGAGCGGTGATTGAGGGGGACTGGCTTTATGGCCGCGGAGCCACAGACATGAAATCAGGCGTTGCGGCGTTTGTCGCGGCCGCGATTGAATTTGTTCAAGACACCCCCCCCGATGGCGCGGTAATTTTGGCCATCACCGGCGATGAAGAAGGTGTTTCCACCGATGGAACAATCGCCCTGCTCGATTGGATGGCAGCCCATAACGAAGCTATGACCGCCTGCATCGTGGGGGAACCTACATGCCGTGAGACCATGGGCGACATGTTGAAAATCGGACGACGGGGTGCGATGTCTGCTTGGTTCACCTTGCGTGGCAAACAAGGCCACTCAGCCTATTTACACAAGACACTTAATCCGATGCCGGCAGTGGCCATGCTGGCCCAACGGCTGTCTGCGCATGCTTTTGATGACGGGACTGACCATTTCGACCCGTCGACACTGTCAGTTACAACAATCGATACCGGAAATCTGGCCACGAACGTGATCCCAGCCACGACAAAAATGACAGTCAACCTGCGCTTTAACGATCTGCATTCTGGCGCCAGCCTGTCCGCGTGGATGCAAGATGAGGCTGATAAAGTGGCACAGGAAACCGGCGTAAAGATTGAGATGTCGACGAAGATATCTGGCGAAGCGTTCCTGACGCCACCCGGCGCACTTTCGGATCTCGTCGCAAAATCGGTGCAAACCGAGACCAACCAAACGGCCACACTCTCAACCACCGGCGGCACCTCTGATGCGCGATTTGTCAAACACCATTGCCCGGTCGTTGAATTTGGTCTTGTGGGTCACCGCATGCACGAAGTCGATGAACGGGTTCGCGTCTCTGACATCCATGCGCTCAAGCGAATTTATGGCCGGGTCCTGACTGATTTCTTTGCCCAGCCCTAGAATTCGATCCATGCCTACCTTTTTCTTGGAAAAAAATACTCAAAACAAACCGGGATCCATGCGCCCAACGCTGATTATCATGCTCAAAGAGCCGCAACCGGGCCAGGTCAAAACCCGGCTTGCAAAAGATCTGGGAAAAATCCCTGCTGCGTGGTGGTTTCGCCATCAGGCGGCGCGTCTGATCCGGGACTTGCGCGATCCGCGCTGGCATTTGGTTCTTGCGGTAACCCCTGATGCGGTCGGTCTGCAAAGCCGGGTTTGGCCTGTGGATCTGGCGCGGATCGGGCAGGGTCGTGGCGATCTGGGCGACCGCATGGGCAGATTGCTTCGGGCAGGGCCGCCCGGGGCACGGTTGATCATTGGCAGTGACATCCCGGATATCGACAAAGATCATATCATCCGCGCGCTTCGGACCCTTTCACGACATGACGCGGTCTTGGGTCCAGCCCCTGATGGCGGGTATTGGCTGGTCGGCCTTAAACGGTTACGGTCACCACCCCGCAATCTTTTCAAAAACGTTCGGTGGTCCACCGAACATGCGTTGAGCGACACCATAGACACGCTGACCGATCACCGGATCGGTTTCACAGATATGTTGCAGGACGTCGACACGCTGGCGGACCTGCGCGCGCTGTCCAGATAGGACATGACGCGACCCAGCCCGCATGCTACCTCCCGGGTATGAGTCAGATCCCCACCAAATCAGAGATCCTTGATTGGATCGCCGCACATCCAACCCAAACCGCCAAGCGCGACATCGCCAAGGCGTTTGGCATCAAAGGAGCCGCGCGGATCGATCTCAAGCGGCTCATGAAGGAACTGGAATCCGAGGGGCATCTGCAGAAACGCGGAAAGACTTATCGCGACCACGACAAGTTGCCACCCGTTTCCGTATTGCAAATCCTAGACCCCGACACCGACGGGGATATCTTTGCAAAGCCAATGGAATGGCATGGCGAAGGACCTGCGCCGCGTATTTTATTTTCGGCCCGCGCCACAGACCCGGCTTTGGGTGCCGGTGATCGGATCCTTGCCCGCCTGCAAGAGGTCAGCGGCGAAGATTATCACTACATTGCCCGACTGATCCGCCAGATCGGTGCGAACCCACAGCGCCTGTTGGGGATATATCGCCAAGGGACTGAAGGCGGTCGCATCGTTCCGTTGGACAAAGGGTCGGACAAGGAATGGAGCGTTGCCGCCGACGCGACCTTTGGTGCCAAAGATGGTGAGTTGGTTGAAGCTGAACAGGCCGGGCCAAAATCGCGTATGGGCCTGCCCCGCGCGCGCATTATAGATCGCCTGGGTGATCCATCTGCACCCAAAGCCGTCTCGCTGATCGCAATCCATCAGCACGGCATTCCGGACGCCTTTCCCAATACCGTGATTGCCGAGGCTGATCAGGCTAAACCAGCAGGGCTAAAAGGCCGAGAAGATCTACGTGAGTTGCCGCTGGTCACCATCGACCCATCGGATGCGCGCGATCATGACGACGCCTGTTTCGCGCAGGCAGACGATAACCCAGAAAATGAAGGCGGCCATGTTCTTTGGGTCGCGATCGCTGATGTTGCTCATTACGTGACACCCGATAGCGCGCTTGACCGTGAGGCACGCAAACGCGGCAATTCCACATATTTTCCAGACCGGGTTGTGCCGATGTTGCCTGATCGTCTGTCCGGCGATCTTTGTTCACTGCATGAAGGCGTGCCGCGCGCATGCCTGGCCGTGCGCATGGTTCTGGATGCTCACGGCAATAAGATCAGCCACAACTTTGTGCGCGGTCTGATGAAATCCTGGGCCTCATTGACGTATGAAGAGGTTCAGGCCGCACAGGACGGCGCGCCGAACGATGCCTGTGTCCCACTGATGGAGACGGTGATAGCGCCCCTTTATGCAGCCTATGCAGCCCTTAAGGATGCCCGTTCACGGCGCCAACCGCTAGAGCTGGACCTGCCGGAACGCCGGATAGAGCTGGATGATGACGGCAATGTGGCCTCGGTAAAGTTCAAAGATCGGCTTGTTGCGCATAAACTGATCGAAGAGTTTATGGTTCTTGCAAATGTCGCTGCCGCTGAGACACTGATCGCTAAGCGCCGCCCATTGCTGTTTCGCGTTCATGAGGAACCAAGCCGCGAAAAACTGGACGCTTTACGAGAAACGGCGATTGCCTCGGGCTTTCCATTGGCAAAGGGACAGGTCCTTCAGACCCGGCACCTGAACGCGCTGCTGAATGCCGCTGCGGGCAGTGAATTTGCCGAACTGATCAACCTGTCAACGCTGCGGTCCATGCAGCAGGCCTATTACAACGCAGAAAATTTCGGCCATTTCGGCTTGGCTTTGAAAAGCTATGCACATTTCACCTCACCGATCAGACGCTACGCTGACCTGATCGTGCACCGCGCACTGATCAGTGCCCATGGTTGGGGCAAAGACGGGTTGAGCGATCTTGAGATCGAGCAGTTGGATGAAACGGCAGTCCTGATCTCAGACACCGAACGCCGGTCCATGACGGCTGAGCGTGACACAACCGACAGATATCTGGCGGCTTATCTCTCAGAACGGGTTGGTGGTGAATTTGCTGGCCGGATCAGTGGGATCGCCCGGTTTGGTGCCTTTGTGAAACTGGACGAGACCGGTGCCGATGGCCTGTTACCGATGCGCGCATTGGGTCAGGAGTATTTCCATCATGATGTCGAAAGCCAGACCTTGGTGGGATCCCAAAGCGGAATGGTAATTGCCTTGGGGCAGCGCGTAGTCGTTAAGCTTTCAGAGGCAGTTCCCATCACAGGTGGCCTAACGCTGGAGCTGGTGTCGATTGACGGACAGGCTGTATCGCATGCGGCGCGAAGATCAGGGCGCGGGCCGGTGCGCCGCAAGGCGGGCAAAGCCAAGATCAAGGCAGGTAAACTGCGCAAGAAGGTTTCCCGAAGCCGCAGCTAATTGGCCGATAAAACGGATCAGCGTAAGCGCAATCAAGCTTGTTTTGGTGCGACGCGCCAGACCGTCAAAATTCGCTTCTGAAACGTAAACGACCTGTTTATAGTCGTGAAAAATTGCAGTATTCGAGCAGGTGAAAAAATGCGTGGACTACAAGCCAGTTTGGCATGGAGCGTAGGCCTTTTGGCTTCGACGTTATTGGCCAATGCAACCCCAGTTGAACGCTCCCCCCGACCAGATCCAAGACCGATCATCGCGGCAACTGCGGCGGGTCAGACGCCATCAAGCCGCCTTGAAATCTCTTATTCGCAGCGCCCAATTATGCGCACGCCACAGACCTCTGTAGTATCAACACCTGAATCGGTAATCGACGTACGGGTTTCAGATGCTGGGTTTCGGCAATGGATTACCGCGTTTGAACGTCGCGCCAGAGCCGCAGGAATTTCCCAATCCACGCTGACTCAGGCCTTTCGCGGTGTGCAGCTAAGTGACTCTGTGATTGAGCGGGATCGTAACCAGTCGGAATTCAACCGTACCCTTTGGGACTATCTAGACAGTGCAGTGTCAGACAGTCGGGTTCGCAACGGCAGGGCCGCCTTACGTGAGCATGGCCAGGCCCTACAAGCCATCGAACAGCGCTATAATGTTGAGGCTGAGGTTGTCGCGGCCATATGGGGCCTAGAAAGCGCTTATGGCGAAGTCCGTGGTAGCAATGATATCATCGAATCGTTGGCGACGCTTGCCTACGAAGGTCGCCGTGCACAGTTCT